>NZ_JBSGFR010000033.1:0-107832 GCF_053603475.1 Actinoplanes sp. NPDC004185 | reverse complement strand
CTCGGCCATCGCGTTGATGAAGCTGATCTTGGTGGCCAGGAACGCGTTCGCGGCCACCTTGACCAGCTCGGCGGTGGCGAAGTCGGTGACCACCACCGGCACCTCCCGGTCCTCCGCGGCGGCCAGCTCGAGGATGCCCCGGTGCGCGGCGTGCAGCATGTCGTCGGCCCACTCCGACCGCAGGCCGGCGACGATCCGGCTGGGCCGCAGCACGTCCTGCACGGCGAAGCCCTCCTGCAGGAACTCCGGCGACCAGGCCACCTCGATCCCCAGGCCGGCGTCCGTGTGCTCGGCCACCAGCCGCTCCACCCATTCCGCGGTGCCGACCGGGACGGTGGACTTGCCGACGATCAGGGCCCGGCGGGTCAGGTGCCGGGCCAGTCCGGTGACCGCCGTCTCGACGTACGACAGGTCGGCGCCCATGCCGCCCACCCGCTGCGGCGTGCCGACACAGATGAAATGCACGTCGCCGAAGTCGGCGGTCTCCTGGTACGACGTGGTGAAGCGCAGGCGCCCGGCGGCGAGGTTGCGCCGCAGCAGCTCGTCGAGACCCGGCTCGTGGAACGGCACCGCCCCGGCCGACAGGGTGGCGATGCGGGCCGCGTCGACGTCGAAACCGAGCACCTCGTAGCCCAGCTCGGCGAAGCAGACGGCGTAGGTGGCACCGAGATAGCCGGTGCCGGCGAAGGTCAGCCGCGGTCGCTCCATCAGTTCTTCCTTCCTCGGGTACGGCGTCATCGCGGGTCCTTGCGGTCCAGCACGAAGATCCGGATCTGCTCGAAGCTGCGGTACTCGCTCAGGGTGTACGCCGTGAGCAGGAAACCCTGGGTCGGACCGGGCATGCCGTCCATCGGGTCGAGGTTGGCCGCTGTCGTCGACACCAGCCAGATCCGCCGGGTGTCGCCGACGCACGGCCCCGGGTCGGTGCACTCGTGGGCGCCGAAGGTGCCGTTCTCCTCCGAGGTGCGATCGACCAGCACGTCCCGCAGCACGCCGAGGCGCCGCGCCTCGTAGTCGAAGGCCCGGCGGCCGTTGCGGGTCGTACCGGCGTAGGCGATGCCGTCACCGGGCTCGGCCACCGTGGCCAGGGCAGCCGCCGCGCTGCGGTAATCGGGCTCGCCGTAGACCGGACTGTGCCGGGCCGCTCGCTGTCCCGGTCCGCTGACGAGCAGCACCGCGGCCACCACCAGCAGGCCACTCAGCGACAGCAGCCCGGGTGACCCGGCCCGGCGGGTGAACCGGGCCAGGGAGAAGCCCAGGGCGCCGGCCAGCAGCGCCCACGCCGGGACGGTGAAGAGCAGGTAGCGGTGCAGGAAGAGATGCAGCACCGGGAAGGTGACGTAGCAGAAGAGCGGCGGGAACAGCGCCCAGCTCAGCAGCAGGACCACCGGTCCCCGGTGGCGCGACCAGAGCAGCGCCGCCGCCGGCAGCGCCGCCACGCACACCACGAGCGCGACCTGCCAGGAGCCGAAGATCCGCTCGGGCAGGCTGGTCACCGCCGCGGCGTCGACCTTGATCCAGGCGATGACGCTCGACTGTTGCGAACCCTTGGCCGCCAGCGGCAGCGCGGCGGTCACCGCGATGAACGCCCCGGCGAACCAGCGCAGCAACCGCAGCTCACCGCTGACCCGGAAGGCCCGCCACAGGAACAGGGCGTGGGCCGGCAGCACGGTCAGGGTCACGATGTGCACGAGCCCGGCCAGGACGAGCCCGACGCCGTACCAGATCCACCGCCGCCAGGTCGGCCGCTCCATCGCCCGCAGCAGCAGCAACGTCGCCAGGGTGGCGAAGCCGATCGCGAACGCGTACGGGCGGGCCTCCTGGCCGTAGCGTGTCGCCGCGGGCAGGCCGGCGACGATCAGCCCGGCGATCAGGCCGGCCCCCGTGTCGAACAACCGGCGGCCCAGCACCGCGACCAGCGCCGCGGTGGCGGCCATGGCGAGCGCGGACGGTAGCCGCAGGCTGGTCTCCGAATCGCCGAAGACGTCGATCCAGAAATGCAGGACCAGATAGTACGGCGCCACGACGGCGTCCACGTTGGCCAGCAGCTTCCCCAGGTCCCGGAAGCTGAGGGTGGCGGCGTACCAGCTGGCGTACTCGTCGTTCCACATGCTCCGGGAGCCGATGCCGGCCACCGACAGGGTGAGCGCGAGCAGGGCCGGCGGCAGCGCCAGGGCCACCGTGCTCAGGACGGACCAGCTCCGCACCAGGGGCGGCGGTACGTGCCCGTCCGGTCGGCGCTGTCCGATGATCCGGGGTGCGGCGGGGGACAACAGTTGCGCGTCGGTCATCGCTTCCTCATTCGGCCAGTGCCTCGTCCAGGACGCCCGCGAGCTGCTTCGCGTACACGGACGTCAGGTGGTTGTCGTCGCGGTAGACGACGGTGCCGCCGATGACGGCGGGGCAGATCCTGGGCGTGCAGAACCAGGCGGTGGAGTCGACGACCCGTCCGCCGTGGGCCTGCACCAGAGCCCGGACGATCCGTTGCCGGGGCAGGAACAGGGACCGGAACACGTCGAGATGGCACTCGTTGACGGCGTTCCGGTGGGTCGCCAGGCACCGCGGTACGTCGTAGTGCGTGACCGGCGTGTCCGGGATGACGACCGGCAGCGCCCCGGCCCGCTTGATCCGGGTGACCGTGGCGGCCCAGGCCGAGGCCCAGTCCTGGTCGGGACCGGCGCTGGCTTCGACGTCCAGCGGGCCGCCCTCGCGGTTGCGGGCGGACATGACCACCACGGCCGGTCGCAACTGCTCGATCCGGTCCAGGGCCCGCAGCCGCCACTGGTCGCATTCCGCGTACGGAACAGTGGTGCCGAGTTTGTTGACCTTGCCGAGGGCCGGTCCGCAGTCGGTCTTCGTGAAGACGACGAGCCGCCAGCCCCGCTTGCGCGCGATGGTGTCGACGGCGTCGAACCACTGCTGGGCGTGCGAGTCACCGAAGAGCACCATGACCTGGCTGCCGGTCACGACGCCGTGCCGCTCGCAGCCCCGGCCGATGTTGTCGGAGACGAACCGGCTCGCGGGCGGCACCAGGCATCCGCCGTCCCGGGGCGAACTCGCCGCCGCCCGCGCGAGGGCAGGCGTCAGGTCGCGGGGCAGGACCGTCGGGATGATGCTGTCGCGGATGATCTTCTGCAGCTGTGGGACGGTGGCCGTGCCCGAGGCCAGCACGTCGGCGGGCTTGCGGGCGGCCGCCGTACCCGGGGTCCGCGTGCTCGAAAGGTGCGGGGCAGCCAGCGCGACGGCTACGGTCGCCGCAGTCAGCGCGGCGCCCAGGGCGAGCGCCCGGCCGGGGCGCAGCCGCAGGCCGCGGTGCCGGTGGATGCGGTTCTCCACGGCGGCGACCGACATGGCCGCCGGCACCAGCGCCGCGACCACCACGGCCACCTCGGCCGCGGTCGTCAGCGGGCGGCCCAGCACGTACGGGGCCAGGACCAGCAGCGGCCAGTGCCACAGGTACCAGCTGAACGAGACCCGCCCGAGCTCCTGCACCGGCTTGAGCCGCAGCAGCCGCCGGGCACCCCAGGACGGGCGGGCGCAGCCGCCGGCGATCACCAGTCCGGCCCCGAGCACCGCCGGTACGGCGTCCCCCAGCGCGACAGCGGCGGCCACGGTTCCCAGGCCCAGCCAGGTGAGCACGGCGGCGAGCGGGGCCGGGAGAGCCGAGAGCCGCCGCGTGCCCATGGCGATCAGAGCGCCGGCACCGAACTCCCAGAAGCGGGCCGGCAGGCCGTGGACGGTCCACGCGTTCGCCGCCGGCTCCAGCCAGAGTGCCAGCGAGGCGGCGCTCAGCACCGTCAGCAGGAGGGCGGCCGACAGCACGCTGGGGCGGCCACGGCGGGCCCAGGCCAGCGCGGCCACGACGAGCAGCAACGGCACCACCAGCGAGAACTGCACCAGCAGGGACAGCGGCCAGAAATGCTGCAACGGCGACACGTCGACCGGCCCGATGCCCTGGGTCGCCAGCCGCACGTTCATGGTGGCGGTTGCGGCAGCTACGGCGTCCCAGGAGACCATTGCGCGGTCCGTGGGCGGCATCCAGTGCCAGGCCGCGCCGAGAGAGCCGAGCACCACCACGGTCGCGGCCGGCACCATCCGGGTCGTCCGCCGGGCGTAGAACCGGAGCAGCGACAGCCGGCCGTCCTGCCGCAGCTCCCGGAACGCCCCGGCGGTGAGCACGAAGCCGGAGATCACGAAGAAGAGGTCGATGCCGACCCCGCCGCCGCTCAGGCCGGCCACGCTGACATGACAGCCGACCAGCAGCAGGACGGCGAGCGCGCGCAGGCCCTGCACGTCACGCCGGAAGACCGGCGGATCAAGTGCCGGCACCGGCCGGGCCGCCGGACGGGCCCGTTCGAGCAGTCCCGCGGTGCCGGTCATGACGCCACGACCGGGGCGCAGGCGGGCATCGGGCGGGCACCCGGGATCAGCGGATCGGCGTCCGGCGCGCTCGGGTGCCGTTGCGGGGTCGCCCGTCCGCCGAGCAGCAACGGCCAGACGAAGTACAGCATCGGGCCGGCGAACAACACCGTCGCCCAGAGCCGGTCCAGGCCGTAGTGCATGATCCCGAGCACGATCCCGGACCAGGTGAGCAGCTGGGCGGCGATGAGCCAGACCCGCAGCAGGCGCAGCACCCGCTTGGCGGTCGACGTGCGCTTGGCGGCGCCGGTCGGCACCCAGGCGGCGGTACGGCCGCGCAGGAAGTCGGCCAGGGCCAGGGCGTGGCAGAAGCCGATGAGCATCTGGACCCGTACGACGGCCGGTGACCAGCGGTAGTCGGTGACCCGGGGCATCAGGGTCGACCACACGAAGATGGTGCCGATCAGCGGCAGATAGTTGAGCGGCCGGATCTGATCGGGGAAGAACCACAACATCAGGAAGCCCGGCAGCTGACTGGTGAAGGCCGCGACGGCGGTGGTGATGTAGTAGAGGAAGCCGGTCCAGAAACAGAGCTTCTGCTTGACGGTGAGCGCCGAGCGGTGGAAGTCCGGATCGGCCAGCAGGCTCATGCTGCCGGTGCACCAGCGGTACTGCTGGTTGGCGAAGCCGTCGAAGTTGTCCGGGCAGACGCCCTTGGCCAGATTCACCGGCACATAACGCGTCCGGAAGCCGGCCTTGGCCATGTTCACTCCGGTGTGGACGTCCTCGCTGTGCCCGATCTGCGCGAAGCCGCCCGACGCCCGCAGCGCGCTGCGGCGGTAAACGGCATTCGTGCCGACACAGATGGCCGCGTCGACCGCGTCGCGGGCCGGCTGAATCCAGCGGTAGAACATCTCCTGGGTCGCGCCGGCCGAGCGCTGCAGCCAATTGAAGTGATCCTGCTGGACGTCGAAGAATTGCGGCGACTGGACGATCCCGACGGCCGGGTCGTCGAAGTACGGCGCCAGTTCGCGGGTCATGTCGGCGCGCGGGGCGAAATCGGCGTCGAAGACATGAATGAGATCGCCGGTCGAGTTCTCGTATCCGTGGCGCAGGTTTCCGGCCTTCTTCAACTCGCCGCGGTTGGGCCGGGAAAGGTAACGGAAGCCGTACTGCGCGGCGAGTCCGGCGACCGCGTCGCGGCCCGAGTCGTCGAGGACGTGGACGGTGAGCAGGCCCGGCCAGTCCAGGGCGGCGACGTGTCGGTAGGTGTTGTCCAGGACGGCGAGCGATTCACCGGCGGACGGCAGGAAGACATCGACCGAGGGATACGCCGCCGGCCGGTACTCCGCCACCAGGGCTTCGTGCTCGGCGCGGGTGCTGCGGCGCTTGCGGGTGCTCGACAGCAGGCTGATCAGCACGGCCACGACCTGAAGGGCGATCAGCTCGTAGAGCAGGCTGGTCCACATCGAGTTGGCCGCCAGCCGGGTCAGGCCGAACATGACACCGGCGAAGGCCAGCAGGAACACGCAGAAGATCCAGCGGCCCTGGCGTCCGTAATAGAGATATTTCTCGTGATCGTCCGGCGGCAGTGGCACGTACTCCACCACTGTCCGGGCAGAGCTGCCGGCCCGCGGATCTCTCTGTTGCCGAGTTTGTGCGACTACCACCGATGAAGGCCTTCCGTATGTGATGACGGAGCCGACTCGGGGATAGAGCCATCGAACGACCGACGACCGCAGCTGAGCCGGCGGTTGTCAGTCGATCACCCGGAAACAGAGCCTGAATGCATTTTCGCCGACGTTCACCGGACCCGTACGGGTTAATCCGATCGGTCGGAGATAAAGGAAAGCGTGATGCTGGTGATGTACATCACAACAACGACTGTCCGTTGTGTTCAACAATTTGTCAGCTCAGCCGGTCGAGAAACTCCACCGAGCGGCGTACCACCAGCGCCGTCGCGTCGGCGTCGGAGGACGGCAGCGAGCTGTCGGTGAACAGATGCCGGTCGCCGGGGTAGAGGAACAGCTCCGCCAGCTCGGGCCCGGCCGCCGCGACCAGCTCGCGGGCGGCGTCGAGGTCACCCTCCAGCGCGAAGATCGGGTCCTGCTCCATGCCGTGGATCTGCACCGGCACGCCCGCCGGCCAGGGCCCGAAGGACCATTCTCCGCTGATCGGCACGCAGCTCTCGTAGAGCAGGGCGCCGCGGGCGCCGGGCCGGGTCTGGGCGTAGCGCTGGGCCTGAGCCCCGCCCCAGGAGAAGCCGGCGTACACCAGGGGCCCGGCCAGCTTGGCCACCGCCCGGTCGGCGCGTTCGTTCAGGAGCTGCTCACCGGCGCCCCGGACGTACGCGACGCCCTCCTCGACGCTCGCCGGCCGCTCGCCGTCGAACAGCTCGGGGGTGTGCACGGTGTGCCCACCGGCCCGCAGGTGCTCGGCGAACGCGAGCACCCCGTCGGTCAGACCTTGCACGTGGTGGAACAGCACGACGCCGGCCATCTCTACACTTCCCCTCATCGGACGACAGTGGTCGAATGATCCACGATAGTAGAACGGTCGAACTTTGTCGGTCAATGAGCAGATCCCCGACTACGACCTCGACGAGATGGTCGTGGTCACCGCCCCCGCGCAGCTCCGCGCCCTGGCCGACCCGCTGCGCAGCACCCTGCTGGAGCTGGTGCTCGAGCGGGCCGCGACGGTCACCGAGCTGGCCCAGGCGGTCAGCCGCCCCAAGGGCACGGTCGCGTACCACGTGAATCTGCTGGTCGACGCCGGGTTGCTCCGGGTGGTCCGGACGCGGCGGGTGCGGGCCATCGAGGAGCGCTACTACGGCCGGATCGCGCGGACCTACTACATCGGCGCGCTGAACCGGCCCGAGGACAAGAAGGTCGTCGCCGCGATCAACGGGCTGGCCGAGGCGGCGGCCGAGGCCGTCCCGGCCCACGAGGCCGACGAGCTGCGGTGCCTGCTCGTGCACGCCCGCATCCCGATGGAGGAGGTCCGCAACTTCTGGGCCGAGGTCCAGGAGGTGGCCCGCCGCTTCGCCCAGCTCCCGCGCTCGGGTGACCAGGCGTACGGCTTCGTCGCCGGGCTGTATCCCACCGACGCCCCGACCCTGCCGGACGCGCGTTCCACCACGAAGGACTGATCATTCCCTTTTAGACCGTTCTGCGGGCATTCGCCGCCGTAAGGTGGCCGATTGCCGGGCGCGCGAGGTGCTCCGGCGATCCGAGGGAGTGACGCATGACCCGTCTGGCCGTACCGCTCGCTGTGCTGTTGGTTCTGGGGGTGGGTGCCGGACCGGCCCACGCCGCGGCGGTGAGCCCGTCGAGCGAACCCGTCGAATCAGCCGCGCTGATCAACGGGCGGGTGGTCCGCGACGCCGCGACCGCGCAACGGCTCATCGACGCCTACTGGACGCCGGAACGGATGCGGACGGCCATCGCGGTCCCCGACCCGCGCGTCATCGAGGACCCGGCGCTGGAGCAGCGCGACCGGCCGGGCAACATCGGGCGCCCGCAGACCGCGGTGCGGCCGGCCGGGCCGTCGGCCGCCGGCGGCACCAGGAGTACGGGCCGGGCGGTCAACCCCTCGGCCGGCGTCGGCAAGGTGTTCTTCACCAAGTCCGACGGCAAGAACTACGTCTGCTCCGGCAGCACGCTGAACAACGAGACCGGCAACCTGGTCTCCACCGCCGCGCACTGCATCCACGGCGGCAAGGGCGGCGTCAACCACGAGAACTGGATGTACGCGCCGCTCTACGCCGCCGGCAAGACCCCGTACGGCAAGTTCGCGGCGAAGTGGTTCCACGCCACCAAGGGCTGGACCCAGCACAGCTACCACTGGTGGGACTTCGCGTTCGTCAACGTGTGGCCGCTCGCCGGTGTGCGCCTGGTCGACAAGACCGGTGGCAACGGCATCAGCTTCAACCAGAGCAAGTCCATTCCGGTGACCGTGCTGGCGTACCCGTCGGCGGCGCCGTACGACGGAACGAAGCAGGTCTCCTGCGTGACCAGCCTGCACTGGGCGGCCGCCGCGCAGGTCAAGGTCTTCTGCGGGCTCACCCCGGGGGCCAGCGGTGGTCCGGTGTTCCAGAACTTCGACCCCACCATCGGCTTCGGCCTCACCAACACGGTGGTCGCCTACGTCTGGAAGAACCGTAACTACGGGCCGTACTTCGACAGCGACGTGCTGACCGTCTTCAACCGGGCCCGCAACAAGACCTGATCAGGCGAGCAGCGACTCCCGCATCGTCCGGCCCGGGTTGAAGGCGCCGGCGATGCGGTGCTCGGTGGGGGCGTACACGTCGACGGTGTTGTTGCGGCGCATCAGCTCCCGGACCGGCGGCGGCAGCGGCGGAGGCTCGTCCGGCAGGGCCGCGCGCAGATCCCGGGCGGTCGCGATCAGCCGGTCGGCGAGCGTGGCCCCGTCCACATCGACCCGTACCCGGCCGTACTCCCAGCCGGCCACGGTCAGGTCGAGCACCTCGAACACGTGCGCCAGCAGCGGCTCGGGGTCGGTCACGCGTACGGTCCGCCGGGCCTGCGCCCCGACCACCGTGACCGCCGCGGCGACCTGGACGTACGGGTGCAGCCCACCCGGCAGCTCGAACAGCGACCACCGCAGCTCCGGCCCGGCCGTCTGCCACAACGGCCGGTAGTTGCGGCGATCCACCGCGAACCCCCGGCCGGTACGCCGGTAGAGCGCACCGGCCTGGGCGAACAGATCCCCGTAGGCGGCGTCGGCGAACTCACCGAGGATGCGGACCGCCACGATCAGCCCGTCGTCCCCGGTCAGCAGCCCGGCCACCGCCTCGGCCTGCGCACCGAAGGGCGCGGGCACATGCGCGCCGAACCGCTGCCGGACGTCGCGCAGCAGCGCCTCCTGCCGGGCGGGATCCTGCTCGACCCGCCGCTTGCCCAGCTGGAACCACCGCATGTCGCCTCGTCTCCGCAGTCACCTGACGAACGCGGCAATGCTAGTGGAGCTCACTCCCCGGCCCGGGCCGAGCGGGGCCTGGCGCGCACATGGATGCGTTCACCCTGCCGGCCGAGGATGCTGAGGATCTCGACGGGATGCGCCCCCGCGCTGCCGAACCAGTGCGGCATCCGGGTGTCGAACTCGGCCGCCTCGCCGGCCGGCAACACGATGTCGTGATCGGCCAGCACCAGGCGCAACTCCCCGGACAGGACATAGAGCCATTCGTAGCCCTCGTGCACCCGTACGTCGGGCTCGGTCTGCTCCGCGGGGATGATCACTTTCCAGGCCTGCAACGAGCCGGCCTGCCGGGTCAGCGGCAGGACTGTACGGCCGTTCGCCTTGCGCGGCACCAGGCGTACCCGCGGGTCACCGGGGCTGGGTGCGCCGATGAGCTCGTCCAGCGGCACCTGATGGGCCTGCGCGATGGGCAGCAGGAGCTCCAGGCTCGGGCGGCGCAGGCCGCTCTCCAGGCGGGACAGAGTGCTCTTGGAGATGCCCGTGGCCTCGGCCAGCGCCGCCAGGGTGACGTTGCGCTGTGTCCGCACGCGCCGCAGGCGGGGGCCGACCTGGGCCAGGGCCGCGGCAACCGCGGGCTGGTGATCCACGGTCCCCATTCGAACGGCATTTCCCGGAAATAGCAACAACAGTTGCCGTTCTCGTGGATCGGGGCGCAGCCTGGGCGCAGCTGGAACGACCACAGATCCCGAAGGAGCATCCACGATGTCCGAGAACTCGATGACCCGCCCGCCGGTACGGGTGGGCCCGCCGCCGCGCCATCACCTGGCCGTGATGATCTGACTGCGCACCCGCCTGCTCAGTCGCCGGAACTGACCGGACCCTGCTGCCGCGCTCGGGGGATCCGGACAGTGACGGTGGTTCCGGTGGGCCGGTTCGGGGCCAGCGTGATGGTCCCCTGGTGGCGTTCGACCAGGACCCGGCTCAGGGTCAGCCCCAGCCCGGCGCCGGGGATGCCGGCCTGGTGGGCGTTGCGGCCCCGGTAGAGGCTGCGGAACATGCTGGCCTGTTCGGCGACCGGGATGCCGGTGCCCCGGTCGGTGATGGTCAGCACGGCGAGGTCACCGTCGGCCGCCAGCGTGACGGTCACCGTGGAATCGTCGGGACTGAACTTCACGGCGTTGCTCAGCAGGCTGTCGACGACCTGGCGCAGCCGGCGCGGATCGCCGGGCACGGTCAGCCCGGCCGGTACGTGGACGTCGACGGTGATCCGGTGCTCCTGGGCCACCGGGGTGATCGCCGCCACGCCCGCCGTGGTGATCTCGGCCAGGTCGGCGTCGACGGTCGTCAGCCGGGCGTGGCCGGATTCGAGGGCAGCCAGGTCCAGCAGCCGTTCGATCAGGGTGTGCAGCCGGCCGTTGTTGCGTTCGATGACCTCGATGAGGTTCCGCACCTCGCCGATCGTGGTCTCGTCGGGTGACTCGGCGATCAGGTCGGTGTAGGCACTGATGGACGTCAGCGGCGTGCGCAGCTCGTGACCGACCAGCGCGATGTATTCGTCGGTGGCCGCGGCCAGGTGTACGGCCAGCTCCTCGGCGCGGCGCCGTTCGAGGTAGGCCCCGATGGTGCCGGCGATGCCCCGCAGCAGCACCGCGAGCGCGGGCTCGGGCTCCTGCGGGCTCCAGGAGAAGAACGTCAGGACCCCGTTGACCTGATCACCGCTGCGCAGCGGCACGGCGCCGGCGCCGCGGTACTCGGCGGCGGCGACAACCTGCGGCAGCAACGGGGAACCGGGGGCGTGGACGTCGGGCACCCACAGCAGGTCGCCGCTCTGCCAGCACAGGCCGGCCAGGCCCTCGCCACGGGCGATGGAGTCCGGCATCGGCATCGGCGTCGCGTCGTCGGCCAGGAACGCGGCGGCGGGGCGCAGCACGTCACCGGCCGGGTCGACCAGCCACAGCCGCAGGTAGGGCCAGCCGACTCCGGTGCCGACGGCCCGCAGCACCTCGTCGCCCAGGGTGACCGCGTCCGGGCTCCGCGACAGCACGTCGAGCACCTCGGCCGTGCAGTCCTGGAAGCGCCGCGCCCGATGCTCGGTGGTGACGTCGTGCACCGCGGCGACCGCCCCGGTGACGGCGCCGGTCGCGTCACGGATCGGCCGTGCGTTGATCGAGAGCCAGTGCTCCTGCTGGCCGGCGTCGCCGGCCAGCACGAGCGACCCGCGGACGTCTTCCCCGGCCAGGGCGCGCAGCAACGGCATTTCTTCGGTACGCAGCAGCGTGCCGTCGTGGTGGCGCAGCCGGGAACGCCGCGTCCACTGCTCCAGCGGCACCGGCCCGTCCGAGGCGCCGTCGCCGCAGAACAGCTCGCTCAGCCCCGGGCTGCGCACCGTCAGCCGGCCGTCGGCGTCGCAGGTGACCACCCCGACGTCGAGGCCCTCCAGCAGTGCCTCCATGAACGCTGTGTCGGGCGGGGCGGGCTGCCCGGCGGCGCTGCCGGCAGCCGGCCCGGCCTCCTCGCCCAACTGCCGGCGCAGGGCGGAGGTCAGCTCGTGGACGCTGAACGGCTTGGTCATGACCGTGGTGGCGCCCACCGAGGCCAGCTGCGGGTCGCTCGGGGGCAGATAGCCGGTGAGCACCATGATCGGGATGTCCGCGAAGGCGGGATCGTCGCGCAGCGTGCGGCACAACTGCAGGCCGTCCAGATGCGGCATGTCGATGTCGGTCACGACCAGATCGGGCCGGCACCGGGCCACCGCGGCCAGGCCGGCGCGTCCGTCGCCGACCACGGTGACGTCATGTCCGAGCCGCCGCACCACCTCGGCGACGAGCCGCTGATGATCAACGTTGTCCTCGGCCAGCACCACCAGAGCCATGCCTCATTCTATTCGGGCGAAAGCTCGTAAAGGTCTCTTTCTGGACTACTGCCCGGCCATGGCCGCGATCAACGGCAGCGGATCGAGGTCCCGGTCTGGTCATGCACTACTTCGGCTCGAAGGACGAGCTCTTCGCCCGGGCCGCGAGCCTCCCCGCCGACGAGCCGCCCGCCGGCAGTGCCGAGCAGCTGGCCGAGGCGTTGCTCGCCTCGCTGGCCGGGCGCCTGGACAGCGAGCCGGTGGGTTCCCTGGCCGTCCTGCGTTACATGCTGACCAATGCCGACGCCGCCGAGCGCTACCGGGCCGCCGGGGAGCCGCAGCTCAGTAAAATCAGCGCCGCGATTTCGGCCGCCGACGCCGACCTGCGCGCCGGCCTGCTCAGCGCAATCGTGCACGGCGTGATCATCGAGCGTTACCTGCTGCGCCTCGGCCGGCTCGCCGACGCCCCACCGGAGCAGATCGTCGACCTGCTCCGGCCGTGCTTCCAGCTGCTCGCCACGGCCCCTCCGCAGGATCCGCACCGGCCCGGATAGCCGCCTCAGGCCTCCAGGGCGTCGCGCCGGCGCTGCGGCGGGCGTGGTGACGGCGGCGCGGCCCGGTCCTCGCCGCGGGGGATCGGCCGGGTGACCGGGTCGCCGTCCACGGTCAGCGTCTCGCCGTGGTGGGTGATCTCCACCGGTGGTCCGCTCACCGCGTACGTCGCCTCGGCCGGGGTCACCGTGACCCGCAGGCTGCTCTCGCGCCAGCGCAACCGGAAGCACAGCCGGGGCAGGTACTCCGGCAGCCGCGGGGCGAAGCTCAGCCGGCCGCCGTGGTCGCGCAGCCCACCGAAGCCCATCACCAGCGCGATCCACGAGCCCGCGCACGCCGCGATGTGCAGGCCGTCGCCGCTGGACTCGCCGCCGGCCCGCAGGTCGAGCAGTGCCGCCTCGGCCAGGTAGTCGTGGGCCAGCTCCAGGTGCCCGGTCTCGGCGGCCAGCACCGCCTGCGCGGGCGCGGACAGCGACGAGTCGCGGACCGTACGGGCCTCGTAGTAGGCGAAGTTGCGGGCCTTCTCCTCGGCGGTGAACGCGTCCCCGCGCTGCGCCATGGCGAGCACCAGGTCGGCCTGCTTGCTGACCTGCTTGCGGTACAGGTCCAGGTACGGGAAGTGCAGCATCAGCGGGTAGTCGTCGTCCTTGGTCTGGGCGAAGTCCCACTCCTGCAGCTTGGTGAAGCCCGCCGCCTGCTCGTGCACCTGCCGCACCTCGGACCAGGGCAGGTGCAGGTTGTCCGCGACCTCGCGCCAGGCGGCCAGCTCGTCGGCGCCGACGTCCAGGTCGTGCGCCTGCGACGGGAAACGGGCACAGGCATCGGCCGCGCCGCGCAGGTTGTGCCGGGCCATCAGGTTGGTGAAGACGTTGTCGTCCATCAGCGCCGTGTACTCGTCCGGGCCGGTGACCCCGGCGATGTGCCACTCGCCGTCGTCGGCCAGGTGCGCCACCCGGCACCACAGCCGGGCGGTCTCGACCAGGATCTCCAGACCGGGCCCGGCCAGGAGATCGTCGTCGCCGCTGGCCGCGGCATAGCGCAGCACGGCGTCGGCGATGTCGGCGTTGACATGCAGGGCGGCCGTACCGGCCGGCCAGTAGCCGGAGCACTCCGCGCCGCTGATCGTCCGCCACGGGTACGACGCGCCGGCCAGGCGTAGCTCCCGGGCCCGGTCCCGGGCGGTCTCGAGGGTGCCGTGCCGCCAGCGCAGAGCCAGCCCAACACAGGCCGGGTGGGTGTACGTCAGCACGGGCAGCACGAACGACTCGGTGTCCCACAGCGTGTGGCCGTCGTACCCGTTGCCGGTCAGGCCCTTGGCCGCGATCGGGTGCGGTCCCGCCTGGGCGCCGGCCTGCAACACGTGGAACAGGCCGAACCGGACGGCCTGCTGCACCTCGGGATCGCCGTCGAGCTCCACGTCCGCGGCCGCCCAGAACTCGTCCAGGTACTCCCGCTGGTCGGCCACCAGAGCGTCGAAACCGCGCGACCCCGCCGCATCGCGGTCCTGGCGGGCCCGCTCCGCGGAGGCCTGCGCGCCCCACGCGTACGCGAGGAACTTGTCCACCCGCAGGGTGCCCTCGCCGGTGATCGTGCAGCGGATCCGGTCCGGCTCGCTGGTCACCGTCTGCGCGCCGGTGGTGTGGTGGCTGACGGCCGCGGCGACCGCGAGGTCACTGCGCCGGGTGCGGTGTTCCAGGACGTCGTCGCTGTGCCGGACCGGCCGCAACGCGTTGTGCAGAGTGGTCGCGGCGCGCGGGTCGTCGCGCTGCTCCGGCTGCTCCTCGTTGGCCAGCAGGTCGGACTCGACCCGCAGCCGCACGCCGGGGCCGGCGGTCACCTCGTACCGGATCGCGGCCACCGACGGATGCGGGAAGGAGACCAGGCGGGTGCTGACGATCCGCACGGCGACGCCGGCCGGCGACACCCAGGCGACCTCGCGGCGCAGGGTGCCGGCCCGCAGGTCCAGCACGCGTTCGTGGGAGACCAGT
The DNA here is from genome assembly GCF_053603475.1 of Actinoplanes sp. NPDC004185. Classification (NCBI taxonomy): domain Bacteria; kingdom Bacillati; phylum Actinomycetota; class Actinomycetes; order Micromonosporales; family Micromonosporaceae; genus Actinoplanes; species Actinoplanes sp. NPDC004185. Next base: position 93,144 of record NZ_JBSGFR010000033.1, on the reverse strand, counting down.
TCACCGGTACGCACATCGAACGGCTCGCCGTCGACGGACAGCCCGATCGGTTTGCCGTTCGGCGCGTCCACGATGGTCTCGGACTGATCCGGGTAGCCGTACCCGGCCTCGGCGTGCTGGAGATCGCGCAGCTCGAAGAACGAGTTGAGGTAGGTGCCCGGCATGCCCCGGGGCTCGTTCTCGTCCAGGTTGCCCCGCAGTCCGATGTGCCCGTTGGCCAGTGCGAAGAGAGATTCGGCGTGACGCAGTCCGGCGGTGCTGAGCGAGTCCTCGGACAGCCCGGTCTCGCGGACGCACCAGGGCTCGGCCGCTGCGAGGTCAGCCACGGGCGGCCGTACCCGAAAGGTCCGGGCGGCCGCCGGCGTGCCCGACGGTGGCGCCCGAGGCCGCGGTCGCCCGCCGGGCGGCTTCCGGGTACGGATCACCGCGCAGCAGCGACGCGGTCAGCGCGGCGACGAACGCGTCCCCGCCGCCGGTGGTGTCGACCACCTTGTCGTCGGTGAGCGGGACATGCACGTCCCCGTCGGCCCAGACGAAGAGGTTGCCGTCGTCGACCGCGACCGCGATCAGCCGTGGTCCCTTCTCCAGCAGCTTGCGCGCCGCGTCCCGCATGTCCTCCGGCGGTACGCCGAGCAGCAGTTCCGCCTCCTTGTCGTCGGCGCGCACCACGTCGGCCCGGGCCAGCAGCGCGTCGTCCGAGGTCGCGCCGTCCAGCACCACCAGCCGGCCGGCCTCGTGCCCGATCCGCGCGGCGGCCGCGCACACGTCGGCGGGTTGCTGGAGCTGGACGAGCACCGCGTCCTGCTGCCGGATCGTGTCGGCCCGCTCCTCGACGTCGGCCACGGTGAGCAGCGGCAGGTGCTCGATGTAGCGGTACTCCGTACCGGAAAGAACCTCGACGATCAGCCCGGTCAGCACCCCGCTGCGCCGCACGACGGCGCCGACATCGATGCCGTCGTGCCTAGCCTGTGCCAGCAGGACGTCGCCGATGGCGTCGTCGCCGGCCACGGCGATCAGCGTCGGCCGCACCCCGAGCTGGGCCAGCCCGACCGCCTGGTTGGCGCCCTTGCCGCCCAGCTGCTCGCGCCGGTCGGTGGCGTCGGCGGAGGAGCCGGGCTCGGGAAGACCGTCGACGGACAGCACGAGATCCCGGGCGAGCTGACCGACCACGGCCACAGTTGGTGTCGTCACGGACCGTCTACTACCCGGAAGAACGTCCGTTGCACGAACCAGCCGCTGAGAGGCAGCTGACAATCCCGGCCCGCGTTACGCCGCCGGCGAACCGGCTTGTCGCCGGGTGACCCGCGCTGATCAGATCGGTCGATGGACATCCTCATCCTCGGCGGCACCCAGTTCCTCGGCCGGGAAGTCGCCCGGCAGGCCCTCGGCCGCGGCCACACCGTCAGCTGCCTGGCCCGGGGTCACAGCGGTGACCCGGCGCCCGGCGCCCGGCTGGTGGCGGCCGACCGGCGGGACCCGGCCTCCTACGACGAGGTACGGCAGCAGTCCTGGGACGCGGTCGTCGAGGTCTCCTGGCAGCCCGGCTTCGTGCGGGCAGCTCTCGGCGCGCTCGCCGCCCGGGCCGGCCACTGGACGTACGTGTCCTCCGGCAACGCCTACGCCACCTTCGACACCCCCGGGGCGGACGAGTCGTCACCGCTGCGGGAGCCCACCGACCAGGAGGAGGCCGGCCGGGAGCTCTACGGCGAAGCCAAGGTGGCCTGCGAGCAGGCGAGTGCCGCCGCGCTCGGCGACCGGCTGCTCATCGCCCGCTCCGGCCTGATCGGCGGCCCCGGCGACACCAGTGGCCGCTCCGGCGCCTGGGTGGCCCGCGCCGCCCGCGCCCCCGAGGAGCCCATGCTCGTCCCGGACACTCCGGACGTCCCTACCCAGGTCGTCGACGTCCGGGACCAGGCGGCCTGGATCCTCGACTGCGCCGAGCGCGGCACCGCGGGCGCCTACGACGTCGTCGGGCCCACGGTGCCGTTCGGCGAGTGGGTCGAGCTGTGCCGCCGGGCCGGCGGGCACACCGGGCCGGTGGTCCGCGTGCCGGGGGAGTGGCTCGTCGAGCGCGGGGTCGAGCAGTACATGGGCGTCGACTCGCTGGCCATGTGGCTCGTCGAGCCGGGCTGGGAGGGCTGGTCCACCCGTACCGGGGCAGCGGCCGTCGCCGCCGGCCTGCGCCACCGCGACCGGGCCGAGCTGATCACCGGCGTCCTCGCGTACGAGCGCGCCGAAGGGCTGGACCGGCCGCGGCGGGCCGGCCTCAGCCCTGAACGGGAACGCACCCTGCTCGCGGACTTCGCGGCGGCGTCACCACTGCCCTGACGCCGCCGGCCTCAGTCGGTGTTGCGGCCGGACAGCTTGTCCCGGAGCCGGTCGACCAGGCCGACGCCCGGGCCGACGAGCTTGTGGAACAGCTCGTTGTTGGGCGCGGCGGGGTGCGGGCGGGTCGGCGCGAGCTTCTTGGCCGTCTCGACCTTGCCGGCCAGCTCGACCAGCTCGTCGCCGGGGATCCGGCGCCGCAGCTCGGGGAACTGCTCGGTCTCCTCGTCCTGGATGTGGTCGGCCAGCAGCTCATCGAGTTCCTGGATCGCCGCGGTGAACTCGGCACTCGACGCGTCCGCTCCTTCGAGCTTCTTCAGGGCGCGTTCGATCTCCTTGTGCTCCTCGACGTCGTGCTCGACGGCCTTGTCGCCGTCGGGGAGGTGCTTGCGCATGGCCGGGTAGACGTACATCTCCTCGGCGACGGCGTGGCGCACGAGCTCGCTGATGGCGGTGTCGGCCAGGTCGCGCCGCCGCTCCGGATCGGTCGTGGACCGGATCTCGGCGAGCAGGGCGGTGACCTCGCGGTGGTCGCTGGTCAGGATGTCGACGACGTCGCCGGCGGGCGGGGTGCTGGACATGATTCCTCCGCGGGTGCTGGGCATGGTTGCGCCTGGCGGCTACCCCGGATGCCGGCGGTTTACTCCCGTTCCTCGGGCACGGCGAGCGGGCCGGCCGGTGGCTGGGGGAGCATGGCGGCATGAAGGTGCATGACAACATCGACAGCCGGCTGCGGGAGTTCATCGTCAGCCAGCCCATGTTCTTCGTGGCCACCGCGCCGACCGGTGCCGACGGCCACGTCAACGTCTCGCCGAAGGGCATGGCCGGCACCTTCGCGGTGCTCGGCGAGCTGCGGGTGGCGTACCTGGACTTCCTCGGCAGCGGGGCCGAGACCACCGCCCACCTGCGGGAGAACGGCCGGATCACGCTGATGTTCTGCGCGTTCGACGGCAAGCCCAACATCGTGCGCCTGTACGGCACCGGCCGGGTCGTCACGCCCACCGACCCGGGCTACGCGGAGCTGCTGGCCTCGTTCGCCGCCCCGCCGGACCTGCACGGACTGCGGTCCATCATCGACATCGAGGTGCACCGGGTCAGTGACTCGTGTGGTTACGCCGTGCCCCTGATGTCGTACGAGGGTGACCGTGACCTGCTGACCCGCTGGAGCTCCCGGCGCAGCGACGAGGAGCTGGCCGAGTACCGCCGGCGCAAGAACAAGGCGAGCATCGACGGCCTGCCCGCCTTCGACTGAAGTAGGGTTTCCGGCTTGTGGGCAGAGCAGCGGAGATCCTGGTGCCGGCGCGCCTCGGGACGGGCTTCCGCTGGCTGATCGCGTCGTCCTGGTCGACGAACCTCGGCGACGGTATCGCCACCGCGGCCGGCCCGTTGCTGCTGGCCTCGCTGACCCGCGACCCGTTCCTGATCTCGCTGGCCGCCATGCTGCGCTGGGCACCTCCGCTGGTGTTTGGCCTCTACGCGGGTGTGCTGGCCGACCGCCACGACCGCCGCCGGGTGGTGATGGCGGCGAACTCGGCGCGGGTCGCGGTGCTCGCCGCGCTCACCGTCACGCTGGTCACCGGTACCATCCCGGTCGCCGGGGCGCTGGTGGCGCTGGGCCTGCTCGCCACCGCGGAGGTGTTCGCCGACAACACCGTCACCACGCTGACGCCGATGCTGGTGCACCGCGACGATCTCGCCCTGGCCAACTCCCGGCTGCAGACCGGGCTGCTCACCCTGGACCAGCTGATCGGCCCGTCGATCGGGGCGGTGCTGTTCGCCGCCGGGGTGGGCTGGCCGTTCGCGGCCGAGCTCGTCCTGGTCACGGCGGGCGTGCTGCTGATCTCGAAAGTCGTGCTGCCGCCGCACGGCCGCTCCGCGGGCCGGAGCCGCGGCGACGTGCGCCGCGACATCGCCGAGGGCTTCCGGTGGGTGCTGCACAACCCGGCGGTGCGCACGCTGGTGCTGACCATCATGATCTTCAACGTCACCTTCGGTGCCGCCTGGTCGGTGCTGGTCCTGTACGCGACCGAGCGGCTGGGCCTCGGCGCGATCGGCTTCGGTGCGCTGACCACGGTCATGGCCCTGGGTGGCCTGCTCGGCACCGGGATCTACGGCCCGCTCACCCGCCGCGTGAGCCTGGGCAACGTCATGCGCGCGGGCCTCGTCCTCGAGACGCTCACCCACCTGGCCCTCGCCCTGACCACCTCGGCGCCCGTCGCGTTGCTGATCTTCTTCGTCTTCGGGGCGCACGCGTTCATCTGGCACACGACCTCGATCACCATCCGCCAGCGGGCCGTCCCGGTGCACCTGCAGGGCCGCGTCACCAGCGTCAACACCATCGGCCTGTACGGCGGGCTGGTGGTCGGTTCGGCCATCGGCGGCACCCTGGCCACCCACTACGGCGTGACGGCCCCGTTCTGGTTCGCGTTCGCCGGCTCGGCGGTCTTCGTCCTGCTCCTCTGGCGGGAGACCAGCAGGATCGCCCACGCCGACGACACGGTCGGCGCTGAGCCGTCGTGAGGCTGCCTCACACCCGGCGCAGCACTGAGACCACCTTGCCGAGGATCATCGCGCGGTCACCGTCGATGGCCTCGTACGCCGGGTTGCGGGGCTCCAGCAGCACGTGACCGCCCCGGCGGCGGAAGACCTTGACAGTGGCCTCCTCGTCGATCATCGCGGCGACGATGTCACCGTTGTAGGCCTCGCTCTGGCGCCGCACCACCACGATGTCCCCGTCGCAGATCGCCGCGTCGATCATCGAGTCGCCCCGTACCCGGAGGCAGTAGAGCTCGCCCCGGCCGACCAGCTCGCGCGGCAGCGTCAGGGTCTCGTCGAGGGTCTCCTCGGCGAGGATCGGGCTGCCGGCGGCGATGGACCCGACCAGCGGGAGGGTCACTGTCGTCGCGTCGCCCTCGGCCCGGGCCGGCGGCTCCAGGAACATGCGGACGTCGATCGGGCGGGTCGTGGCGCCACCCCGGCGCAGGAAGTCACGTTCTTCGAGGATGCGCAGGTGCCGGCTGACCGACGACGTCGAGGCCAGCCCGACCGCGTCGGCGATCTCGCGGGTCGACGGCGAGTAGCCGTACCGGGTCGCCCAGTCCCGGATGACGGACAGGATCGCCCGCTGCCGATCAGTGAGCGTGGACGTGTCGAGGTCCTCAGCCAGTAGCACCTCACGATCTTGACCTATCGGCCTCGCCGGTGACCGTCCGGCACGCCCATCGGGCCGGTCCGGGCCGCTCAACGGCGGGGTAGGGTCGGTGCGGGCCCGGGGGCACACGGAGGTGGATCATGGTGCGGGTGACCCGTCGACTCGCCCTCTGGCAGGCCGACCTCGACGGCGGCGTCTGCGCCGCCCCCGAGGAGTGCGTCGACACTTTGCGGGACCGCGCGGCCGTCCCGCTCGTGCTCGAGCACCGCGAGCACGGCGTGACGCCGGCCCGGCAGGTCTTCGAGACCGCCCTGCGCCAGGACGTCGAATGGCAGTTCGGCGACATCGTCTGGCCGGCCGACCTGCGCCCCGGCGTGCTCGTCACCGTGTCGTGGCAGTCCGCCAAGGACGAGGTCGTGGTGCGGACGGCTCCGCTGGAGGAGCCGATGCGGGTCGACGGCGTGAACTACTACCACGAGTACGACCCCCGGGTCGTCACGCGCGAGTTCGACGCCGGCAAGTCCAACCGCGGCCAGGTGCTGCACGCGGTGCGCAAACTGGGCCGCGTCTTCTCCGACGGCAGCGCGGTCCTCGCCGAGTCGGGACTGGCCGCGCACTGCGGGCTGGGCCGGGGCGCCCGCGGCACGTTCCTGCTCCGCAACGCCGTCGACCAGCTGATCCGCGAGGGCTATCTGACCCGGGTGCCGGGCAGCGTCGACAAGGCCGGCTATCCGTCCTATCCCGCCGTCGAAGGTCAGAAGCCGGCCGAGATGCTGTTCTACGCGCCCCTGGTCGAGCCGGCGCCGTACCCGGGTGATCCCGACTTCGCCGAGGGCGAGGGGGCCGACCGCCGCGACCACTGGGTCAACGGCTTCGTCCGCAAACTCCCGCCGGGCGCACAGCCCTCGGAGAAGCAGGTGACTCTGCACGAGAAGGCGGTCGAGAGCGAGCAGGTGCCGGCCAGCCCGCTCGCCCCCGGCTACACCTTCGTGAAGAAGCATCACCGCACCTGAGCCCGCGTGCTCCTGCGGTGGATCCACCACAGGGCGAGCGTGGCCGCGAGGGCGCCGATGGTCAGGTCATAGCGGCCGCCGAGCCCGACCACGGCGTCGAGCACGAGGAAGAACGCGAGGATCCCGGTGACGACCCACAGCCCGTCGCCGGTCGTCAGGCGCCGGATGAGCAGGACGGCCAGCGCTATCGGGAGCAGGGCGGCGGCCGTGCCGATCGGCCAGCTGACGCCGGTCGACGGGACGGTGTAGACGAGGACGAAGTGGGCCGCCGTCGCGACGAACGCGATGAGGCCGAGGAGCCGAGGCCGGGGCGTGCGGGAGCCCGGAACCGGCCGGCGGGGAAGACGTGGTGTCAGGAACGCGCACCCGATGAACAGGACGCACAGGCCGCCGGCGGCGAACAGCTGACCGGCCGGCACGCGGGCGAAGTCGGCGTAGGTCAGCACCGGGACGGCCAGGAGAGCCAGCCCGGCGACAGTCAGACCGGGGCGGCTGACCCAATCCTGTTGCCGGGAAGCGGGGAAGACCCGTGCCACGAGCAGGACCGACGAGCAGATGCTGACCGCGACGTGGAAGGCGGTCAGATGCGCGGCGATCAGCAGGTTGGTGTGCCAGACCTCGCTGTAGGAACCGACCCCGGAGCTGTCCCAGTACCGCGGATCGAACCAGAAGCGGTCGACCAGAGCCTCCTCGTACACGGCGTACGCGGCGGCCAGCAGGCACAGGCCGGGCAGGCCCAGCCGGTAGCGGTGGGTGAGCTCGCGGCAGATGAGCGCGCCGCAGCCGTACAGCGCGACCATCACCGGAAGTCGCCACGGCTGGATCAGGTCGAGCGGCGGCGTCGCCGTCGACAACGTCTCGCCGAGAAACGGAGCAGTCAACAGCAGGGCGAATGCGGGTCTGCGGGCCTTCACGGCTACCAGCGGACCATCGGCGGCGGGATCCCGGCTGCCGACTTCCGGCTACGACTGCCGGCCACAAGTCGGGAGCGGGCGGGCCGGTCGGCGCGCCCGCTCCCGGTGCTCGCGGTCAGTTGGCCCGGCTGCTGATCGTGCCGTGCGGGTCGAGGACGTACTTGCGGGCCGCGCCCTGGTCGAACTCCTGGTAGCCGCGCGGGGCCTGGTCCAGGGGGATCGGGGTGGCGTTCACGTTCTTCGCGATCTGCACCCGGTCGTGCAGGATCGCCATCATCAGTTCGTGGTTGTACTTCATCACCGGGCACTGGCCGGTGACGAACGAGTGCGACTTGGCCCAGCCCAGCCCGAGCCGGATCGACAGCGACCCGTGCTTCGCCGCGTCGTCGACGCCGCCGGGGTCGCCGGTGACGTAGAGGCCCGGGACGCCGATCGCCCCGCCCGCGCGGGTCAGGTCCATCGGCGAGTTGAGGACGGTGGCCGGCATCTCGGTCTGCGCGTTCTCGCCGTGCCCCCGCGCCTCGAAGCCCACGGCGTCGACGGCCGAGTCGACCAGCGGCTGGCCGATCGCCGGCGCGTCGCGGCCGAGGATCTGCTGCACCTGTTCGGCCGGGTCGCCCTGGGAGACGTCGACCGTCTCGCAGCCGAAGCTGCGGGCCTGGGCCAGGCGCTCCGCGTTGAGGTCGCCGACGATGACGACCGCCGCGCCCAGCAGGAACGCCGACGTCGCGGCGGCCAGCCCGACCGGGCCCGCGCCGGCGATGTACACGGTCGATCCGGTCGTCACGCCGGCACTGACGCATCCGTGGTAGCCGGTGGGGAAGATGTCGCTCAGCATGGCCAGGTCGAGGATCTTCTCCATCGCCTGGTCCCGGTCGGGGAACTTCAGCAGGTTCCAGTCGGCGTACGGCACCATCACGTACTCGGCCTGCCCGCCGATCCAGCCGCCCATGTCGACGTAGCCGTACGCCGAGCCGGGCCGGTCGGGGTTGACGTTGAGGCACACGCCGGTCTTGCGTTCCTTGCAGTTGCGGCACCGGCCGCAGGAGATGTTGAACGGCACCGAGCAGATGTCGCCCACCTTGATGAACTCGACGTCCGAGCCGGTGTCGACGACTTCGCCGGTGATCTCGTGCCCGAGCACCAGCCCTTCCGGTGCGGTGGTGCGCCCCCGGACCATGTGCTGGTCGCTGCCGCAGATGTTGGTGGCGACGGTCTTGAGGATCGCGCCGTGCGGCGTGCGGCGGCCGACGTTGGCCTTGTTGACGCCCGGACCGTCCTTCATCTCGTACGTCGGGTAGTCGCTCTCACGGACCTCGACCTGGCCGGGACCCTGATAGACAACCGCTCTGTTGCCCGTCATGTTGTGCTCCGTTCCTGCTCGCCCTCGCCTGTGGGCCGGACCTCCCATGCTTCTCGCGTCGTAGGTCAAAAAGAACCATCAATATGTACGAGACATGCCGATAGTCGCATCAGGCGCATACGTGGCGGCCTTCTCCCGGTACATGGTCGCGTCGGCCGCGGCCAGCAGGGCATCCGACGTCGGGTGCTCGAGGTCCGCCGCCGAGGCGTGCCCGACGCTGACGCCGATCCGCAGGTCGTGGCCGTCGTGGTGTAACGGCGCCGCGACGGCGTTGCGGAGGCGTTCGGTGACGGCGGCGACATCGTCGACCGCGGCGGAGACCACCACGAACTCGTCGCCGCCCAGCCGGGCCACGGTGTCGATGTCCCGTACCGTCGCGCGCAGCCGCCGGGCCACCTCGGTGAGCACGAAGTCGCCGGCCGCGTGCCCGTACCGGTCGTTGACGGGTTTGAAGCCGTTGAGGTCGAGGAAGTGCACCACCGGGCCGTCGCCGGCCCGCTGCCGCAGCGCGGCGGTCAGCCGGACGTGCAGCTCCTGCCGGTTGACCAGCCCGGTGAGCTGGTCGTGGGTGGCCCGGTGGGCCAGCGCCGCGCGCACCCGTTCCTGCTCCCGGACCACCAGGGTGAACCGGATGAGCACGATGACGGTGAGCATGACCATGGCGCTGAGCATGGTGAGCCGCTGGATCGCCTGGTCGTCGAGCCGCATGTCGTTGATCGAGGGAAGCGCCAGCAGCGAGACGCCGAGGAACACCACCCGGGCCGGGTGCAGCCGCTGGGCGTCGGCCTTGACCGCGCCGGCGGGTTCGTCGGCGTCCCGGTGCCAGAGGGCGGCGGCCAGCAAGCTGTTGGCCAGCAGCAGGACGCTGTCCAGCCGGGCGGTGTCGAAGTCCGGGAAGATCGGGGAGATCACCGAGATCGTCACGTCACCGAGGAAGGTGACGCCCAGGCCCGCGATCAGGTACCGGGTCGAGGCCGTGCGCTCGCCGGGGGAGAGCACCACCAGCGCGCCCGCCGCGAACAGCAGCACGTCGCCGAACGGGTAGAAGACGCCGAACAGTACGGCGAGCGACATGGTGTTGCCGGTGACCTCGGGCGCCACCATGAACTGCCAGAACAGCGCCGCCACCACGGTGGCCATGGCCAGCACGTCGAGGGCGGCCTCGCGCAGGCGCCCGGGCGCGCGGAGCCGGACCAGCAGCACCATGCCGGCCGCCAGCAGGGGATAGCCGAGCACCCACAGCACGTCCGGGAACGACACGTCACCCAGTTCGCCGAGACGCCAGACCAGCACCGCGTAGAGCAGATCACCGCCGAGCCAGGCGCTCAGCCCGGCGGCCATCAGCGCGTGCGCGGTCCGGGCGCGGCCGGTCCGCCCGCGCACCCCGAGCCAGGCCAGGACCACCAGGAGCCCGAAGGCGATCGGGTACGTGACCTGCGCCGTCACCGACCCCGGCAGCAGCACCGTGGGCAGCCCGAACAGCACGGTGAGCACGGGTACGGCACCGGCGGGCAGACGCTTCACAGAACACTGATCGGCCGCGAACCGCACCGGCGAAGCAGCGGACCATTCAGGCCGGGGAGCGGTCCGGTTGCGATCAGGGGCTCACCAGCTGTGCAGGGTGCCGTCCTCCAGGCGGTTCACCGGCAGGGAGGCCGGCCGGTACGGGTACCGCGCCGCGAGCTCTTCGTCGATGTCCACGCCCAGCCCCGGCTCCTCGGACGGGTGCAGGTAACCGTCGGCGAAGCGGTAGGTGTGCGGAAACACCGCGTCGGTCTCGGCGCTGTGCGGCATGTACTCCTGCAGCCCGAAGTTGGGGATGGCGATGTCGAGGTGCAGCGCGGCGGCCAGGCAGACCGGCGACAGGTCGGTCGCGCCGTGCGAGCCGCTGCGCACGTGGTACAGATCGGCCAGGTCGAAGATGCGGCGCAGGTGGGTGATCCCGCCGGCGTGCACGACGCTGGTGCGGATGTAGTCGATGAGCTGCTCGGTGATCAGCTGCCGGCAGTCCCAGACGCTGGTGAAGACCTCACCGACGGCCAGCGGGGTGGTGGTGTGCTGCCGGATCAGCCGGTAGCCCTCCTGGAGCTCGGCCGGGACCGGGTCCTCCAGCCAGGTCAGCCCGTACGGCTCCAGCGCCCGGCCCAGCCCGGCGGCCTCGATCGGCGTCAGCCGGTGGTGGGCGTCGTGCAGCAGGCGCAGGTCGGGACCGAACTCGGCGCGGACCCGCTCGAAGACCCCCGGCACGTGGGCCAGGTAACGCCGGGTCGACCACACCGCCTCGGCAGGCAGGGCGGACCCGGCCGGCTCGTAATTGCGCGGGTCCGCGGTGACGCCGTACGTGCCGGTGAGGCCGGGCACCCCGGTCTGCACCCGGACCGCCCGGTAGCCCGCGTCGACGAGCCGGCCCACGTCGGTGAGCACGTCGTCGACGGTCTCCGCCGCGGCGTGGCCGTACACGGTGACGCCGTCGCGGCTGCGCCCGCCGAGCAGCTGGTACACCGGCAACCCGGCGACCTTGCCCTTGATGTCCCACAGCGCGGTGTCCACGGCGGCGATCGCGCTCATCGTCACCGGCCCCCGCCGCCAGTACGCGCCCTTGTACAGCAGCTGCCAGGTGTCCTCGATCCGCGCCGGGTCCCGCCCGAGCAGCAGGGGCACCACGTGCTCGGTCAGATAGGCGGCCACGGCCTGCTCGCGCCCGTTCAGCGTGGCGTCGCCGAGCCCGGTCACGCCGGCGTCGGTCACCAGCTTCAGGGTCACGAAGTTGCGGCCCGGCGACGTCACGATCACCCGCGCCTCGGCGATGCGCATCTCAGTCCCCCTCGTCGCGGACCCGGGCGACCAGTTGCGTCGGATTGACGAAGCGCAGCGCCAGCACCAGCAGCACCAGCATCATCGACGTGTAGATCACCGCCATCGCGTCGATGGACTGCTGGGCCCGGATCCCGGCCGCCGACATCGAGTAGTACAGGGCGACGACCAGCGTCTGCGAGTCCGGCCCGGCGGTCAGGAAGGTCAGCTCGAACATGCCCACGGTGCGGACCAGCACCAGGATCGAGGCGGCCAGGATGCCGGGCACCAGCAGCGGGGCCAGGATCCGGGTGAAGACCTGCCGCGTGCCGGCGCCGCACATCCGCGCCGCCCGTTCCACGGCCGGGTCGATCTGCTCGATGAACGGCGTCATGGTCAGGATCACGAACGGCACCGAGGGCACCAGGTTGGCCAGCACCACGCCGGAGAGGTTGCCGGCGAAGCCGTACTTGTAGAGCACGGTGGCCAGCGGGATGCCGTAGGTGATCGGCGGCATCAGGATCGGCAGCAGGAACAGCAGATAGAGCAGCCGGCGCCCGGGGAAGCTGCGGCGGGCCAGCACGTACGCGGCCGGCACGCCGATCAGCACGGAGATGCCGACCACCAGCGCCGACACCTCCAGGGTCACGATCAGCACCGGCAGCAGGGTGAACTCGTCCCAGGACTGGGCGTACCACTTCGAGGTCCAGCCCACCGGCAGCCAGGTGTCGAACCACTGGGTGCCGAACGAGCTCACCACCACCGAGCCGATGACCCCGGTCAGGAAGACGAAGAACGCCAGGACCACGCCCCAGACGAGCCACGCCATCGGGGTGGCCACGATCGGTCGCCGGGCGGCCATCAGCCTTTGCCCCCGGCCGTCGATCCGGTGTAGAGCAGCGCCCGCCAGCCCAGCACCGCGGCGATGACCACCAGCTCGACCGCACCCATGAGCACGGCGACCGCGGAGGCCAGCGGATAGTCGTAGCGCACGTACGCGGCGTCGTACGCGGCGATCGACATCACCCGGGTCGTGCCGGACGGGTCACCGACCAGCACCGCCGACGGGAAGACGCTGAACGCCAGCACGAACGTCAAGCAGAACGTGGTGGCCAAACCGGGCGCGAGCAGCGGCAGCGTGATCCGCCGGAAACGCTGCCAGCGGCCGGCCCCGAGCGTGGCCGCGGCCCGTTCCAGGGTGGGGTCGATGCCCGACAGATACGACAGCACCAGCAGGAACGCGAACGGGAACCCGGTGATCACCAGGGAGAAGAAGACACCCCAGTAGTTGTTGGTGAGCCGCACCGGCGCGTCGGCCAGGCCGGAGCTCAGCAGGGTCCGGTTGAACCAGCCGGTCGGGCCGAGGAAGTTGAGCAGGCCCTGGGCGGTCAGCACCGTGCCGAGCGTGATCGGCACGACCAGCAGGGTGGTCAGCAACCGCTTGCCGCGGAACCGGCCCCGCATCCGGTACGCGATGGGCACCGACGCCAGCACGTTCAGCAGCGCCGCCGGCAACGACAGCCGCAACGTGGTGAGGATCGTGTCCCGCAGGTACGCGTCGGCGAAGAACTCCCGGTACGCCCCCAGCGGCCCGCCCCGCGCCGGCTGGAAGGACAGGCCCACGCCGTACAGGAAGGGGTAGATGAAGAGCACGAGCACGAACAGCGCGGCCGGGATCAGCAGCAGCAACTGCCGGTCGATGCCGCGCTCGGCGAGGCGGTGCCGCAGCGCCGGCCGGGCCCCGCCGGTGGCGGCGTTGATCGCGGTCATCGCGGGTCCGCCGGGAAGACCAGCAACCGCCGGGGCTCGACGGTGACGGTGATCCGGTCGCCGACCGCGGGCCGGTCGACGGCGCGCAGGTTCAGCGGGATGCCGCCGTCGGTGCGCGCCTCGACCGCCACCTCGCGGCCCTGATACTCCACGACCTCGACAACGGCCGGCACCCCCGTGCTGCCCTCCGGGCCGATCCGCAGGTCCTCCGGCCGGATGCCGGCGATCACCTCGCTGCCCGGCGCCGGCTCACCGACCGGCGTGCCGGTCAGCTGCTGTCCCTCGATCTCCACGGTGATGCCCGCGCCCTGCCGCGCGCCCGCCCGCACCGGCAGCAGGTTGCGGTAGCCCATGAAGTCGGCGACGTGCCAGTTGGCCGGCTCGGTGTGCAGCTGCTCGGGCGGGCCGATCTGCTGCACCCGGCCCGCGCGCAGCACCACCAGCCGGTCGGCCAGCGACAGCGCCTCCTCCTGGTCGTGGGTGACGTAGACGGTGGTCAGCCCGAGCGACTGGTGCAGCCGGCGGATCTCGGTCCGCATCTCCAGCCGCAACTTGGCGTCCAGATTGGACAATGGCTCGTCCATCAGCACCAGGGACGGCTCCAGCACCACCGCACGGGCGATCGCCACCCGCTGCTGCTGACCGCCGGAGAGCTGCCCGGGCAGCTTGCCGGCGTGCTCCTCCAGGTGCACCAGCCGCAGCGCCTCGTCCGCCCGGCGACGGATCTCGGCCCGCGGCACCCGGCGCATCTGCAGGCCGAACGCGATGTTCTTGCGGACCGTCAGGTGCGGGAACAGCGCGTAGTTCTGGAACACCATGCCGAAGCCGCGCCGCTCGGGTGGCAGTACGTCGAGGCGGGTGTCGTCCTGCCAGATGCTGCCGCGGGTCAGCGGCAGCAGCCCGGCGAGGCAGTTCAGGGCGGTCGACTTGCCGCAGCCGGACGGCCCGAGCAGCGCGATGAACTCACCCCGCCGGATGGTCAGGTCGAGATCGGCCAGAGCCTCCTGACCGCCGAAGCTGCGGCTGACCCCGTCCAGACGCAGGGTTTCGAAGTGGCCCGGACGCGTGCCCTCGGCGCTCGGCCGGCTCGGCGCCGCGGCCGTCACGACGCCCGCCCGCTCACTTGGCCACCTTCGCGCCACCGATCTCGCGGTCCCACCGATCGAAGGCGGCGACCAGTTGCTGGGAACCCAGCGGCACCTCGAGCGGAGCGCCGGCGATCAGGCTCGCGTACTCGGGCCGGCCGAACTCCTCGATCGCGGCCCGGCTGTCCGCCGGCGCCATCGCCAGGTCGACGCCCTTGACCGCCGGGCCCGGGTAGAAGTAGCCCTTGTCGTACGCCTTGGCCTGCTGCTCCTTGGTGAGCATGTGGGCGAGCAGCAGCAGGACGGCCGACTGCTTGTCGGTCGACACGCCCTTGGGGACGACGGCGTAGTGCGCGTCGGTCACCCAGTGGAAGCCCTGCAGGGTGCCGATCGCCGCTTCCTTGGGCACGGTGCCCAGCACCCGTGGGTTGATGTCCCACCCGGTCGTCGACACGATGATCTTCGCCGAGCCGTTGGCCAGGTTCTTCATCGTCTCGCCCGTGCTCGACGGGTAGAGCGTCACGTACTTGTTCAGCTCGGCCAGGTAGGCCCAGGTCTTGTCCCAGCCGCCGGTCGGGTCCTTGGGATCGGAGTCGCCCAGCAGGTAGGGCAGGCCCATCAGGAAGGTCCGGCCGGGGCCGGAGTTGGACGGCCGGGCGTACTGCACCGCACCCGGGTTGGCCTTGGCGTAGGCGAGCAGCTCCGGCGCCGACTTCGGCGGGTTCGGCACCTTCGCGGGCAGGTACTCGATGAGCGGGCCGGACGGGTAGTAGGTGACGGTCACCCCGGAGTCCCCGGCCAGCTGCTGCATGGCCGCGGCCCCGGGCAGATATTCCTGTACGCCGGGCAGCCGGTCCCGGTACTTGGTGAGCAGCGGGTTCCACAGGCCCTGCTCGATGCCGGCGGACAGCCCGTCCACACCGGTCAGCACCAGGTCGATGTCGACCCGGTTGGCGTTCTGCTGGGCCTTGACCTTGCCGACCAGCTCGGGCGCCGGCGACTTGGAGTACGTCACCTTGCTGACCACGCCGGAGTTCTTGCTGACGAAGTCGTCGATCATGGGCTGGGTGAGCTGCAGGTTGCCGGCCACGTCCAGGATGTTGAGGGTCACCGCCTTGCCGGGCTTGGCGGGCACCTCCCCGTCGGTGTCCTGGGCGGAGCCGCCCGAGTCGGGGGCGCTGCACGCGGTCAGCAGCAGCAGGGCCGCGGTCGCGGCGGTGACAGCGCGTCTACGAGCGAGTGGTGGCATCGGAGGCCTTCCTCGAGGAGATGAGTCTCAAGCGCTCGGTGCGGGGCCGGTGGAGCCCCGGACCATCAGTTGGGTGCCGAGCTCGCGGCGGGTGCTGCCGAACTTGTCCGCGTCCTGCAGCAGGCCCAGCAGCAGGTCGACGCCGGCCCGGCCGCAGCTCTTCATGGGCAGGCCGACGGTGGTCAGCGAGGGGTGCACCATCGCGGACAGGGCGATGTCGTCGAAGCCGAGCACGCTGATCGCGGCGGGCACCGCGATCCCGCGCGCGTTCAGGCGGCTGAGCAGGCCCAGCGCGATGACGTCGTTGTAGGCGATGACGGCCGTGACCCCGGCCGCGAGCACCTGGTCGGCGGCGGCGACCCCGCCGTCGAACTGGGGCTGGACCGGACCGACCTCGACCAGCTCGGCCCCGGCCGCGGCGATGGCCAGGCGGAGCCCGCGCACCCGTTCCCGGTTGGACCAGGACGCGCGCGGCCCGGCGACGTACGCGATCCGCCGGTGCCCCAGAGCGGTGAGGTGGGTGACGGCCTGGCGCATGCCGTCGACGTTGTCGAAGGTGATCGCCGGGAGCCGGCCGACCCGGCGGTTGAGCAGGACCACCGGGGTCAGCGCGGCCACGCCCCGCAGCTCCTGCTCGCTCATCCGCGGCGAGCACAGCACGATCCCGTCGACCTGTTTGGCGAGCGTGCGGACCAGCTGGGCCTCGGCGGCCGGGTCCTCGTCGGTGTCGGCGAGGAAGACGGCGTAGTCGGCCTCGCGGGCCCGGGCCTGGATGCCCTTGACGACGCCCGGGAAGAACGGGTTGCCCAGATCCGGCACGATGAGCCCGAGATTGCCGGTGCGGCCGGTGATGAGGCCGCGGGCGGCCCGGTTGGGCGAGTAGTCCAGCTCGGCGGCCGAGCGCTGGACGCGTTCCCGGGTCTCGGCGCGCACCAGCTCCGGTGTCGAGAGGGCGCGGCAGACGGTGGACGGCGACACCCCGGCCGCCCGGGCCACGTCCTTGATCGTCACCGCCATCGGTTGCCTCCGCATCGTCCGGGGACTGGAGTGCTGCGGAGAGTGTGAAATCCTTTGCGGAGGGTTGTCAATAGATGATCGTCGACGTTTCCCGACGCGGCTGAAATCGTTTGCGGCACGTTCCCGGCCGCCGTCCGGCGACGACAGCGGGTCCCACTCGGACGATGGCAATCCGGCGGCTCATTGGTTAGGGTCACTGCGATGGGTGGCCGCGACCCATCCGCACTTCGGGGGAAGGTGTCGTGAGGCTTTCAGCTCTGTCGGGCGTGCTGTGCACAGCAGCCCTGGTCACTGCTTCGCTGTCCCTGCCTGTCGCCGCCACCGCGGCTCCCGCCGCCGCCCTGGCCGCCATCCCGTCGGCGCCGTGCGCCCCCGGTGGCGTCACCGCGGCCGATCGGGCCGTCGCGGCGCGCCTGCGGCCGGCGATGACCGGCCAGCGGCTCGGCCCGGCCCTGACCGGATACAACGTCTCCTGCGCCCGGGCCATCGTGCGGCACGTCATCGGCCGCGGTCTGCCCGCCCGGGCGGCGGTGATCGCGGTGACCACCGCCATCACCGAGAGCACCCTGCACAACTACACCCTCGCCGTCGACCACGACAGCCTCGGCCTGTTCCAGCAGCGCCCGTCGATGGGCTGGGGCAGCCCCGAGCAGCTGCTCGACCCCGGCTTCGCCACCGGCGCGTTCCTCGACAAGATGCTGCGCACGCATCCGGCCAGCAGCTGGCAGGCCGGCGACATCGGCCAGATCAGCCAGCGGGTGCAGGTCTCGCGCTATCCCGCGGCGTACGGGCCGGAGGCCAACGACGCGCGGCTCATCGTCGGCCAGCTGTGGACCAGCTCGACCGGCACCACGACCGCCCCCTCCGCCAAGGCGCCGAAGAAGTCCACGGCCAAGAAGCCGACCGGACCGTTCAGCAAGGCCCTGCTCCAGACCGTGCCCGGGCTGCCCGGCACCTTCGACGACCGGCACCAGCTGCTGTTCGCCGACTGGAACGGCGACGGGCACTCCGATCTGATCGTGCTGCAGCAGTCCGGCACGGCCAGCGGCGCCACCGAGGTGCGCATCGTGAGCGGCGCCAGCGACTTCCAGAACCTGTTGCTGCACACGGCCATCCCGCTGGGTCCGACCGACGCCCGGACCACCTTCGCCATGGCGGACTGGAATTTCGACGGCCGCCCGGACCTCGTGGTGACGCAGAAGTCCGGCACGGCGAGCGGCCGTACGGAGGTCCGGGTGCTCGACGGCGCCTCGTTCCTGCGGCGTTACCTGCAGGAGACGGCCACGGTGCTGGGCCCGAGTGACGACTGCTACGCGTTCGCCGTGGCGGACTGGAACGCCGACGGACGCGTGGACGTGGCCGTGATCCAGAAGTGCGGGACGAAGAGCGGCCGTACGGAGGTCCGGGTCCTCGACGGCGCCGCGAACCTGCAGCGTTACCTGCAGGACAGCCCCACGCCGCTGGGCCCGACCGACGCCCGCCACACCTTCACCGTCGCGGACTTCAACGGCGACCTCAACCTCGACCTCGTCGTCACCCAGAAGTCCGGGGCCAAGAGCGACAAGACCGTGCTGCAGGTCCTGGACGGCGCCTCGCAATACCGCAACCTCCTCGGCAAGCCGATCACCGCGCGCGTCTCGACGGACGAGCGGCACAGCCTGTCGGTGCTGGACTGGAACACGGACGGCCGGCTCGACCTCGTCGTGGTGCAGAAGTACGGCACCGCCGCCGGTCGCACCGAGGCCAAGATCCTGGCGGGCTGACGACGATGGGCCCGGCCACCCGGCCGGACCCATCACCGTCGCCGGCTGGGGGCTACAGCCGGTCGACCGCGAAGTCGGCCGCCTCGTCGGCGTCGTCGGTGTAGCTGAGGTGGGCCAGCACGCTCGTGCCCAGCGGATCGCAGACCACGTCACGGTTCGCGCAGATGTCCAGCGTCCGGTCCGCGTACACGCCGGTGATGCCCCGGCCCAGCTTGCGCAGCGGGTAGCCGAAGACCATGACGGCCGCGACCCGCGGCTGCACCGCCGCGGGAATGGTCGCGACGACCGGCCCGCCGACGCTCGCCCCGGCCGAGCTGATCCCGAGCGAGTTGCCCACCACGTTCGCGCCCTGCGAGTAGCCGACCAGGACGAACCGCTGCTCGGGGCAGGCCTGCGCCTGCTCGGACACGTGGCTGACCAGGGCCCGGTTGCCGGCGGTGGGCGACGTCGGGCTGACGCTCGCCGGGTAGTCGACCGGGTGGCTGGTCAGCGTCGTGCCCGACGCCCGCCGCTGGATCGCCGCGAACACCGGGTCGCCCACGATGAGCCCCAGCCGGCCGGGCTCACTGGTGCCACGGGCGACGACCACGTCGACGTCCGCGCACTCCGCGGCGGCCGCCGCGGGACCGGCCGCGATCACCGCACCGCCGGTGGCGAGCAGCGCGGCGGTGAGCAGGACGCTGACGCGTCCGCGGCGACCGGGAAGGGAAAAGCGCATGTGGATCACCTCTGCTTCTGGTGAGGGCTGGTGGAGGCCCGAAGCTAACGAGGCGCCCGGCCCCGCTGATACTCATTGAGCTGCTGGTATCGGCGCGCGAAGTTGTCATCGCGGTGCGCATCCGCCCGGGGCCGGCGGCGTCCGGGCAGCGGTGTTACCCGGGGGTAGCCACTGCGCGAGAAATAGGCGAATATCGCTTCATGCGGGTGATTCGTGACGCGACGATCATCACCGGGCCGGCGGGCAGCACCGAGGCGGCGACCGTCGCACTGCTGCACGCGGACGTGCTGGGGTCGGCGGCCGAGATGGTCCGCGAGATCCAGGAGCAGGTCCCCGAGTACGCGGCGTCCGACGAGCGGGAGGCCCGGGCCCTGCGGCGCGGCGTCGACCTGGCCCTGCGCCGGTACGTCGAGCTGCTCGACCAGCACGTGGGCCGCGGTGCACCGGGCCGGGACTGGCGCGAGATCTACCGGGCGGTGGGCGTGAACGAAATGCGGGCGGGCCGCAGCCTGGAGTCCCTGCACGCCGCCGTGCGGATCTGCGCGCGGGTGGCCAGCCGGCGACTGCGGGCCTTCGCCGGGCGTCATGCGCTGCCGCCGGCCGTCGTGGCCTGGCTGGCCGAGGCGATCTTCGACAACATCGACGAGGTCGCCCGGGCCTCGGCCGAGGGCTACGCGCAGGCGCAGGAGGCCGAGGCCGGTGAGCTCGGCCGTCGCCGGCGCCGTCTGGTCGAGCTGCTCATCGCCGACCCGCCACCGTCGCAGCGGGCGCTGGCCGCCGCGGCCGCCGCAGCTCACTGGCACCTGCCGCGCCGCCTCGCGGTCGTGGTCGTCGCCGCCCCCGGGCCACTGGCCCAGCCACCGCTGCTGGCGCCGGAGATCCTCTCCGCCTTCGACCACGCCGAGCCGTGCCTGATCGTGCCCGACCCGGAAGGCCGGGCTCAGGTGCGGGCCCTGGTCAACGGCCTGGCCCGGCACCACGCGGCGGTGGGACTGCCGGTCGAGCCGATGGACGCCGGCAAGTCCCTGCGCTGGGCCCGGCTGGCCCTGGACCTGTCAGCCAGGGGCCGCATCCCGCGCCGGCGCATCATCTGGTGCGCCGATCACCTGGCCACCCTGGCCGTCTTCCAGGACGAGTCGCTGCTCGCCGCGCTCGCCCAGCGCCGCCTGGCCCCGCTCGACGGGTTGCGCGAGGACAAGCAGCGGCTGCTCGCGCAGACCTTGCTGGCCTGGCTGAGTTTCAACCAGAACGCCAACGAGGTGGCCGGCCACCTGCACGTACACCCGCAGACGGTGCGGCACCGGCTGCGCCGGCTGACCGAGCTCTTCGGCGATCAGATCCGTGACCCGGGGCTGCGCTTCGAGCTGGAGCTGGCGCTGCGCGCGTTCACCACGTGACGAGCTCGTGCAGCGCACTGCTGGTGGCGGCGTCCGCGGGCAGGAACGCCTCCAGCCGGAGCTCGGCCACGGTGACGTCGGTGGCCGTGCCGAAATGGGTGAGCGTGGTGATGAGCCGCAGCTCCCGGTTGGCCGGGTCGCCGACGCGCAGGCGCAGCGGCACGGCGAAGCCCAGATGGTCCGGTGTGGACGATCGCGGGGGAACGAGGCCGGTGAGCTCGGCCGCCAGGTGCCGGAGCTGCTCGGTCGGATTGCGCAGACTTTCGGCTCGCACCCGGTCGACGACGTGCCAGGCCCACTGGTCGAGGTTGACGATGCGCGGTGCGAGGCCGAGCGGATGCAGCAGCACCCGGGGAACGCTCACCGGCGGCTCGAGCAGCCGCGGATCCACGCCGCGGGTGATCATCTCGAAGCCCGCGTTGGCTGAGACGAGGTCGCCGTGGCGGTCGACGACCACAGCCGGGTATGGCAGATGGCCGTGCAGGATGCGTTCCAGTGCCGTCCGGACCGGGGCGAGCGAGGAATCGGTCAAGTCGCTCTGCGGGTAGGCGGGCGCGAAACCGGCCGTCAGTAGCAGCTCATTGCGCTCACGGATCGGCACGTCCAGGGACTCCGCCAAGCGGATGATCATCGACCGGCCGGGCGTCGACCGGCCGCTCTCGATGAAGCTGACGTGCCGTTGCGTGGTCCCCGCACGCATCGCCAGCTCAAGCTGGCTGACACGTCGGCTCCGTCGCCACTCGCGCAGTGCCCCGGCGGTCGATTCGCTGATCACAGCTCCTGTGTACCGGTTGCCGTGCGGATCAGCGATTCCTCGCGAGGAATTGCCGGGGTACCGGCACCCGCACCACAGTCGTGCTCGCACAGTGCATCACCGCGACCCGAGGAGCAGCCATGGCCGACCTGGACCTGACCACCTTCACCGACAGCTACGTCGAGGTGTGGAACGAGCCGGACGCCGGGCGTCGTGCTGCTGCCGTACGCGCGTTGTGGTCCGACGACGCGGTGCACGTGCTGCAGCCGCCGCAGGAGATCCGGCAGGCCGCCGCCGGGCTGGGCTTCGACCGGCTGGTGCTGGAGGCCCGCGGGCACGACGCGCTGGAACGGCGGGTGACCCGGGCCTACGAGGAGTTCGTCGCGCCGGGCACCTTCAGCTTCCGGGCCCGTGGTGACGCGGACCGGCTCCGGGACCTCGTGAAGTTCCGCTGGGAGATGGTGCCGGCGGGCGCCCCGGGCGACGTGGCCGCGGTCGGGCTGGAGATCCTGCTGCTCGGTCCGGACGGCCGCATCGTCAGCGACTTCCAGTTCATCGAGGCCTGACGTCACCAGAGCCCGGTGGCTCGGGCGAGCCCGCCGCCGGCCACCGCGGCGGTGCACGCGACCAGCAGCGTGGTGCACAGCCGGTTGGTGAGGTGTTTGTTCGCCGCGGTGGGCTGGTCCAGCAACGCCACCACCACACCCCAGGCGGCGGCCAGGGCCCCGATCACCAGGCCGACTGATGTACTCACCACCACAGCCTGCCCTGGCCGCGCCGACCCCGGCCCAATAGCCGATGACATGACGGTAAACAGCGGACCCTGTCGATCAGGCCTGGACACCGGCCAGGGCCAGCCGGTGCTCGACGCGCTCGGCGACCGCTCGCAGCTGGGGCAGCCGTACGTGGTCCACCAGCGCGTTCCACGACGCCGGACCGTGCCGCCGCAGCATCTCCTCGTGGCGCCGGCCGGTGGTCACCCGCCGGCCGTCCGGGCCCACGGTCTGATCGGCATAGGTCAGTGCGTCCGACACCCGCCCGCCGTCGTCCGGATAGGCGGCGAGCTCCTCGGCGAGTCCCCGGGCGGCGGCGACGAACCTGGCCCCCGAGTGCTGCGCCACCAGGCCGACGATCGCTGCCGGCCAGGCCAGCCGTTCGAGGTGCCGGGCCCCGTCGAGGGGATGGAAGCCGGTCACCACGGTGCGTTCGGCGTAGCCGATGTCGTGCAACCAGGCGGCCGCGACGAGCACGTCCCGGTCCACCTCCAGGGGTGCGGCGAGCTGAGCGGCCCGCGCGGCGACCCCCGCGGTGTGCCGCCAGCGGTTGCCCAGCGGGGCCAGCAATTCGTACGCGAGCTCCTCGGCGGTGTCGGGAAGCGTCGACAGTCCTGCGCGCATGGCTAGATGCTAGGGACCTGGACATGAACGGCAGTTGTCCAGGACAAGACCTCCTGCTGAATCCGCTCGCGGCGACGCCTTACCAACGGCCCCGGCGGTCACTAATATGAGCTCCTCTCACTTCTGAGGAGTCGTGGCCATGGATGCGCTGCCCAGCTTCCCGTCGAGCTTCGTGTGGGGCGTCTCCACCGCGGCCTATCAGATCGAAGGCGCCGCCGGCGAGGACGGGCGCGGCCCGTCGATCTGGGACACCTTCGCCCACACTCCCGGCCGGGTCCGCGACGGTGACACCGGCGACGTCGCCTGCGACCACTACCAGCGCTGGCCCGAGGACGTGGCGCTGCTGAGCGAGCTCGGCGTCGGCGCGTACCGGTTCTCGATCGCCTGGCCGCGCATCCAGCCGGACGGTTCCGGCGCGGTCAACCCGAAGGGTCTGGACTTCTACGACCGCCTGGTCGACGAGCTGGTGGCCCGGGGCATCGCCGCGGTGCCGACGCTGTTCCACTGGGACCTGCCGCAGGCCCTGGAGGACGCCGGCGGCTGGCTGAACCGCGAGACCAGCTACCGCTTCGCCGAGTACGCCGCCGTGGTCGCGGACCGTCTCGGTGACCGGGTCAGCCGCTGGATCACGCTCAACGAGCCGATCGTGCACCTGGCCCAGGGCTACGCCTTCGGCACTCACGCGCCTGGGCGCGAGCTGATGTTCGACGCGTTGCCGGTGGCCCACCACCAACTGCTCGGGCACGGGCTGGCCGTGCGCGCGCTACGGGCGAGCGGCGCGGCCGAGGTGATGATCACCAACAACTGCACGCCGGTGGTGCCGGCGAGCGACTCGGAGGCGGATCTGGCCGCCGCGGCGGTGTACGACGGCTTCCACAACCGGCTGTTCCTGGACCCGGTGCTGCTGGGCGAGAATCCGCTGCTGGACGGCGCTCCCTGCGTCCGGGACGGGGACCAGGAAATCATCGCGACCCCGCTCGACGCCCTCGGTGTCAACTACTACAACCCGACCCGGGTCGGGGCCGCGCCGGACGGATCGCCGCTGCCGTTCGAGATGCTCCCGATCGAGGGAGTCCCGACCACCGCGTTCGGCTGGCCGGTCGTCCCCGGCGGGCTGCGCGACCTGCTGGTCGGGCTGCATGACCGGTACGCTGGCGCGCTCCCCCCGATCTACATCACCGAAAGTGGCTGTTCCACCGTGGACGAGGTCACCGCGGACGGGCGGATCCACGACACCGCCCGCATCGACTACCTCGACGGTCACCTGCGCGCGCTGCATCAGGCGATCGGCGAGGGCGTCGACGTGCGCGGCTACTTCGTCTGGTCGCTGCTGGACAACTTCGAGTGGGCCGAGGGCTACCAGCAGCGGTTCGGGCTGGTCCGGGTCGACTACGACACTCAGCGCCGTACCCCGAAGGACTCTTTCGGCTGGCTGCGGACCGCCCTGCGGGACCAGAGATGACCGCGCCCGCCGCGGCGGTGGAACCGGCGCGGGTGGGCGCCCGCTGGATCGGCCTGCTGTCGCTGGCCAACCTCGGGCTGTGGATGGGCTACTTCGGTCCCCTGCAGGTGCTGCTGCCCAACCAGGCGCAGGACCTGGCCGGGATCGACAAGACCACCGCGCTGGGCATCATCACCGGCGCCGGTGCGCTGGTCGCCGTCCTGGTCGGACCGATCGCGGGCGCACTGTCGGACGCGACGACGGCCCGGACCGGGCGGCGGCACACCTGGATCGCCTCCGGTGCCCTGCTCGGCTGCGCGGGGCTGGCCCTGCTCTCCGGGCAGCGGACGCTGATCGGGCTGACCCTGTGCTGGTGCGTCGCGCAGGCCGGCCTGAACACGTTGCAGGCCGGGCTCACCGCGATCGTCCCGGACCGGACCCCGGTACGGCAGCGCGGCCTGGTCTCCGGCTGGGTCGGCCTGACCCAGTCGATCGGGGTGGTCGTCGGCGTCCTGCTGGTCACCCTCGTGGCCGGCGGCTACTTCCTGATCGGGTCGCTGGTCGTGCTCACGGTGGTGCCGTTCCTCCTCCTCACGCCGGATCCGGCGGTCCCGGCCGGCGCCGCCCCGCGCATCACCCTCCGCGGCCTGGCCGCCGTCTTCCGCTTCGATCCGCGGGCCCACCCCGACTTCGCCTGGGCCTGGGCCACCCGCTTCCTGGTGCAGCTCGGCAACGCCATGGCCACGCTGTACCTGCTGTACTTCCTGCGCGACCGGGTGCACCACAGCAGCCCGGAGGACGGGCTGCTGCTGCTGATCCTGGTCTACACCGGCACCACGGTGCTGACCGTGGTGGCCGGCGGCATCGTCTCGGACCGCACCGGCCGGCGCAAACCGTCGGTGATCCTGTCCGGCTACGTCATGGCCGCCGCGGCCGGACTGCTCGCCCTCTGGCCGACCTGGACCGGCGCCCTGATCGCCGCCGCCGTGCTGGGCCTCGGCTTCGGCGTCTACCTCTCCGTCGACCAGGCCCTGATCACCCAGGTGCTGCCGGCCGCGGAGGACCGGGCGAAGGACCTCGGCATCATCAACATCGCCAACTCGGCGCCGCAGGTCCTCGGCCCGGCCCTGGCCTTCCCGATCGTGGCCTACCTCGGCGGCTACCCGGTCCTCTACCTGGTGGTCGCCGCGGTGACCGTGCTCGGCTCGGTCCTGGTCACCCGGATCCGCTCGGTCGACTAACCGGCGGCGATCGCCTGCTCCCACATCCGGGTGTAGGCCTCGGCTCCGCTCATCAGCTGCTGCCGCAGCAGCGGTCCGTCGCTGCCGGCGTGGTGGATGAGGTCGGTGGTCCAGTCCGCGTAGAGGCCGTACTGGGCCACGCCGTCGGTGTTCAGGTCGAAGGTGCGCGAGCCGTAGACCTGCTTGCTCACCGTGGTGCCGTTGGGTGCGGTGAACGGGTAGGCCAGCGGGTCGGTCCCGCGCGGCGGTGCCTGCGGGCCCAGGCCGTTGACGTCGCTGCCGAAGCCGTAGCCGGTGATCGAGGAGCCGTGCGGCAGCGCCCGGTTGGCGCGCCATTCGGCGAGGAAGCCGGGCTCACCCTCGGCCGGGTCGGCCGCGAAGGCGTACGAGGCCACGAAGCCGCCGCGGGCCACGATCCGGTCGACCAGCGCCCGGTCCGCCCACGTGTGCACCGAGGTCACGCCGGGGTAGCGGGCCGCGTCGACCAGGTCGAGCACGGCCTGCGCGGTCTTCACCCCCATGTGGTCGATGTGGATGATCATGCCGCGCCTGATCATCTGCTGGATCAGGTACGTGCCCAGCGCGGTCAGCCCGCGGGTGTTGCAGATCTTGCCGCTCGGGTAGACCGGCAGGATCGCGCCCGCCGGCAGGCCGAGCGGGCCCAGCTTGAGCAGCTCGGCGAAGTCGTCGCTGACCAGCGGTTGCTCATTGTCGGACGGGCCGGTGCAGCTGGTCGCCGTCCACCAGTGGCCGGTGGAGAGCAGGTTCGCCACGTTGAGGGCCGCCCCGGTGACCCCGGCGTCGAACCGGGTGCCGCCGAACGCGTTGTCGAACTTGTGCACCGGGTACAGCCCGGAGACGCCGAGCGCCTGCAGCTCGTCGAGGCCGGCGTCGATGTCGGCCCGGGTGCACTGGGCGACGTCCTTGATCTCACGGCAGCCGAAGACCTCGGAGTTCTCCACGCCGACGAGCACGGCCAGCTTGCCCTGGGCCGCGATGGCGCGGACCTGGGCCGGCGTCCGGGCGATCCGGAACCAGCCCTTGCCCTTGCCCCCGTGCTGGGCGTCGATGTAGTCCTGCATGGACGACAGGTACGTGGCCTGCACCCGCAGCTGGTCCATCTCGTCGCAGGGCGTGTCCCGGTACGGGAACAGCTCGCAGATCACCCGGTTGGCCACCAGTAGGGCGTTCAGCACCCGCTCACCGGAGCGCCAGACCCGCTCGATGCTGCGGTAGTAGGACTGCTCGTGCAGCAATGAGTTGTGCTGCGGCCAGTCGCCGAAGGTGGGCCAGCCGTCCTCCGCGGAGTTCACCACGTCGGTGCCGCCGATGATGCCTTCGAACAGGGCGCCCACGTTGAGGCTCGCGTGCGAGGAGCAACCCGCGAGGGCGTCCCGTACGCCGCCGGGGGCCCAGGCCTCGCCGCAGTGCAGCCGCCCGCCGAACGCAGCGCCGGCGGTGATGTGTGCGTGCGCGTCGATCGTGCCGACGAGCTTGCCGCTGCTGTCCACGCCGGGTGCGGCGGTGCCGGCGACGCCCGGGTCGACGTCGGGCGGGGTGTAGCAGCCCGAGGCCGAGGTGAGGGCGACCGTGTGGGAGCTGCTGCCCGCGCCGAGGCTCCACAGGAACGAGCCCATCACCTGGCCCGTGGCGGTGTTGGTGAAGCGGTACTTGTCGCCGCTCACGGTCACCGTGTAGTCGGCGCGCTCGCCGTACGCGTCGCCGGCCAGGATGAAGCCCGCGACGCTCTGGTAGGCCGGGGCCCCGGAGGCGTCGAAGAGCTCGTAGCGGGACAGCTGGGTGGCCTCCAGCCGGAACGGCGTGGCGGCCGAGGCGGAGCCCGTGAAGCCGTAGCCGGCCGAGCTGCGCACCACATAGCCGAGGGCGCGGGAGCCGTCATAGACCTGCAGCGCGGCGCAGGTGCCGTCGAGGGCGTCGGCGGCGACGGTGATCGGCGCGGCGGCGGCCGCGGTGGGGGAGACCGAGAGAGCCACTGCCGGTAGGAGAACGGCCAGGGCGAACGCGAGGGGTCGGCGGCGGAGGGGGAAAAGAGGCATGGGGGCACCCGCTTGACTCACGCTGGACTCGCTCCAGCAGCGCGAACGTCAGCAAAGACTGTGCCCGGCGTCGATGTCTGTCAAGGTGAGTGCGAGAAACATTCACTTTGTCCGATGACGCTGGAAGGGTCACGCGCCGCCGTTGATCGCCCCCGTACGCAGGGCGCCCTCCTTGACCTTCCACTTGGCCAGCAGCTCGTCGTAGGAGCCGTCGTTGATCAGCGCGTACAGGGCGGTCTGCACGGCGGTGGCCAGCTCCTTGCGGTCCTTGGCGATGCCGATCCCGTACGGGATGGCCTCGATCTGGGGTCCGGAGAGCTCGAGCGCGGGCATCTTCTCGACGTCGAGGGCGGCGATCGGGAAGTCGTTGAGCGCGGCCTGGGCCTTGCCGTCACGCACGAACGCCGACGGGGTGTCGGACAGGACGACGGTGAGCTTCTTGGCGCCGCAATCCTTCTTCTGCGCCTCAGCCATCTCGACGAAGACGGTTTCCGGCTGGGCAGCCACCTTGCGCCCGCACAGCCCGGGCATGCCACCGATGTCGCCGACGCCCTTCGGGACCACGATGGACGTGCCGGCGTTGAGGTAGTTGACGAAGTCGGCCTTCTTCTGCCGTTCCGCGCGGTCGAACATCGACGACATGGAGAAGTCGATCTTGTGGCTCTCGACCTGGTCGAGCAGGTCGCCGAAGCCGACGTTGCGCCACTCGACCTTGAGCCCGAGGCGCTGGGCGATGGCCTCGCCGAGGCCGACGTCAAGCCCGGCAAAGGTCGGACCTTGCATGAAGGTCATCGGTTCGAAGGTGGGATCGGTGCCGCCGATGAGCACCCCCGACTGCTTGATCGAGTCCGGCAGGGCGGCCCGGGCCTCGGCGAGCCGGTCCACCGGCCGGCCGATCTCCGCCTCGGCATCCGCGCAGCCGGCCGCCGTCGCCAGGGTCACCGCGACGCTCAGCAACAGGGGAACGATTCTCATGAGACCTCCTGGACACGCCTGAAGATTCGATCGGCCGCAATCCCGCCGGCCTGAGCCGAAGGTGCCCGGTATGAGGGTATTTCAGGTAATCTGTGGGGGAGGAGGTCGCCTTGACGTTCACCATCCGGCGTCAGATCGCCGCTCTGGCCGTGGCCGGCTTTGTCCTGGTCATCGTGGCCGGCGCGATCGGCTACCGCGGCACGTCCGCCATCGCCGCCCAGCAGGCCACCGCGCGGAACTCGGCCGCCGCCCTGCAGGCCGTCCAGTCCGCGGACCTCGCCCGGGCCCTGTTCCGGGGCAACGTGCTGGCCGCCTTGGTGACCAACAACGCCACCGAACGCCAGACGGTGCTGGACCGCCTGGGCGAGAACGTGGCGCAGGCCCGGGCCGGCATCGACGACGTGATCCGGTACGCGCCCCAGCTGCGGGCGCAGGCCGACAGCGCGCTGCCCGTCCTGGACCAGCTGATCGCCTCCGGCCAGCGGATGGTGACCCTGGCCAGCCGGGTCGCCTCGGACCCGACCCGCTCCGGGGCGCTGGCCGCCCGGCCCGCGTACGACGAGGTCGACGCGAAGGCGGCGCAGACCCTGGACGCGCTGAAGGCGGCGATCACGCTGCGGGTGAAGCAGTCGTACGACGAGGCCAACTCGGTGGCGACCGGCGCGAAGCTGCTCACCCTGGTCACCGGTCTGCTGGCGGCGATGGTCCTGGGCGGCGCGGCGCTGCTGCTGGCCCGCCGGATCGCCCGCCGGATGGACCACTGCCTGTCGGCGGCCCGGTCGATCGCGGCCTACGACCTCACGGTGGACGCGACCCTGCCCGGCGGCGACGAACTGGCGCAGCTCGGCGGCAGCCTGAACGCCATCGTCGGCTCGCTGCGCCAGGCCCTGATCGAGATCGGCGGCAACGCGGGCTCGGTGGCCGCCGCCTCCGAGGAGCTCACGGCGACCAGCCGCCAGCTGTCACAGGGCGCCGGGACGGCGTCGTCGGAGGCGGCCGAGGCGAGCCGCGACATCGGCCTGGTCACCTCGAGCGTCGAGGAGACGACGGCGGCGGCCCGCGGCCTGGAGACCTCGATCCAGGACATCACCACGGCCGTGACCGAGGCCGACACGGTCGCCAAGGAAGCGGTCGAGCTGGCCGTCACCACGAACCGCACCATCGACCGGCTCCGCAGCTCCAGCGAGGAGGTGTCCGCGGTGGTCAGCATCATCACCGCCATCGCGGAGCAGACGAACCTGCTGGCCCTGAACGCGACGATCGAGGCGGCCCGCGCCGGCGAACAGGGCAAGGGCTTCGCCGTGGTGGCCGGCGAGGTCAAGGACCTGTCCCGGGAGACCGCGTCGGCGACGGGCGACATCGCGGCGAAGGTGACGGCGATGCAGACGGACACGGCCGGGGCGTTCGAGGCGATCACCCGGATCAGCGAGGTGATCGACCGCATCGACGAGCTGCAACGCTCGATCTCCACCGCGGTGGACGCCCAGACGACCGCGACCGAGCAGATCGTGTCGAGCATCGCCGCGGCGGTGACCTCGGCGACCGGCGTGTCGACGTCGATCGGCCGGGTGGCCGGCACGACCACCCTGACCCACGAGGCAGCGACCCAGACGGAAGCGGCAGCCGTCGAGCTGTCCCAGCTGTCGCAGCAGCTACGAATGGTCTCCGACAAGTTCCGCCACTGAGAACCGGCCGGCGGTCAGCCCGCGGTCACGCGGTAGATCGCTCCGGCGAGGTCGTCGCTCACGTACAGGGCCCGGTCGGGGCCCTGCACCGCCATGACCGGACGGCCCCAGCGTGAGCCGTTCTCCAGCTGGAAGCCGGTCAGCAGCGTCTGCTGCGGGCCCAGCGTGCCGTCGCGCCAGGCGAAGAACGACACCTCCGGCGGCCGCGGTGGGGTGCGGTTCCACGAGCCGTGGATGCCGGCCAGAGCGCCCGGTCCGTACTCCCCGGCCAGGCCCGGCGACGTGGCGAAGCTCAGGCCCAGCGGGGCCGAGTGCGCGCCCATGCCCTGCTCGACCGGGGCCAGCGCGGCGCAATCGAGCTTGGTGCCGTCCGGGTTGGTCTGGACGTCGCGGACGAACGGGCGCCGGGTGTAACTCAGCGGCGAATCCTTGGCCCCGGGGTTCAGGTCGGGCTCCGGGTTGCAGTACGGCCACCCGAGGTCGCGTCCCTGCGTCAGCCGGGCCAGCGGCTCGAACGGGTGGTCGTTCACGTAGTCCGGCATGACCCGGCCCTCGTCGGAGTCGCCGTCCCCGTCGTAGTCCCGGCCGTACGGGTAGGCGATGTTGTCCCGGTTGTTGACCGCTGTCCATACCGCACCGTCGGGGTCGACCGCCAGCCCGGTGCCGTTACGCACCCCGCGGGCGAAGACCGTGGGCGTCCCGCCGCTCGCCGGGGCCCGCAGGATGGACGCCCGCTCGGGGTTTGCGTCCCGATCCTCGGCGGACACGTTGCCGGTCGAGCCGACCGAGACGTAGAGCGGGCCGTCCTTACCGATCGTCACGCTCTTGAGCGCGTGCGCGTAGGCGCCGCCCAGGTCCGGGCTCTTCGCATCGGGCAGATTGTCGATCACGACCCGCCGGCCCGACACCGCGCCGGCGGCGTAGGTGAAGGCGTCAACCTGATCACTCTCGGCCACGTACAGCGTGTTGCCGGTGAAGGCCAGCCCGTGCGGCTGGTGCAGCCCGCTGACCAGGGTGCGCTGCACCGGCGCGGCGTCGCCCGGGCTCGGCACCAGCTCGACGACATCACCGGACTTCGGCCGCGAGACCAGCAACCGGCCGTCCGGCGTCCAGGCCAGCAGCCGGGCGCTGGGCACCCGGGCCCACACGGTGACGGTCCAGCCGGGCGGGGCCTGCAGCGACCGGCTCTGGTCGAACGGCGCGCTGCCCGTGCCGGCGAGCGGGCGTACGGCGGTGGTGACCAGCGCCGGCACATCCGCGGGGGCCGGGGCCGACGACACGGTCACGGTCGCGCGGGGCGCGGCATCAGCGGCCGGCTGGTCCGAGGAGCACCCGGCCAGAACGAGAGTCAAGCCACCGGCGACCACCGCACTCACGACCGTCTTCATGGTGCATCTCTACCCGCCGGCGGCGCCGACCCGCAAACGTTGGTTCAGTCCCGATGGGCCACGATGTTGAGCACGTTGCCGTCCGGCGCCCGGACGAAGAAGCGGCGTACGCCCCACGGCTCCGTGGTCAGCGGGTGCACGATCTCGTAGCCGAGCCGCTGCGCTTCCGCGTAGGCCTCGTCGACGTCGTCGGTCTGCACGGAGATCACCGAGTCCTCAGGCGCGGTGGCGTCACCGGTCACCAGCTGCACGCTCGCCCCGCCGTCGGGTGAGGTGTAGCGGGCCACCCAGCCCAGGCTGAACTCCTCGGTGCTCAGGCCCAGGAAGCCGGTGTAGAAGCCCTTCGCCGCCTCGAGGTCGGCCACGTGAAGGTTGGTCATGATGCGTCGGGCGCGCATGTGCTCCTCCTGCCTGCGCCGGCCTTCAGCGAGGCGGCGGTCTCGACCGCACGGAGGGCCTGGTGCCGGGCTGCGTGCAAGGCTATGTCACCGGGCGGGTCCGGTGCTGTCGATGAAGGACTTGGGATGGGCGGACACGTTGCCGAAACGGGTCGGCGTGCCCATCAGCACGACGTCGGCCCAGCCGAGATCGTCGAGGCCGGCCTCGGGGACGTCGGCGGTGTCACCCAGGTGCCGGCCCCACGCGGGGTTCGCGTCGATCGCCTGCGGCGGGGCCGACTCGGCGACCTTGCGCAGCCGCACCTGCGCACCGGCTTTCTCCGCGCCTTCGGCGGCGGCCCGCGCGAGGGCGTGCACGGTGCCGGTGGCGCTGTAGTACACGATCGTGACTTCACGGATTCCATGGTCGGCCTCTCCGGGTCGGGAGCGTTCCGGGACACCGGTACGACGACACAGCACCGCAGAATGTGAGGTGGCGCGCCGGCCTCACAATCCGGTGCGGTGTCTCGTCGGACCCGGAGAGGACGCGACGATCGAGGGGGCCCGGCGGAACCATGAGCGAACGGCGGCAGCTGATCAACCTCGCGTACCGGTTGCTGGGCTCACTGGCCGACGCCGAGGACGTGGTGCAGGAGACCTACGCCCGCTGGTACGCCATGCCGGCCGCGCAGCAGGAGGTCATCGAGTCACCCGGCGCCTGGCTGACCCGGGTAGCCGGGCGCATCTGCCTCGACCAGCTGCGCTCGGCGCGCTCGCGGCGGGAACGCTATGTGGGCCAGTGGATCCCGGAGCCGCTGCCCGGCCGTACGGGGCTCGGCGGGCGGCCCGGCGCCGCGACGGCCGACCCGGGCGACCAGGTCACCCTCGACGAGTCGGTCAGCATGGCCTTCCTGGTCGTGCTCGAGTCGATGACCCCGGCCGAGCGGGTCGCGTTCATCCTGCACGACGTCTTCCGCTACTCGTTCGCCGAAGTGGCCGAGATCGTCGGCCGGACGCCGGCGGCGTGCCGCCAGCTGGCCTCGTCGGCCCGCCGCCGCCTGCCCGCCGCACCCGCGCCGGCGACGCCGACGGCCCGGCAGGCCGGCCTCGTCCGGGCCTTCAAGCAGGCCTGGGAGACCGCGGACATCAACGCCCTGATCGGCCTGCTCGCGCCGGACGCCACCGCGACCGGCGACGGCGGGGGACGGGTCCGCGCCGCGCTCGAGCCGGTGCACGGCGCCGAGCAGGTCGCGCGGTTCTTCGCCGGCCGGGCCGGTGCGATGCCCGCCATGATCGTCCGGGAACGTCCGATGAACGGCCGTCCCGGCCTGGTGGTCCGGCTGGACGGCGGCACCGTGTCAGTGATGGCGTTCGACATCGCGGGCGGCCGGATCAGGCACATCTGGGCCGTCCTCAACCCCGACAAACTCCGGCTGTGGACGGCGGACTGATCCACAGGTAGCCCGCCCCGGGCGCCCCGGCGGCCGTATTGTCGCCGGATGACGCAGACACAGACGCACACCCTCGCCGTGCCGGGCGCCGACCTGGTCTACGACGTCCGCGGTCCGCTGCCCCCGGCCGGCGGCCGGCCCGCGCTGCTCATGATCGGCCAGCCGATGACGGCGGAAGGCTTCACCGCCCTGTCCGGCCACTTCACCGACCGGACGGTGGTCACCTACGACCCGCGCGGCCTGGGCCGCAGCACCCGCACGGACGGGCGCTCGGACCACACCCCGCAGCAGCAGGCGGCCGACCTGCATCTGCTGATCGAGGCCCTCGGCGCCGGCCCGGTCGACGTGTTCGCCAGCAGCGGCGGCGCGGTCACCGCGCTGGAGCTGGTAGCGACCCACCCCGGCGACGTCGTCACCCTGGTCGCGCACGAGCCGCCGATCAACGCGGTGCTCCCCGACGCCGCGGCCGCCGAACGGGCCCGGGCCGGCTTCCACGAGGCGTACCAGGCCAAAGGCACCGGCGCGGGCATGGCCGCGTTCATCGCGATGACGTCGTGGCAGGGCGAGTTCACCGACGCCTACTTCGCCCGGCCCGCACCCGACCCGGCGATGTTCGGCATGCCCGCCGACGACGACGGCACCCGCGACGACCCGCTGCTGTCGAAAAGCTCGTGGGCGATCAGCGACTACCGCCCGGACGCGGCGGCGCTGACCGCCGCCCCGACCCGGATCGTGGTCGCGGTGGGCGAGGAATCGGCGGGCACCTACACCGCGCGTACGGCCCTGGGCGTCGCGGCGCTGCTGGGCCAGGAGGCCACGGTCTTCCCGAGCCATCACGGTGGCTTCCTGGGCGGCGAGTTCGGCTACGCAGGCAAACCGGAGGAGTTCGCCGCGAAGCTCCGCGAGGTCCTGGACGCCGGCTGACGGTGCGCCGGTTGGCGACCTGACGGGGAGGTTGACATGACGAC
Source organism: Actinoplanes sp. NPDC004185 (assembly GCF_053603475.1). Classification (NCBI taxonomy): domain Bacteria; kingdom Bacillati; phylum Actinomycetota; class Actinomycetes; order Micromonosporales; family Micromonosporaceae; genus Actinoplanes; species Actinoplanes sp. NPDC004185. The sequence continues at coordinate 58,852 of NZ_JBSGFR010000033.1, read as the reverse complement.
GACAGATTTCACGCTGCGGGCGGCCGGCCCGGACGACACCGCCGCCATTGCCGAGGTCTGGCATGCCGGCTGGGCGGACGGTCACCTCGGTCACGTGCCCGAGCAGCTGGCGCAGCACCGGCAGCTCGACGACTTTCGCCGCCGGGTTCCCGGCCGCCTCGCCGGCACCGTGGTGGCCACGATCGACGACCGCGTGGTCGGTTTCGTGATGGCTCACGACGACGAGGTCGAGCAGCTGTACGTGGCGGCCGGGGCCCGGGGCCGGGGCGTGGCGGACGCCCTGCTTCGCCGCGGTCGGGAACTGGTCTCCGCCAACGGCTTCGACCGCGCCTGGCTCGCCGTGGCGACCGGCAACGCGCGGGCCCGCGCCTTCTACGAACGCATGGGGTGGACCGACGCCGGGCCGTTCGAGTACGCCGCCCAGACCGCGACCGGATCCATCGCGGTCTCATGCCACCGTTACGAATCCGCCTGAGTCCGTTACCTGACTGCCGTTCCCGCAGATTGACGGATAGTGAAGGGCTTGGGTTCGCGGCAGGAGGACGGGCATGGTCCCGCAACCGCACGGCAGAGTCGTCGAGATCCGGGTGCACGGCGTCAGCGGTACGCCGATCGAGTCGGTCCTCGACGACCCGTGGCCGCGCCAGGTCGCCGGTGACGACGCCGGACGCATCTTCCGGCGCACCGCCACGCATCCGTCCGGCCGGGTGATCGAGGGCTACCACTGGGGCCGGTACACCGCGGGGTCGCCGTCGCGGGCGCTGTGGCTGCTGCTGGTGCCGTTCGCACTGGTGAACGTGGCCCGGTTCGCGCTGTTGATGCCCGAGCGGCGGCGCACCCGGGACCGGGTGGCCGACGGCGTGGTCCGGCTGCTGGGCCTGGTACTGACCGTGACCATCGTGGTGACCACCTGCTATCTGGCCTGGAACGTGCTGGCCCGCCAGTGCGGCCCGGGCGCCTGCTCCGGCGGCTTCTGGCTGCTCGACTGGTACGCCGGCCGTTCCCCGGGCGTCCGCGAGCTGGCCGGCGCCGTACTGCCGGGTGTGGTCCTGCTGGTGTTCTGGCAGTTCGACCGGTTGTCGTTCCCGCACGACCCGCCGGGCATCGCGCGCTCGCAGCGCCCCGGCAGCAACGGCGACCTCGGCGATCCGGGTTTCTGGCGCGGCGCTTCCGCGCAGACCTCGTGGCAGCGGGCCGCGCACGTGTGGACCGGCTGCGCCGCCGCCGGTCTGCTGGCGCTGGCCATGCTCGGCCGCCCGGGTGCCTGGGCCGGCGAGAGCCCGGTCTTCACGGCGGCCTGCGTGCTCGTGGCCGCGGTGCTGGCCGCCGGACTGGTCAGCGGCGTCTGGCAGGTGATCCTCAATCCGACGCCGGACGAGAAGGAGGCCGTCCCGGACGGCCGCGACCCGGTGGCCCTGCGCACGGCGATGCGGGTGACGCGGTTGTCCACCGCGGGAGCCGCGCTCGCCGCCGTCGCGCTGGCCGCGATCGGACTGGACCACGTGACGCCGGCGGCGCCGCAGGGTGTGGGCGCGACCTTCTCGGCGGTCGCCAACGGCGTGTTCGCGCTCCTCGGCTCCGTGCTCCTGGCGCTGCTCGGGGTCTGTGCGCTGCTCGCGTACGGGGCCGGCGGGCGGGAGTTGCGGCTCGGTGGCGGCGCGCGGCCGGCGATCCCGGTGTCGTTCCGGCCGTTCTACCACGGCATGGGGGGCTGGCTCGGCGCCGCGCTCGGGGCGACGGCCGGGATGGGCATGAGCGCGGCCGCGGTGTTCTGGACGGCCCGGGCGCTGGGTGAGCCGGTGGTCGACGGCGCGCGCACGCAGCCGCAGCAGATCGAGATCGCGGCGGTCTACTGGATCATGGCGGCGGTCTGGGGTGCGCTCGCCCTGGTGCTCGCGGTGGCGTTGCTGCCGCTGGCCGCGTGGCTGCTGCGCCGGCGGACGTGGTGGCTGCTGGTGCCGGCGTTGCTGGTCGCACTGGGTACGGCGGCCTGGGCCGTGCTCGCCCACCCCGGCCCCGACGTGCTGTCCCGGCAGGCGGAGTGGCTCATCGTGGGTCTCGCGCTGGTGTTCGTGGTCGCCTGCGTGGTGTTCCTCACCGGCCGCGACAGCTTCCGGCGCCTGCTCTGCGAGGACTACACCAGCAACGAGAGCCTGATCCGGGCTCAGGCGCGGGTGGCCGGCCGCTGGCGGATCGCGATGATCCGCTACCGCTACCACCACGTCATCGGCCTGCTGGCCACGCTCGGCGGGTTCGCGGTGATCGTCTCGGCGGGGGCCTGCGCCTGGCTGCTGGCCGCGTACGAGGATCCGCCGCGGGCGCTGATGGGCAACGCGACCGGCCCGCTCGGACAGCTCGGCGTCGTGGTCGTCTCGTTCGGCGCGACCGGGCTCGTGGTGCTCGGGCTGGGCACGTGGCGACGGCCGGGGCTGCGTACCACGGTCGGGGTGATCTGGGATCTGCTGTCGTTCTGGCCGCGGGTGGGCCACCCGCTGTGCCCGCCGCCGTACGGCGGCCGGGCCGTCCTCGCGGTGGCCGGCCGCGCCGCGCAGTGGGCCGCCCGCGGTGTGCCGCGCGGCGAGCCGGCCGAGAAGGTCGTCCTCTCCGGACACAGCCAGGGCAGCGTGATCACGTTCGCCGCCTGCGCGGTCATCCTGAACCAGGCGGCGGGCCGGTCCAGCCAGGGCGGCGAGGAGGACGACCTGAACTTCGCCCGGTCGCGGGTCACCGCCGAGCGGCTGCACATGATCACGTACGGGTCGCAGTTGCAGTTCCTCTATGCCCGCTTCTTCCCGTCCTACCTGGGGTTCGCGCAGCTCCACGCGGTCGGGACCGGGGGGATGCGGCAGCGCTGGGTCAACGCCTTCCGGTGGACCGACCCGCTGGGCGGCCCGGTGCTCTCCTGGCAGGTGCCGAAAGCGCGGGAGAAGTTCGGTCCGGACCTCAGATACTGGCGCACGATGAGCTGCGGGCCGTGCTGCCCCAAGCATCAGCCGGTGGTGCGCTGCGGCTGCCCCGAGCCGTGCCCGGATCCCTCCGCCGGATGCCCGGAGCCGCGCTACTGGGCGGTCGGTGCGGACGTGCGTTTCCGGGACCCGGCCACCATCGTGGACTCACCGGACGTGCCCCGGCTGGCGGCCCGGGGACACAGCGGATACCTGTCCGACCCGGCGTACGAGATCCTCCTGCAGGATCTGCTCGACGGCACCGTGCCGGACCGCCCGGGTACGCGGACCGGCTCCCGTGAGCGCGCTGTGAAGGTGTGACGGGACCCATCGTCAGGTGAGTCCGTCCTTGCCAAACGCGTAACAAGGTCGTTACCCTTCCGCCGTGGACGAGGTGGCGGCGGCGATCGCCGATCCGGTGCGCCGCGACATCCTGGTGATGTTGCGGGAGCGGAGCCTGCCCGCGGGGGAGATCGCCGACCGGTTCGCCATCAGCCGGCCCGCCGTCAGCCGGCACCTGCGGGTGCTGCGGGAGAGCGGGCTGGTCCGCGACACGCTCGTCGGCCGCCGGCGGCTCTACGAGCTCGACCCGGCCCGGCTCGCCGGGCTGATCGAGTGGCTCGAGCAGTTCACCCCGGCCGCCGGCTGGGAGCGCCGCTTCGACGCCCTCGAGACCGAGGTCTACCGCACTCGTCGCGAGCGCCGCCGCAGCGGCCCGACGGACCAACGACAGGAGAACACGGCATGATCAGCTCACCCACCGGCCGGCTCTTTCCCACCGCCGACGGCGGCGATCTCGTGGTCAGCCGTACGTTCCGGGCCCCGATCGAGGACGTGTGGGCGAGCGTGACCGAGTCCGGTCGCACCGCCCGCTGGTTCGGCGCCTGGAAGGGTGATGCCGCCCCCGGGAACACCATCAAAGTGCAGATGGCCTTCGAGGAGCAGGCACCCTGGTTCGACGTCCGGATCGACGCGTGCGAGCCGCCGCGCCGGCTGGCGGTGTCGATGACCGAGCAGGCCGCCGACCGGCAGATCGAGCTGCTGCTGTCGCACAGTGAGGGCCGGACTGAGCTGCGGCTCGTGCATCGCCTCGACAACGTGGCCCAGACCGGCGAGATGGGTCCCGGCTGGGAGTACTACCTCGACATGCTGGTGGCGGCCCGGGACGGCCTGCCCACCCCGAGTTTCGACGACTACTACCCGGCCATGAAGCCGTACTACGAGGGACTTCTGCCCATCACCGACCATTGATCTTTCCTTCGTGCTGACAGGCGTCGATCCGAAACGGTCTGAGATCCGTATCACTGTCAGGGCCGGATGCAGGGATCCGGCGAGCGGAGGCGCCACGGTGAACGGCAGACATGGCAAGGAGCCGTCGCGGTCCGGACCGGCTCCCGACGCGCCCGACGACGCCCGGGACTGGTTCGAACCGCGGGCCGCCGTGACCGAGCCGACGCAGGTCCTGCCGCTCGTCGCCGCCTCGCCGCCCCGGATGCCGCCGCCGATGGTGGTCGCCCGGGCGGTGATCGTCTACCAGGAACGGCCGCGGCGGCCCTGGCGGTTGTGGGTCTTCACCGTGGCGATCGTGGCGCTGACCATCGGGGTCGTCCTCGGGCAGACGGCCGCGTTCGACCCGGTCTACCGGCCGGCGGCCGGCGCCCAGGTCGAGCCGCTCCCACCGGCCCCGTCCGCACCATCCGGGCCGGCTCCGTCCGGGCCGGTGCCGAGCACGCTCGACCAGCCGTGGCCGGACGCCGCCCACCGGATCACCGCGCCGCTCGGCTCGGTGCGGGCGCGGCGCCTGGAGGTGGCCGGGGCCTCGGCGGTGCTCCGCGTCCGCGGCGCGGACCTCGGCGGGAACCTGTTCGACATCGCGACGACGGACCGGAGCGCGGTGCCGAGCCTGACCGAGAGCAAGCAGGGCTCGCGGCTCGAGCTGACCCCGACCACCGAGCCCGGGACGGTGGGTGCCGAACTTCAGCTCAACACGAAGGTCGCGTGGACCCTGAAGCTGGCCGGGGGCACGGCCGAGCAGACCATCGACCTGCGGGCGGGCATCGTGGCGGGCATCGAGATCGTCGGCGGCACCACCCAGCTCGTCCTGCAACTGCCCGAGCCGAAGGGCACCGTCAAAATCTCGGTCAGCGGCCCCGTCGGCGAGCTGGTCGTGCGCACCGCGGCCGGCACCCCGGTCCGGCTCCGCCTGCGGGGCGGCGCCAAGACGGCCACCGTCGCCGGCAAGAAACCGCGCAAGGTCAAGTCCGGCGGCGCGCTGACCCCGGACGGCTGGTCGGCCGCCCGGAACCGCTACGACGTGGTCGCCGCCGACCCGGTGACCTCGGTCAGCTCGGCGGCGTTCTGACCGGCGGCGTTCGGATGGATCAGGACCTTCAATCCGGTACGGGCGGCAGCGGTGCTCAGGGCCGTGGTGACCGCGCTCAGCGGGAACACGTCCGAGACGATCGGCGCCAGGTCGACCAGGCCCCGCGCGGCCAGGTCGATCGCGCGCGGGTAGACCTCACCCATCCGGCGGACCATCACCAGTGTCAGCCCCTTGCGCCGGGCCAGCCCCGCGCTGAACGACGTGCGGTCGCCGTCGGGAATGCCGACCAGCACGACCCGGGCGCCGGGCTTGGCCAGCCGCAGCGCCGCGTCCACGGCCGCGTCCGACCCGGAGACCTCGAAGACCACGTCCGCGACGCCGGCCCCGTCGGCCGGCTCCGCGCCGAACGACGCGGCGGCGGCCATCCGATGCGGCAACGGCTCGGCGGCGAGCACCCGGGTGGCGCCGTGCCGGCGAGCCAGCTGCACCAGCAGCAGGCCGATCGGTCCGCAGCCGACGACCGCCACCGTCGACGCCATCCGCAGGTGGGCCAGGTCGAGGGCGTGCAACGCGACACCCAGCGGTTCGAGCAGGGCGCCGTCGTCCTCGGAGAGGTTGTCCGGCAGCGGGTGCAGGCGGTCGGCCGGCCAGGTCAGGAACTGCCGCAGACCGCCGTCGCAGGAGCCGTGCCCGGCGAAGACGACAGTCGGGCACAAATTGCCGTGCCCCTCCCGGCAGGACTCGCAGACGCCGCACGGGATCGCCGGGTCGATCGCGACCCGCCGGCCGTCGTCCGGTCCGCCGCGGATGACGCCGGCCATCTCGTGACCGAGCACCAGCGGCCGGGCCAGCACAGCGTCACCGATCCCACCCTCGGTGAACCAGTGCAGGTCGGAGCCGCAGATCCCCACCGAGGTCACCTCGACGAACCGCGCGTCGGCGCTCCCCGGCGACGGACGGTCCTCGGCGTGCAGCCGGACGTCCCCGGCGCCGTGCAGACGGGCCACACGCATGCTCAGCTCGGTCACGGATCGACGCTAACACCGTTCCGGGGATCGCGAGTTGCCGATGAACCCGTCATGATCAGCGACATGACCGACGCCGCGGTGCCCCGCCCATGACCGCCGCCGACCTGCGCGCGATGCTCACCGCCGACCACCTCACGCACGTACCGGGGGTCTGGGACCCGGCCAGTGCGGCGCTCGCCGTCCGGGCCGGGCACCGGGCCGTGCACCTGTCCGGGCAGGCGATCGCGGCCACCATGCTGGGCCGGCCGGACCTCGGCCACACCCCGGCCACGCAGATCGCCGACCGGGCCACGACCCTGATCCCGGCCCTCGAAGGTGTGCCCCTGCTCGCCGACGCGGACATCGGCTACGACAGCCGTGACGACGCCGTGTGGACCGCGCTCTCCTACCAGCGGGCCGGGATCAGCGGGCTCGTCCTCGACGACGGCCAGGACGCCGGCCGGTCGGCCGACCGGATCGCAGCGCTGGTCGCCCAGGTGCCCGGCATCGTCCTGGTCGCCCGGGTACGCGGACGCGGGCTCGCCGAGACGATCGAACGGTGCCGGGCGTACGCGGGCGCGGGCGCGGACGCGGTCCTGCTGGAGGACATCTCCGAGGCGGACGATCTCGGTCGATTGCGAGCCGCGCTTCCCGCCGTACCGCTGGCAGTGAACCGATCGGAGACCGCGAGTGGCCGCGGGCGCCTGACCGGCGCGGAGCTGGCCGGGTCGGGGGTGCGGCTGGTGCTGCACCCGCTCGCTGCCGTGCTGGCCGCGCTGCGGGCGGCGTCGCTGACCTACCGCACGATCGCCGACGAGGGGGACGCCGGGAACGTGGACCGGATGCCGCCGGCGGCGCTGGCCACGGTGACCCAACGGCCGGCCGCGCCGCCGGCGACGCGCGAGCAGCCGGCCATCGACAAGATCGACACCTGAGCCGGTTAATGGGTTGTCCGCCCGGCCGGGGCGGGCCTACCGTATGGATCACCACCGAGACGCACCGAGATGGTCAGGAGACCGAGATGTTGTGGCAGCCCTCGAACACCGCGCACCGGCTCACGCCGTGCCGCGAGGCTGCCGTCGCCCTGACCGGGCGGCTCAGTGCGGTCAGCGAGAACAGCCACGGCAACCAGGAATCGGGCAGGCGGCGCGACTAGCGCACCCTCGGCACAGCCGCCGCCCACCCTGCCGGGTCGGGCGGCTTTCTCGTATCCCTACGGGCGTAGCTCAATCGGTAGAGCAACGGCTTCCAAAACCGTGCGTTGCGGGTTCGACTCCTGCCGCCCGTGCTTCTGCGCCCCGGCCCCGGCCGGCGGCAACGGCGCTTGAAAACTCCACAGCGGATGACAGAAGAGAACCGCCGCGCCACGGGCGCGGCGGCGACGCCCGTGAGGCTGAGGGAGGTAGACCACCGGACTCTCAATCCGGAGGACCGGGTTCGACCCCCGGACGGGCGACGGCACTTGTTCGACGCGGTTGTAGCTCAGTGGTAGAGCGCGACGTTGCCAACGTCGAGGTCCCGGGTTCGAGTCCCGGCAGCCGCTCCGAATCATCCTGGGTCGCGCGCTTTCCCGGCGTGGCGACCGGCCGGCGGGGCCGCGACCCCGCCGGCCCCCTGCGGGCTGGTGCAATCCGGCAGCACGCCCGGCTCTGGACCGGGAGGTTGGAGGTTCGAATCCTCCGCCCGCAGCTCACGCCCTCGTAGCCCAACGGCAGAGGCCCGACGTTGAGGACGTCGCCAGTGCGCGTTCGAATCGCGCCGAGGGCACGCAAGGCAGGCCAGTGGAGCACGACAGGTCGTGCACCCGTTTCGTAATCGGGAGGTAGCGGGTTCGAGTCCCGCCGCTGGCTCCGCACCTGGGCTCGTAGCTCATCTGGTAGAGCGCCCGTGTCGCAAGCGGGAGGTGGCCGGTTCGACTCCGGCCGGGTCCACGCAAGAAGACCACCGCGCGTCGGTGGTCCAAGGAGAGCTGGCCGAGTCCGGTTGAAGGCAGCGGAGTGCTAATCCGCCGCAGGGGCACCAGCCCCTGCCGAGGGTTCGAATCCCTCGCTCTCCGCGAGTGCATCGCACGATCCGGCGTCGCCCAATCGGCAGGGCAGCGCACTGTTAATGCGTACAGGTGAAGGTTCGAGTCCTTCCGCCGGAGCCGTCCCGCCCGTATAGCTCAGCGGGAGAGCGCCGCCTTCACACGGCGGATGTCCCAGGTTCGATCCCTGGTGCGGGCACTGGCCGGACAGGCCGACGTTGTGGCTGTAGCTCAGCTGGTCCAGAGTGCCGGGTCGTGGCCCCGGAGGTCGCCGGTTCGAATCCGGTCAGTCACCCTCACGTCTGATATGCCCTCGTAGCTCAGCGGACAGAGCACCGGATTCCGGATCCGGGGGCCGCTGGTTCGATCCCAGCCGGGGGCGCGCACGGTCGGATGCCCGAGTGGTCAGGGACCCGTCTGCAAAACGGGACACGCCGGTTCGAATCCGGCTTCGGCCTCCAACCTGTCATCCGCTGTGGAGAAGCCCGTGACCCCTGATCTGGGCACCGTTTTCGTACGGTGGACGTGGTGCCGGGCCGTATTGCACCGCGGCTGGTGGCTGGTGACCAGCGTCTACCTCGTCGTCGACGCGCAGCTCGGCCCGTCCGAGCTGGTGGTGATCGGTGTCGTCCAGGCCGGGGTGGCGCTGGTGTTCGAGGTCCCCGCCGGGGTCGTCGCCGACACTGTCAGCCGTAAGTGGTCGCTGGTGCTCTCGCACGTGCTCATGGGGACCGCCATGCTCGCCACCGCGCTGGTCGACGGCTTCCTGTCGTTGCTGGCCACGCAGATGTTGTGGGGGCTGTCGTGGACCTTCGCCGGCGGCGCGGACGTGGCGTGGATCAGCGACGAGCTTGATGATCCGGTTCGCGTCCCGGTGGTGTTGATCCGCGCCGAGCAGGCCCAGCTCACCGGGACCGTCGCCGGGCTGGCCGGCGTCGGCGGGCTGGCCTGGCTCACCGGGCGGCCCACGGCGATGGTGCTCGCCGGCGCAGCCATGTCGCTTCTCGGCCTGTACGTGGCCGCCTTCCCCGAGCGGCGTTTCGTTCCGGCGCCGGCGAAGCGGTGGGCGGCGGCCTGGTCGATCCTGATACGGGGATCGGCGCTGGTCCGCGCCGGCCCGGCCCTGATCGCCGTGTTCGCCGCGACGTTCCTGGTCAGCGGTGTGGCCGATGCCTTCGGGCGGCTGTACCCGTTGCGGCTGGTCGCTCTCGCGCCGGGCGTCGATCCGGTGCTCTGGTTCACCGGGCTGGGCGTGGTGATGTGTCTCGCGGGGGTGGCTGCCCTGCGCTTCGAGCGGGCCCGGCTGGGCGGTCCGCCCATCGTCCGGCGGGGCTTCGTGCTGGCCTGCGGCGTCGCGGCGATCGGCGTCGTCGGCCTGGCGTTCGCCCCCGACCCGGTCAGCGGCAGTTTCGCCGTACTGCTGGCGGCGGGTGCCCTGCCGCTGACCCGGACCTTCGGCACCCTGCTTGTCAACGCGCGGACCCCACCGGCGGTCCGGGCCACGGTGCACTCGCTGCTCGCCCAGGCCGAGTACGCGGGAAAAATCGTCTGCGGGCTCGCGATCGCCCTCGTCGCCGGCCGCACCGGGATGCATCTGGCGCTGACAGCGTGCGGTCTTCTGCTGGTCGTCGCCGGGGTCGTGGCCCGGTGGCGCCGCGTTTAGGACGGCGGCGCGGTCGGCTTGGGGGAGTGCTTGTCCTTGCACTCGGCCACGGTCAGGCAGGTGAAGACGAGCTGGTCGACGCCGGACAGGCTCTTCACCGGGCGCTCGTCGTCGCGGAGTTTGCGGACCGCGGCGATGTCGGTCATCCGCACCTCGAAGCTCTCCGGCAGGTTCTCCGGACCGATGCCCGCCACATCGGACGGATCGGCCGAGAACATCTGGTGCATCTTCTCGTACGCGGCCTGCTTGTCCGTGAACGTGAGGCCGGTGAAGCCGGGCAGGGCCCGCAGCGCCGTCTCGACCTCCGCCCGCTGCGCCGGGGTCGCCTCGTTGTCGAGGATCACCGAGAAGAACGCGTTCTCGTCCAGGATCTTCTGGATCTGCTCGTCCCGCGACGGCCCCGCGTCATCGCCGAACAGGCCGCACCCGGCGGACCCGGCCACCGCCAGCAGAAGGACAACGACGATCTTCAAAGTGCGCACGGCGGGTAATGCTAGTGCGGCCCGCAAGGATCGACGCTTGCCCGGATCAGCCGCTGACCGGTCCGGACACGAAGGTGCCCGGGCGGGACGCCCGGGCACCTTGTGGCGGGGTCAGCGGATCACGAGATCCGGATCTTGGCGGAGGTGCCGTTCTCCTGCAGGACGCGGATCTTCACGCCCACCGCGGGAAGCTTGACCCCGTGGTTGGGCAGTTCCTCGTAGAAGTACTTCTTGGTGTCGTCGAACAGCGGCTGCGCCGCCTGCCCGCGCAGGTACGACGGCTGGCCGTTGATGTGCAGCGTGAACGAGTCGGCCTTGCGGAGCCCGAACGGCGCGTCGTAGACCTGGATGCGCGCGCTCCACGGCAGCCCGTCGAGCCGGTACTGCGGCTGGGGATGGGCGTCGATGTAGAGGTTGCGGCCCTGGCCCGGATGCCAGTTGGTGTCGTTGTCCACCTGCGAGCGGTCCCAGTAGGAGATGAGCACACCCTGCTGGTACGAGTAATGCTCCACCCAGTCCGGTTTCGTGTTGAGGAAGCCGAAGTTGTACGGGCCGGTCTTGAGATAGCGGTCGTAGGAGACGTACGTCCGGTGCCCGGCGATGTAGAAGTTGTCGTAGTCGCCGGTGGAGCTGGTGCCCACGGTGCTGAAGCCCTTCAGCGTCCAGGGCGTGGTGCCCTCGGCGTCGTCGCTGAACAGCACCGTGCCACCGTCGGTGACCTGGATGTTGTCGGCGAAGAAGCCACCGGCCGAGAAGCCGCCGTCGGTGCGGTAGTAGAGCTGCAGGTAGACGTTCTGGCCCGCGTACGCGTCCAGCGGCACGTTGACGTCGACCCACTGGTTGTCGGTGCTGCCGTCGATCGCCGGCCGCGGCGGGTTGGCCCCGTCCCGCCCGAACGGCTGCCCGTTGACCGTGCCGTCGAGGGCCGTCCACCGCTGGCCGTCGAGCGACGCCCGGACGTACAGGTAGTCGAAGCCCTCCTCGATGTTGTAGCGGGCCTTGAACGACAAGGCCGGATCGGTCGCTCCGGAGAGGTCGAACTGCCGGGTCATCGAGTTGCGCAGGTCGTCGGCGTTGCCGGAGAAGTACTGCCGGGAGCCGGCGAACGGCGCGCCGAACTCGGTGGTCACCCGTTTCTTCGGCAGCACCACGACGGCCGCCTGAGCCTTCTTGCTGTTGTACTCCTGGGGGCCGAGGGTCAAGGTGCGCTTCTGCTTCGCCACCACCGTCTCGTAGTCGAGCCAGCCGAGCTGCAGTTTGTTCCACGCGCCGAGATCGCCCGGGCGGGTGCCCAGCGGCTCACCCTTGGCGTTGAGGCGGCTCTGCGCCATCAGCGTCCAGTACTCGTTGTTGTTGGTGCCGCCGGTCAGCACGTTGTAGTCGTCCGGCAGGCCCAGGTCGTGGCCGTACTCGTGGACGAAGACGCTGAGCCCGCCGTTCTCCGGCTGCATCGTGTAGTCGCCGATCCACAGGCCGGTGCCGGCGATCTCCGTGCCGCCCAGCAGGTTGCCGGCCGGGCCGCGGTCACCCTCGTCGTCGCCGTACGCGAAAGCGCGGTGGCTCCAGATGGCGTCCTCGGCCTGGTACGGGTCACCGTCGGCCTCGTCCCCGCCCGCATGCACGATCTGGAAGTGGTCGAGGTAGCCGTCCGGCTCGTTGAAGTTGCCGTCGGCGTCGAAGTCGTACCGGTCCCACTGGTCGAAGGTCTTGAGCTCCGCGGTGATCTGGGCCTTGGTGCGCCCGCGGGCCTCCTGGTCGGCGACCCACTGGTTGGCGGCGTCGCGGACCAGGTCGTAGGAGGTGTTGCAGACGTTGCTGGAGCAGACGTTCGGGTCGTCGCCGTTGGCGTCGGTCGGATCGTCGCCGGAGCGGCCGTACCGGGCCTCGTTGTACTTGACCTTGACCCAGTCGGTGACCGTGCCGTCCACGCTGTACCGGCCGGAGGACTGCGTCTGGTAGTAGGTCTTGACCGACTCGACGTTGCGGCCCTCGCCGAAGTACAGGTTCTGGTAGTGCTCGCGGTTGTAGTCGGCCTGCCAGACGGTCGTGTTGTCGACCGCCCGGTTCGGCGCGGGGATCTGGTTGTGCACCGGACCGTCGAAGCGCTGCGGCCCGGGCGTGCCCGGATCGGTGTCCTTGTCCGGGAAGCGCGGGTCACGTTCGTCGCCGAACTCGGCGAGGATGACGAAGATCCGGTCGGTCTGCTCGCGGGCCAGCTCGACGTACTGGTCCCGGTTGTCCTTGGCGCCGCGGCGGTGACGCGCCTCGCCGCCGAAAGCGCCACCGCCGGCGGCCTGACCGACCTTGACGACGGTGCTGCCGTTGCGCTTCTCCAGCTTCGCGCGGCCGGACAGGACGTCACTGACGGCCTTGTCCCGCAGCGTGCGCCGCTTCTTCTCCAACGGGCTGACCAGCTCGTCGCTGGACACGCCCGGGTCGTTCTTCGACGGCCCCGCCGCCGCTGTATCGGCCGGCGGAGCCGCGACCGCCGCCGGACTGAGTGAGACGCCCACACCGGACGCCAGACTCAGGCTCAACAATCCCACCAAGGCTTTTCGCACGGACGAACCTCCGCGATCGTCTTGCCGTCCCCGCCGATCAGGCGGGACGGCCCGGATCGAATGTGGACCTGGACAAGGCCTGTGAAGGAACGTAGACATCGACGAGTTCGGAAGGGAAGACCTGGGCCGGGTCGGCTGCGCGACGCCGCTCGGCAAGAGCAACAAGCGACTCCTCGGCTATACCGGTACACACACGGCCAGCTCGGCTTTTGTCGCAGGGCAGGTCGCCCGTCGCTCTTGGTCTCACCTCAACGTCCCGATTCCCCCGTACGCGCTGCGTAACCGGGCGAGGGCGACCTGTTCCCTGCAACGGATCCAATGGTCGTCGGCAGACCTTGTGCGAAGCATGGGAGACTGGTCAGGTTCCTTGTAGATTTCTTGAATCCCCTGGTGGGGAGCGTTCGGGTGAAGGGTGTGCTGAGGTCAGTTGGCGGCGGAGTTCGGGGTGCTCGGCGCCGTGGAGGCCCGGGTCGACGGCCGTCCGGCCGAGCTCGGGCATGCTCGGCAGCGCTGCGTCCTGGGGGTGCTGCTCGTCGAGGCCGGCCGGCCGGTCACGGTCGACCAGCTGATCGACCGGGTGTGGGGCGCCGACGCCCCGCAACGGGCCACCGGCGCGCTCTACAGCTATCTGTCCCGGCTGCGGCGGGCCGTCGCCGGCGCCGCCGAGGTGACGATCGAGCGCCGGGCCGGCGGATACGTCCTGACCGTCGACCCGCAGGCGGTGGATCTGCACCTCTTCCGCCGGCTCGTCACGCAGGCCCGGGCGGCCGAGTCCGACCGGTCGGCCACCGAGCTGATCGAGCAGGCCCTCGGCCTGTGGCGCGGTGAGCCCTTCGCCGGCCTGGACACCCCGTGGCTGAACGCGATGCGGCGGCTGCTGCTCGGTGAGCGGTTCGCCGCCGAGCTCGACCGCAACGACGTGCTGCTCCGGCTGGGCCGGCACGGTGAGCTGCTGCCCGCCCTGGCGGCCGCCGTCGCCGAGCATCCGCTGGACGAGCGGCTCGCCGAGCAGTCGATGCTGGCTCTGTACAGGTGTGGCCGCCAGGCGGACGCCGACGAGCAGTACCGGCTGATCCGGCGCCGCCTCGCCGACGAGCTCGGCAGCGATCCCGGCGCCGGGCTGCGCCGGCTGCACGAGCGCATCCTGGCCGCCGACCCGGCTCTGGCCGCCCCGGCCGCCGACGCCCCGGCTGCGGCGGTTCAGCTCGCCGCGCCGGCGACGGTGCCGGCCCAGCTGCCCGCGGACGTGCGCGCCTTCACCGGCCGTACCGGTGAACTGGCCGCGCTGGACCGCCTGCTGGCGCCGCCCGAGGGCGACGAGCCGCCGCTGACGGTCGCGCTGCTCTCCGGCACGGCCGGGGTGGGGAAGTCGGCCCTGGCCGTACGGTGGGCGCACCGCGTCCGGGAGGCGTTCCCCGACGGCCAGCTGTACGTGAACCTGCGCGGTTACGACGCCGAGCAGCCCGTGGCAGTCGCCGACGCCCTGGCCGGTTTCCTGACCGCGCTGGGCGTACGGGGTGCGGAGATGCCGCTGGGCACCGACGAGCGCGCCGGCCGCTACCGGTCCGAGCTGACCGGCCGCCGGATGCTGGTGCTGCTCGACAACGCCTCGTCGGTGGAGCAGATCCGGCCGCTGCTGCCCGGCACCGGCTCGTGCCTGGTGCTGATCACCAGCCGGGACTCGCTGCCGGGCATGGTGGCGGTGCACGGCGCCGAGCGCGTCAACCTGGATCTGCTTCCCCTGGCCGACGCGGTGGGCCTGCTGCGCCGGCTGATCGGTGCCCGGGTGGACCGCGAGCCGTCCGTGGCCGCCGACCTGGCCGCCGCCTGCGCCCGGTTGCCGCTGGCGCTGCGGATCGCCGCCGAGCTGGCCGCCGCGCGCAGCGACGTCTCGCTGGCCGAGCTGGTCGCCGAGCTCGGCGACCATCAGCTGCGGCTGGACCTGCTGGACGCGGGCGGCGACCCGCGGGCCGCGGTCCGCGCCGTGTTCTCGTGGTCGTACCAGAATCTGCCCGCCGACGCGGCGCGGGCGTTCCGGCTGCTCGGTCTGCATCCGGGCGACACCGTGCACGTCGCGGCGGTGGCCGCGCTGACCGGCGCGGACCTGGGGGAGGCCCGGCGGCTGCTCGGCGTGCTGGTCCGGGCCAGCCTGGTGTACATCGGGCGGGGCGGGCGGTACGGCATGCACGACCTGCTGCGGGCGTACGCCGCGGAACTGGCGGCCGAGCACGACCCCGCGCAGGAGCGGAAGGCCGCCCTGACCCGGGTTTTCGACCACTACCTGGCCGGTGCCGTCGCGGCGATGAACGCCCTGCACCCGGATGACCCCGCGACCGGCGGTGACCCGGACACGGCCCGCAGCTGGATCGAGGCGGAACGGCCCAATCTGGCCGCCGCCTGCACGTACGGCGCCGCGCACGGCTGGTATCGGCACGCCGTCACCATCGCGGCGACCATGTTCCGCTATCTCGACGCCGGCGGCCCGGTCGCCGAGGCGGTCACCGTGACCGCAGCCGCTGTCTCCGCGGCGCGGGCCCTCGGCGACCGCGAGGCCCAGGCCCGGGCACTGTCCGATCTGGGCCGGTTGCACCGGCGGCAGGGCCGGCTCGACGAGGCCGCCGAGACCTACCGGCAAGCTCTGCTGCTCTACGCCGACCTCGGTGAACGCGCAGCCGAAGCGGTGGCGCTGCGCAACCTGGGCAGCGTCCACTGGCGGCTGGGCGACTACCGGCAGGCCGCGGAGCACTATCGGCGGGCCTGGACGCACTACCGCGAGCTGGGCGACGAGGCCGGGCAGGCCGACGCCTCGGTACGGCTGGGCCTGGTCGACGCCCGGCTCGGCGACGAGACCCAGGCGAGCGGACGGCTCCGGTCGGCCCTGGAGCTCTTCGCGCGGCTCGGCGACCGGTTCAGCGAGGCGTACGTGCTCTCCCTGCTCGCGCGGCTCACCCAGCAGCCCGCCGACCTCGAACGGGCCGGCGTCCACCTGGAACAGAGCCTCGCCGCGGTCCGGCAGGCCGGCGACCGCACCGCGGAGGCGTACGTGCTCACCGACCTGGCCGCCGTGTACGCCCGGGTCGGGCGGCTCGCCGAGGCGGCCGGTCAGCTGCGGCAGGCGCTGTTGCTGCACCGACGGATCGGCGACCGGGCCAGCGAGGCCGAGGCGCTCAACGACCTCGGCCAGGTGCTGCGCGCCGCCGGTGACGACCAGGAGGCGCGGCACCAGCACGACCAGGCGCTGCTGCTGGCGCGGGAGATCGGCGACCGGTTCGAGCAGGCCCGCGCGCACGACGGCCTCGCCGCCACCGACGTGACCGGCGGGCCGCACCGCGAGCTCGCCCGCGCTCTCTTCGCCGACCTGGCCGTGCCCGCCGCGCCCAGCCTGGAAATGCCCACGGCGACTCCCGGCCGGTAGTCAGACCCGGAGCACGCCCTCGACCCACAGCACCGTGACCGGGCATCCCCGGGTCCGGGCATACGTGACGATGTCCGCCGTGCCGCCGAGGCCGCGGGCCGGCCGTCCGTCCCACACCGCGAAGAGATGATCACAGCGGTCCACCAGGGCCTGACCGGCGGCGAGATACGCCTGCTCGCTGGGCTCCGGGTACGGCATCGTGGTGACCGTCGCCGCCGCCCGCCTGAGCTTGGCGAACCTGGCCCGGCTGTCGGCCCCGCTCAGCGAGCAGGCGTAGCCCTCGCACGGCAGGATCACCTCCAAAGTGCCGCCGGCCGCCAGCACGTGGGCGGCGAACAGCTGGTCGGCGCCGTCGGCGAGGTTCGACAACCCGTACAGCTGGGCGCCGGCCGGGAGGACCCGGCGCCAGTGGTCCTCCGCGCGGTCGACGATCTCCGGCGGGAGAATCTGATGACCGGTGACACCGAACCGCACCCCGACCCCCGTACGAAGGCTCGTCGACCTGTAGAAGCACCATGACGATACGGTCTCCCGCCTTTTGCCGGGGGACGCCGGCATGGACAATCTGTCGTCGCTGGACATGCTGACTGCCGGGGGATCGTGTCATGACCTTCAATGGGTTCATTTCGTACAGCCATGCCGCGGACGGGCGTCTCGCGCCCGCCGTGCAGCGTGGTCTGCACCGGCTGGCCAAGCCCTGGCACCGTCGGCGCGCCCTGTGGATCTTCCGGGACCAGACCGGTCTGTCGGTGACCCCGGCGCTGTGGTCGTCCATCCAGACCGCGCTGGACGGCTCCGAGTACTTCGTGCTGCTCGCCTCGCCGGAGGCCGCGGGATCACCGTGGGTGAACCGGGAGATCGAGCACTGGATGGCCACCAAGACGGCGGACCACATCCTGCCCGTGGTGACCGACGGCGAATGGGCGTGGGACTCCGAGCGGCACGACTTCACCGAGGACTCGACGGCGGTGCCCGCGGCGCTGCGCGGCGTGTTCGACGAGGAGCCACTGTTCCTCGACCTGCGCTGGGCGCGCGGCAGCGAGCACCTCAGCCTCCAGCATTCCCGCTTCCGCGACGCGATCGCCCAGCTCGCGGCCCCGATGCACGGGGTCAGCAAGGACGAACTGGAAGGCGAGGACGTCCGGCAGCACCGCCGGGCGCGGCGGCTGCGCTCGGGTGCCGTGGCGACCCTGGTGCTGCTGACGATGCTGGCCACGGTTACCGGCATGTCGGCAGTGCGCAACGCGGAACGGGCGCGGGCCGCGGCGGCCGAGGCGATGCGCCAGCAGCAGGTGGCCGAGGTGCAGCGCGGCAGTGCCGAGCGGTCCGCGCAGGAGGCGCTGCGCCAGCAGGAGCTGGCCCGGCAGCAGCAGGATCTGGCGCAGCAGCAGCGCACCCGGGCGACCGACGCGGCAGCCGCGGCGGAGGAGGCCGAACGGCTGGCCGGGGAGCAGCAGAAGATCGCCGACGCGGCGGCCGCGGAGGCGCGGCGGCAGCAGCGGCTCGCCGACCGGGCGGCGACCCGGACGCGCGAGCAGCAGCGCCTGGCCAAGACGGCGACCGAGCGCGCGCAACGGATGGAGGAGGAGGCGCGGCGGCTCGAAAAGGTCGCGCAGGAGCAGCGGAGGCTGGCCCGGGAAGCAGCCGCGGAAGCCGACCGGCAGCAGGCCAAGGCCGACGAGCAGCAGCGGATCGCGGTCAGCCGGCGACTCATGATCCGGGCCAAGGCGTCGATCGTCGACGACCCGAAGACGGCCCTGATGCTCGGCGAGGCCGCCCACGAGCTGCGGCCCGACGCCGAGAGCCACAAGGAGCTGGCCGGGGTCATCACGGCGACGAACTACGCCGGCTCGATCAAGAACGCGACCTGGACCGCGTACGCGAAGGACGGCGTTCTGGCCGCGCTCGGCACCGACGGCCGGGTGACGCTGTGGGACGTCACCGACCGGCGGAACCCGTCGGCGATCGCCACGCTGCGCGAGCCGGCCGCCAAGGGCGGGTCTCTACTGTTCAGCCCGGACGGCAGGACGCTGGCCGTGGTGGGTGCGCAGGACAAGGCGGTGCTGTGGGACGTGGCCGTCCGGTCGCGTCCGGCCCGGCTCGCCACGCTGCCGAACGACGGCACGGTTCGCTCGCTGGCGTACAGCGCGGACGGCAAGACCTTCGTCACGGGTGACCGGTCCGGGATCACCACCCTGTGGGACACCAGTGACCGGGCCGAGCCCGAGCTGATCACCCGGCTGGACGACTTCCTGCCGTACCCGGTGGAGGACCTCGCGTTCAGCCCGGACGGACGCACTCTGATCGTGGACAAGGGCCGGTTCGTCCCGGTCTATGATATGACCGATCCGCTGGATCCGATCTCGCTGCGCGGGGTCGTCGGTTTTGGCGGGTCCCCCATGGTGTTCACGCCGGACTCGACGAAGCTGATCGTCGGTGAGTACGACGGCAGGGTCGCCTACTACGACATCGAGGCGCGCCGGAACGAGGTCCGTGACCGGGTCCGGGTCATGGACGACGGTCCGCAGCCGCCGGACATGCCGCCGGACGAGCCGGACTGGGGCGCTTACGACGTGGTCACCAGCCTCGGCGGGTCCATCAGCGCGATCACCCTCAGCCCGGACGGGCGGATGATGGCCGCCGGTGACAGAAACGGAACGGTGACCGTGTGGGACGGCCGCGAGGTGGTCTCCAGCATGCGGGCCAACGCCGGGATCGGGACGCTGGCCTTCGGGCCGGGTGCGGAGACGCTCGTCACCGCCGACGGCTCCGGGACCGTGACCATGTGGAACGTGAGGCCCCGCTCCGCCCCGGACCGCCTGGCCGCGCTCGCCGGGCCGGGCGGGTCGAACCGGTCCACGTCCTTCCGCCCGGACGGCCGTACCCTGCTCGCCGCCGGCTCCGACGGCACGGCGAGATCGTGGAAGGTGACCGACCCCGCCCGTCCCGTCCGGGATGCCGACGTGACCGTCCACAACGGAGCGGTGCGGTCGGTAGCGTTCAGTGCGGACGGCCGCACTGTGGCGGCGGTCGGGTCGGAGGACGGTCGGCTGACAGTCTCCGACGTGGCCCGGCCGGCCCGGTCCGTGACGCTCACCGTGTTGCCTGACTACGTGCTGGGAACGAACGCGATGGTGTTCAGTCCCGACGGGCGCACCCTCGCCGTCGTCGTGGACGAGACCAGAATGATGCTGTGGGACCTGGCCGACCGGAAGCGCCCGGTCCTGCGGGCCACGCTGGGTGACGGCAGCTACGGCACGGCGCTGGCCTTCAGCCCGGACGGGCGGACCCTGGCCGTCGGCGGCTACGACCGCACGCTGACGCTGTGGGATGTGGCCGGCCGCGGCCGTCCCGTCCGGCTCGCCGCGCTCACCGGTCACAGCGACTTCGTCGAGTCTCTCGCGTTCGCCCCGAACGGGCGGACCCTGGCCAGCGCCGGCTTCGACGCCAGAACGGTCCTGTGGGATGTCACCGATCGCGTTCGCCCGCTCCGGCTCGCCCTGCTGGGCGGTCACGCCGGGCCTGTCGAGTCGGTGGCCTTCAGCCCCGACGGGCGCACCATGGCGACCGGCGGCCGGGACGAGACGGTGACCCTGTGGGACACCGCGAAGCCGGCTGAGCCGATCCGGGTGGCCACGATCCCGTCCGGCCTCGACGGCGAGGCCCGCGAGGTGACCTTCCGGCGCGACGGGCAGACGCTGGCGGTCACCGGGCAGTCCCGTGACAGCGTGACCGTGACGCTGTGGAGCTACGCGAAGCTGAACAGCCTGCGCAACGATCCGGCGGGATACGCCTGTGCGATCACGGGCCGCGGCCTCAACCGGAGCGAGTGGGCCCGGCACGTTCCCGAGCTGGCCTACCGCCGTACCTGTGCCGGCTAAGGGTCGAGCCCGGCCCGCCGGGCCCGGAGGAAGGCCCGCTCGGTCTCGTTGCCGGCCAGGGTGATGGCTTCGTCGTAGGCCGCCGCGGCCTCGCGCACCCGGCCGAGCCGGACCAGCAGGTCAGCGCGGGTCGCGGGCAGCAGGTGGTAACCGGGCAGCTGGAGGTGCTCCAGCGCGGCCAGCGCCAGCGCCGGCCCGTGCACCTCGGCCACCGCGACCGCCCGGTTCAGCGCCACCACGGGGGTCGGCGCCAGCGCCTGCAGCTGGTCGTAGAGCGCCAGGACCTGCTGCCAGTCGGTGGCCGGGCCGTCGGTGTGCACGGCGTTGATCGCCGCCTGGATCTGGTACGGGCCCGGCCGGTTGCGCCGCAGGCACCGGCGGACCAGGTCATGTCCCTCGGCGATCAGCGCCCGGTTCCACAGTGACCGGTCCTGGTCCGGCAGCAGCACCAGCTCGCCCCCGGGACCGGTACGGGCCGGCCGGCGCGCCTCGGTGAGCAGCAGCAGGGCGAGCAGGCCGACGACCTCGGGCTCGTCCGGCATCAGCGCGGCCAGCTCCCGCGCCAGCCGGATCGCCTCGGCGCACAGGTCGGTTCGGATCAGGGACCCGCTGGTGGCCGCGTACCCCTCGTTGAACATCAGGTAGAGCACCGTCAGCACCGGCGGCAGCCGGTCCGGGAGCTCCTCGGCGCGCGGCACCCGGTACGGGATGCCGGTGTCGCGGATCTTCTTCTTGGCGCGCACGATGCGCTGGGCGATGGTCGCCTCCGGCATCAGGTACGCCCGGGCGATCTCCGGCACCTCGAGCCCGCCGAGCAGGCGCAGGGTCAGAGCGGTCCGCGCGTCGGGGGCGAGCGCCGGGTGGCAGCAGGTGAAGATGAGTCGAAGCTGGTCGTCCTGCACCGGTCCCACCTCCTGGGGTTCGTCCGGTTGGTGCAGCAGCAGCGCCTGGGCGTGCCGGGCCTCGCGGGTGGATTCCCGGCGGAGCCGGTCGATGGCCCGGTTGCGGGCGGTGGTCACGATCCAGGCGCCCGGGTTCGGCGGCAGCGTGTCCCACTTCTCCAGGGCCACCGCGAACGCGTCCTGGACGGCCTCCTCGGCGAGGCTGATGTCGCCGAGGAGACGCACGAGCGTCGCCACGCAGCGGCCGTACTCCGCCCGGTAGACGCCGTCGATGTCCATGCCGGCGGGCCGCCCGTTCAGCTCTCGGGCTCGTCTTCGAACGGCCGCACCTCGACCGGCCCCATACAGGCCGCGGAGCACTTGGCGGCCCAGCTCAACGCCTCGTCGAGGTCCCGGCAGCGCAGCACCCAGAACCCGCCGAGCTGCTCCTTGGTCTCGGCGAACGGGCCATCGGTCATGGTGGTGCCGCCGCTGTCGGCCCGCACGACGGTCGCGCTGTCGGGCGGCAGGAGGCCTCCGCCGAAGACCCAGGCGCCGACGGCCTTCAACTCATCGTTGACCTTGTCGACCTGGGCGTAGGCCTGCTGCGTCTCCTCCGCCGAGCGCGTCGGCGCGTCCTCGACCATGTGGACGGCGAGCATGTACTGCTTCATGATTCTTCCTCCGGTGAATAGACAGCTGAAATGGTGACAGAACCGAGGGGTGCGTGTCGCGAGGTCAGGCCGGCAGACGCCGGGCGACGACCGGGATGACGATCGCGGCGGCGACCAGGTGGGTGAGCATGAGCAGCGCCCTGGTGCCGGGCGCGGCGTCCACGATCAGGTCCGGGACCAGCGAGAGGGCGGTCAGCACGACGGTCGTGCGCACGAAGGCCCGCCGCGGGTGCCGGGCCGTACGCGCCAGCACCGCGGCCAGGATCACGCCGACCAGGGAGAACACGGTCGTCAGCACGCCGAATCCGGAGACCGGGATCGGCGCGCCGCCGACGTCGAGGCTGACCCCGGCCGCATCACCGGCAGCGGCGATGATCATCGTGGCGGCACTCGCGGCCGCGGTGGCGGCGACCCCGAACCCGATCAGGGCCGCGACGCCGGAACCGGCGGTACGGGTCGTCGTGGCGGTGGTGGCGGCGGTGGTGGTCATGATGCCCTCCGGGCGGTCCGCGGGCCGGCTCCGTGCCGGCCTCTCACCAGGGCTACGAAAAGCGCCCGCCCCGATCGACGACCCCGCCGAAGATTCTCAGAACTTTTTTGCGGCGCCGTCTGATTCCTCCCGGCGCACCATCTCGGTGATCCAGATCGGCGCGAACGGTGAGGTGCAGTTCGGCGGCGTCGGATAGTCCTCGAGCACCTGCAGCCGCTCGCCGATGGCGATCGCGCGGGCGCGGTGCCCGGCGTGCTCGATCCCGATCTGGGCCAGGCAGTGGTTCATCGCCCACTGCAGGCGGTCGGGGGCGTCCTTCATCCCGGCCTCGATGATGTCGAGCAGCCCGCCGAGATCCAGGCCGGCCGGTTGCTTCGCCACCCGTTCGGTGGTCAGCGCCCACCCGGCGCTCGCGACCACCGGGTCGGGATCGGCGAACCAGGCCAGGCGCAGCTCCTCGGCGTGCGGGCTCTTCTTGACCACGTAGTTGACGAGCCAGTCGTGCACCTTGGGCGTACGCGCCCGGCGCACCATCACGTCCAGCTCGTCCCGCCCGAACGCCTTCGGCCGGCAGATCAGCAGCGCCAGCAGCTTCGCCGCGGTGTCGTCGGTCTCCCAGAGCTGCCGCGCGAGGTCCTGCTGGACCTTCAGCCGCTTCGCCACCGCGCGCAGCTTGGTGAGGTTCACCCCGTGATCGTCACCGTGCCGCTCGTTGACCGCGCGGACCTTCGGGTCCTCGAGCGCGGCCAGCTCGGCCAGCACCTCGTCCACCGTCGTCCCCGCCACCTCGAGCTCCCCTCGTCACCCGGGGTGTCAGCCTACGAGGTGCGGCGGATGATCGGATCGGACGCCGATGATCGGGCGCCGCCGGCACGTCGCGGGCCAGGATCGACCCCGAAGGGAGGCCTCGTGATCGCGGACCTCAACCGGCTGGTCGACCTGGTCGAGCAGCACCTGACCGGGGACCTGGACGTCACCGCGACGGCCCGGGAGCTCGGCACGACCGAGTACCACCTGCGCCGGGTGTTCTCGTCGCTGGCCGGCATGCCCCTGTCGGAGTACGTGCGCCGGCGTCGCATGACCGTCGCCGCTGCCGAGGTCGTCAGGGGCGAGGATGATCTGCTGACCATCGCGGTCCGGCACGGCTACGGCTCCACCGAGGCGTTCGGCCGGGCGTTCCGGGCAGTCCACGGCGCCGGTCCGGGTGACGTACGGCGTCACGGCGGCCCCCTTCGCACACAACCACAGCTCAGGTTCCGCCTGACCGTCGAAGGGAGCAACCCCATGGACACCCGCATCGTCGACCGGCCCGCGTTCCGGCTCGTCGGACACGCCGCCCGCGTCCCGCTGCAGCACCGGGGCGTCAACCCGCACATCCAGCAGCACATCGCCGGGCTGCCGCACGAGGAACACAGCCGGCTCAAGGCGCTCGGGGACACCGAGCCGGAAGGCCTGCTGCAGGTCACCGACGACCTCGACCCGGACAGTGCCGAGGGCAGCGAGCTCACCTACCTGCACGGAGTCGCCGTCTCCGAGGACACCGCGGTGCCCGGGGACCTCGACGCCGTCGGTGTGCCGGCAGGCCGGTGGGCGGTCTTCCGCACGGCTGGTCCGCATCCGCAGGCGTTGCAGGAGACCTGGGCCGCGACCGCGACCGAGTGGTTCCCGTCCAACCCCTGGCGGCTCCGGCCGGGCCCGTCGATCGTCGCTGTCCTCGAACGCGCGGACGACTTCCGCACCGCGATCTGCGAGCTGTGGCTCCCGGTCGAACCGGCGTAACCGTCCTACAGTGCGAGCATCGCCGCGGCGACCTCGTCGGCGGCGGCGTCAGGGATCTTCGTCGCGGCCCGGTCGAGCACGAGCAGCCGGGCCCCGGGGATCTCGCGGGCGAGGGCCTCGCCGTTGCCCAGCGGGAAGAACGGGTCGCGGCGGCCGTGCACCACGAGCGTCGGGATGGTCAGCTCGGGCAGACGTTCGCGCCAGCGCGGTCCGCAGTCCAGCTTGGCGAACACCATGCCCAGCTGGTTGGCCATGTGTACGGCGGGCCGCGGGTCCGGCGTACGGTCGAAGATCCGCTCGGCCGTCGCGCGGGCCGCGGCCGGGTCGTCGCCGAGGATCTCCGCGCGGGCGGCGGCGCTCTGCGCCACCGCGGCGCGGTCGGACCAGTCGGGCAGCGGGAGCGCGAAAGCCCGGCTCATCGTCGCCGCGTCGTGGTCGGGCAGGTCGTCGTCGACCGGGCCCGGTGCCATCGGCCGCGTGCCGGCCAGGGTGAGCGCCGAGAAGGCGTCCGGGTGGTCCAGCGCGGCGACCTGGGCGACCAGCCCGCCAACGCCGATGCCGGCCAGCTGCGCCGGCCGGTCGTCCAGCCCGCGGGCGAGCGCGGCGGCATCGGCGGCGAGATCGCGCAACGTGTACGCCGGCGCGTCCGGATCACCGGTCGACGACGCACCGGAGTCACGCAGGTCGTAGCGCACCACGTGACGTCCGCCGCGAGCGAGGGCCGAGCACAGCGAGTCGGGCCAGGAGAGCATGGTCGTGCCGCCGGCGAGCAGCACCAAGGGGGCCGCCGCGTCACCGAAGTGCTCGACCGCGAGCGTGACGCCGCCGGGCGTACGGATCAGAACGGGGGCGCGTCCTCGCCCATCAGGGCCAGCGTGACGCCGCCCTTGCCGGTCTTGAGGCTCTGCACCACGACCTTGCCGGTGCGGCCGTCCGGCAGCTCCAGCGTGAACGTCTTGCCGACCGCGTTCTTGGGGCCGTAGCCGGCGTCGTTGGCCGGCCGGAAGTCGCCCGCCCACGGCGGGACGCCGCCTCGGCGACTGGGCTCGGCGAAGAGCGCGGCGGTGCCGGGCGTCCTGGTGCCGTCGGCGGAGACAAGCGTTGAGGAACTGCGAAAGGTAGCCATATGCGCTCAGGCTATCGCGCGCGGGCCCCTGCGTGGGGAACACCGCGGGCCCGATTGTCGGGAGCACCGGATGATCACGGAGCGTGGCATCGACGCCTTACTATGCCGGGGGTCGCGGCACCGCCGCCGCGAGCCACCGTCAGAAGGGTCGTCCGTATGTCATCGAAGACGCACCGACTACTGACCGCAGCGCTGGCCGGCATCGTGCTGGCCGGCGTCGCCGCCGCGCCGGGGTCGGCCGCCCCGGCCGCCGCCGAGCGCACCAGCAAGGCGGAGAGCCGGCGGGTCGACGCCGTGCCCACGCCCAAGCTCGGCTGGTACAAGTGCTACGACATCGCCGAGTGTGCGACCGCTCAGCTGCCCCTCGACTACGACCAGCCGAAGGGCGCCACCACCGAGATCGCCGTGCTGCGGATCAAGGCCAAGGACCAGAAGCACAAGCTCGGCAGCCTGTTCCTCAACCCCGGCGGTCCGGGCGGATCGGCGACCGACTTCGTGCTGTTCGCGCCGTACTTCCTCAGCGACTCGCTGCTCCAGCGCTTCGACATCGTGGGCGTCGACCCCCGGGGCATCGGGGCCAGCGCGAACGTCCACTGCTTCAAGTCGGTCAAGGACCAGACCGCGGTCCTCGACCTGCTGAACGTGCCGTTCCCGGTCACGAGGACCGAGGAGCGGCGGTACGTGAAGGGGTCGAAGCTGCTGGGCAAGGCCTGCTCGACCACCGGCCGGCCGCTGTCCGGCGCGATGTCCACCGCCGAGGTGGCCCGGGACATGGACGTCATGCGCCGCGCGGTGGGTGACCGCAAGCTCAACTACCTGGGCTTCAGTTACGGCAGCGCGCTCGGTCAGTACTACGCGAACATGTTCCCGGACCGGTTCCGCGCCCTGACGGTGGACGGCGTGCTCAACCCGGTCGCGTGGGTTGGCAACACCCGGCAGATCCTCGACGAGCGGCTGCGCTCGTCCGACGGCGCGTACCGGGCGCTGATCGAGATCCTGAGGCGCTGCGACCGGGCCGGTGAGAAGTTCTGCGTCTTCGCCGACGGCGACCCGGTCAAGAACTTCGAGACCATCGCCCGCCGGCTGCGTGCGAAGCCGCTGGAGCTGCCGGACGGCGACGGCGGCACGATCACCGTCACGTACGCGGTCTTCGTCAGCGCCATCCTGGGCTCGCTCTACGGGACCGACGCGGGCCAGGTGGTCACCGAGATCGCCGCCGAGGTCTGGGCAGCGCTGAACTCCGGCTCGACCGCCGCACTCACCGAACGGGCGCGGGCGGCGAAGGCGACCAAGCGGGGGTACGACTTCCCGTACCAGAACGGCTTCGAGGCGAGCAGCGCCGTCATCTGCACCGACGGCCGGCACCCGGCGAACGCGGAGTTCTGGCCGGCCGCCACGGCGCGCCGCGACCGGCAGGCGCCGTACTTCGGCCGGGCCTGGGGCTGGATCGACAGCCAGTGCGCCCACAAGACGTGGACGGTCCAGGACGAGGACGCCTACCGCGGGCCGTTCACCAAGCGGACCGCCGCCCCGGTGCTGGTCGTCGGCAACTTCTGGGACCCGGCGACGAACTACCAGGGAGCCGTCTCGTCGAGCCGGCTGCTGCCGAACTCGCGGCTGCTGTCGAGCAACAACTGGGGCCACACCGCGTACGGCTCGGGCGTGTGCGCCACCACCGCGATCGACAACTATCTGCTGACCGGAACGCCGCCCGCCAAGGGCACGGTCTGCACGGACTCGGCGCAGCCGTTCACCGAGCCGCTGCCGCCGCCGGGGGAGGCCACCATCCTGTCCACACCGACCGGTAAGCAGCGTCCGCCGGTCGCCACGCTGATCCCGGAGTCGCCGCTGACGCCGGCGAAGTGACCCTCCGTGGGCGGGGTGGCTCCGGCCGCCCCGCCCACGCGGGCGGTTTGGATTCCCCGGCGGCCGCTGGATCATGGGCCCGTGATCGGATCCGGCACCTTCTCGCTGACCACCCCGCCGTTGTTCGCCGCGCTGGCTCCGGCCCGCAACGTCCTGATCGCCGGCGCGGGTGGCGGATTCGACGTGTACGCCGGTCTGCCCCTGGCCCTGGCCCTGTGGCGCAGCGGCGTCCAGGTGCACCTGGCCAACCTGTCCTTCTCCGAACTCGTCCTGCTCGACCGGGACAGCTGGACGGCGGAGAACGTCGCGGTGGTGACCCCCGACTCGGCCAGCACGGACTGGTACTTCCCCGAGCGGACACTGGCCCGGTGGCTCGCGGATCAGGACCTGCCGTCGAAGGTGTACGCGTTCCCGCCGCTCGGGGTCGAACGGTTGCGGGCCGGCTACCGGCACCTGATCGACCAGCTGGACATCGACGCGGTGGTGCTGGTCGACGGGGCACCGACATCCTGTTGCGCGGCGACGAGAGCAACCTCGGCACACCGGTGGAGGACATCACCAGCCTCGCCGCGGCCACCAGAGGCGACTTCGGCGACGTCCAGTTCACCCGGCGCACCAGCGGCAGCACCCTCTTCGTCAATCCGCTGACGGCCATGTATTTCACCGTCGACTTCGACAAGCTCGCCGCCCGGTGCCTGTATCTCGACCGTATCGAGAACACCTGGGGCCGGCGTCAGGTGACCGGCCGGATCGAGAAGTTCCGGGCCGGGATCTCGCCCCGCATCCCGCGCGTGTTCCCGCACTGACCACCGTGGTGGGTCAGTGCCGCCCGACGAGGTCGCCCACCTCCGTACGCGACGAGACGCCCAGCTTGCGCAGGATGTTCGACACGTGCACGGCGGCGGTCTTCGGTGAGATGTAGAGGCGCCGGGCCAGCTCCGTGTTGGTCAGCCCGTCGCTGATCAGCACAGCCACCTCCCGCTCGCGGGGCGTCAGCGCGGCCGGGCCGGTCACTGCCGGTGGGGCGTCGACCGGGGCGAGGCCGAGCCGGGCGCGTACCCGGGCGAGCTGGTCCACCCGCCAGCCCCGCCACCCGGCCAGCAGGGATGCGGCCGCCTCGGCCCGCGCGGTGGCCTCCTCGCGCCGGTCCTCGGCGAGGAGGCAGCGGGCGGCGCCGACGTGGACGGTGCCGCGATTGGCCGGTCCCAGGATGTGCGCCTCGGTGATCGACAGGTAGCCGGTGAGGGCCTCGGCGTGCCGGCCGCGCGCCTCGGCGAGCTGGGCGTCGACGAGGGTCCGGTAGGCGTCCCACACGTCCTCGTCGAGCAGCGCGGCGGCCATCCGGTCGAGCTGGGGCGACGGCAGGCCGATCTCCAGCGCGGCGGAGATCAGGTCGTGGGCCTGCTCACCGCTGCGCCAGTTCTCGTCGGCCAGGGCCGTGAGCAGCTCGTCCAGGGCCGCCTCGGCGCGAGGCAGGTCGCCGCGGCGGCAGGCGAGGTTGAACACGAGGCCGGGGATCGTGGTCGGCGGGTTGTCGGTCAGCGTCGCCAGGTCGGTGATGAGCTGCTCGACCCGGTCCAGCTCGCCGGCCTCCAGGTAGAGCCCGGCCAGGAAGACCCCGTGGTAGTCGGCCCAGCGGCCCCGGCGCCGGTAGCCGCGGTCCTGCTCGCGTCCGCTCTCCAGCGCCGCGATCGCGGCATCGAGGTCGCCGGCCCGGATCGCCAGCCGGGCCCGGCCCTGGAAGTACGTGGCCACCGCGAGCGACTCGAAGCCGGCCCGCTCGGCGTCGACCCGCATCCGTTCCAGGGTCTCGGCGTGCTCAGCCGGTGAGGTGGGCGGCTCGCCGTGCACCAGGTTGTTGAGAGCCCGGGCGGCCAGCACCCATTCGCCGGCCTTCTCGGCCTCGTCGACGAGACCGGACAGGATCTGCCGGCCCTCGGCGGCGGTCTGCGGGCGTTCGGTGAGCGTCGAGCCCTTCTCCAGCAGCGCGGCCAGGCGCACGGTGGGCAGGTCGAATTCGTCGGCCAGGGCCAGGGCGCTGTCGGACCAGTGCAGCGCCGCGTCGGCGTCGTCGCGCAGGTACGCCGACTGCGCGATCGCGGTCATCGCCCGGGCCTGGTCGGCGCCGGGCGGCAGCTGCGCGATCAGCGTCTCGATGTCCTGGGTGAGGGTGCGCATCTCGTCGGTCTCGCGCGACTCCCAGGCGATCCGGACCAGCAGGTAGAGCGACTCGGCCCGGTCGGTCGAGGTGCCGGCCAGGTCCCGCCAGCGCCGGCCGTAGCGCAGCGCGTCGTCCAGCAGGCCGGCCAGCCACGCGGCCCGGGCCGCGGCGGCGACCAGCTCGGTGTCGTCGGGCACCTCGTCGAGGCCCATCTCGGCCAGCTGCAGGGCCTGGTAGGCCGAGCCGATCGACAGGTAGAGGGCGGCGCCGCGGCGGGCCGCGGCGATCATGTCGTCGTACCGGCCGGCGCCGCGGGCGTGGTGCGCCACCATGGCCGGGTCGGCCCCGCCGTCGCCGGCCAGCGGGCCGAAGGCGTCGCCCTTGCTCAGCAGCACGTCCAGGGCGGCCTCGTGCAGCCGCCGGCGCTGCCGGCCGAGCATCTGATCGGCGATCGCCTCGCGCACCAACGCGTGCCGGAACGCGAACTCGTCCTCGCCGGACTCGACCAGGACCCCGCTGGTGACCAGGTCGCGCAGCGCGGCGATGAGCTCGTCCTCGCCCGCGCCGGTCACCTCGGCGAGCAGGTCGAACGGGATGCGGTGGCCCAGCACGGTGGCCGCCTCGACGATGCGGTGGCTGAGCGGGCCGAGGTCGTCCACCTGACGGCGGAGCACGTCGGCCAGGCTCCACGGCAACGGCTGCTCGACCAGGGCCTCCACGTCGTACCCGGGCAGCGCGCGCAGCAGCTCCTCCAGGAAGAAGGGATTCCCGCCGGTGCGGTGGTGCAGCGCCGTCGCGGCGCGCAGCGGCGCCGGCGAGCCGGTCGCCGCCGCCAGCATCGCCGCGGTCTGCGCGGGGGTGAGGCGGTCCAGCCGTACGTGGGTGACGGCGTGCCGGCGTTCCGTGCGGGCCAGCAGTCCCGCCACCGGTTGGCGGCGGGTCACCTCGTCCGGCCGGTACGTCCCGATGAGCAGCCGCGGCCCGCGCTGGTCGGCGATCCGCTCGAACAGCGCCGCGCTCTCCGAGTCGGCCCAGTGCAGGTCCTCGAAGACGATGACGGCGGGGGAGTCGCCGATCAGGTCGGCCAGGACGGCCAGCCCGATGTGCAGGCGCTCGACCGGGCTGCGCCGCGGGTCCGCGAGGGTGGCCAGTTGTTCCTCGTCGATCTCCGGGTGGCCGTCGATGGCGTCGAGCAGCACCTCGTACGGCCGGGACAGTGAGCCGGGCTCGGCCTGGCCGACCAGCACCACGGTCTCCGCCGGCAACCCGGCCAGCAGTTCGTGCACCAGCCGGGTCTTGCCGATGCCGGGCTCGCCGGCGATGAGCGCGACCGCCGGCTCATGCGCCGAAGCGAGCCGCGCCAGGCGGCGCAGCTCGCTCTCCCGCCCGATCATCACCGGGCTGGCACCGCCGCGGATGGTTCGCACGACGCCAGGGTACCGGTGGGACGACCGCGGGCGACCGCGGCTTTGCGGGCCCGGCGGGCCCGGCGGGCGCTGCTCAGCAGGCGCCCCTGCTCCGCCTCGGCGACCAGCTCACGGTGCCGGTCGTGGGCCAGGTCCAGCAGGATGTCCGGGTGCATCATCATGGCTTCTCTCCTCGTCAACCGGTGATGGGTCAATCGTCGGCTGACGGGGGAGCTGTCACATCGGACGCGATCACCTATCTTGGCGGTCGCCCTGGTTCAGACGGGGTACGCGGGCCGCCTAGGCATACCTAGGCGCCCGCGCTCAGGTGCTGCTGATCGTGAGGGTCTGTCCGGGGAACTGTCCCCGTACCGCTTCCTCGACCATGGCCGCCGCGACCGTCGCCCGGCTCACCCGGTCCGGGAAGAACCGTCTCGGGGTCCGGTCCAGGGTCCGGGTGCGCCGGCCGGGGGCGACCGGGCCGTCGGTCAGCATGCCGGCGTGGAAGACGGTCCCGCCCGCGGCGATGATCGTGGCGTCGGCCGTCACCTTGTCGGGGACCTCGGCCCGCAGGAAGACGTTGAGCAGGGTGCGGGTGAGCGGGCCGGCGACGTCGGCCGACGGGCCCGTGCCCACCGCCCCGAGCCAGACGACCCGGGGGACGCCGGAGGCGGTGACAGCTTCAGCGCCGGCGGTGAGAACCCCGGGCGGGTTGCCCTTGACCACACCGAGCCCGGACAGCAGTACGTCGGATCCGGCGACCGCCCGGGCGATGGACTCAGCGTCGTGCACGTCGGCGGCGACCGTGGTCAGCCCGGGCCGCGCGGGTACGCGTCCGGGTTGCCGGGCGATGGCCGTCACCGCCAGCCCCTGTTCGAGCGCGGCGTCGACCAGCAGAGTCCCGGTGGCGCCGGTGGCGCCGAGTACGGCAATGCGCATGGCAGTCATCCTCGATCACAGTGGAGGGTCAGAGTGTGCGTTGCAGGACGTCCAGGGCGGCGGCGTGCACCCCGGGCGCGGCGGCCACGTAACCGGTGCTGGTGATCTCCCACGGCTTGCCGGCGAAGTCGGTGACGACGCCGCCGGCCTCGCGGACCAGCAGCAGCGGGCCGATGTGCGAGCGCACGTTCTCGAACTGCCAGTGGACGTCCAGCTGCCCGGCCGCCACCTGGCTGAGCTCGTGCCCGACCGGCACCGACGAGCGGACGTACAGCGCGCGCTGCAGCATGGCGGTCATGGAGGCGCCGACGCTCCGGGCCACCGCGGCCGAGTGGCTGGGCCGGGCCTGGCCGGTGCCGGTCAGGGCGAGAGCCAGGTCGGTCTTGGCGGACACCGTCATCCGGGTGCCGTTGCGGTACGCCCCACCGCCGTCGACGGCGGTGAACATCTCGTCGGACCAGGGCGCGTAGAGCACCACGAAGTCCGGGCGGCCGTCGCGGACCAGGGTGACGCCGATGTTCCAGTCGGTCATGCCGTGGACCAGGTTGAGGTTGCCGCCCACCGGGTCGACGACCCACCGGTCGTCGCCGGCCATCGGGCCGGTGGCGTGCTCGTCCTCCTCCCAGCCGGAGCCGGGCAGAGCGGCGAGCAGGGCGGGCCGGAGCAGGTCGGCCACGGCGGCGTCGTGCCGCCGCAGGCCCGCGAACAGCTGGTCCCCGGTCGCGACGCGGTTGCCGGGGGCGTAGAAGCCCCGCAGGCGAGCGCCGGCTTCCCGGACCAGCTCGGTGGTGGTGGAGATCAGGTCAGCGGTCATGACCTGAGTCTTGGCCCAGCCGTCAGATAAGTACAGTGCACTCTCTTTAAGCTAACGTTTACCGTCATGCAACTGGATCTGAACCTGCTCACGACGCTGGACGCCCTGCTCATCGAGGGCAGCGTCCGCGGAGCGGCCGAACGGCTGCACCTGTCGTCGCCCGCGGTCAGCCGCTCACTCGGCCGGATCCGGAAGCTGACCGGCGACGACATCCTGGTGCGGACCGGCCGGACCATGACGCCCACCCCGTACGCCCTGGCGGTCCGTGAGCAGGTCAGCGGGCTGGTCCGGCAGGCCGGCGCGGTGCTGGCACCGAGCCGCGACCTGGACCTGGCGACCCTGGAACGCACGTTCACGCTGCAGTGCCACGACGCGCTGACCACGGCGCTGGCCGCGCCGCTGCTGGCCGCGACGGCTGAGCGGGCGCCGGGCGTACGGGTGCGGTTCCTGACCGAGACGGCCGTGGACACCGACGACCTGCGGCACGGCCGGGTGGACCTGGAGATCGGCGCGACGACCCCGGACCTGCCGGAGATCCGGTCCGAGACCGTCGGCCACGACCGGCTCGTCGTGGTGCTGCGCGGTGATCACCCGTACGCCGGGGGTCTGGACCTCGAGGCGTACGCGGCGCAGCCGCATCTGCTCGTCTCCCGCCGCGGCCGGCTGAGCGACCCGGTGGACGAGCTGCTCGCCGCACACGGCCTGCACCGCCGGGTGCTGGCCGCCGTCGGCACCACCGCGGCCGCCCTGCACGTGGCCGGCCACAGCGACGCCGTCGTGACCGTGCCGGAGGTGATGTGCCGGCCGCTGATCGCGGCCTTCGGGCTGGCGGTCGCCCCGCTGCCGGAGCCGCTGCGGCTGCCCCCGGTGCCGATCGTGGGCAACTGGCATCAGCGCTACGACACCGACACCGGCCATGCCTGGCTCCGCGAGCAGACCCGGGACGTGCTGGGTGCGGTCCTCGGCGGCCGCTACCCGAGTTCTTCGGCCAGCCCGACGATGATGCCCTCGGGGCCGCGGAGGTAGCAGAGCCGGTAGGCGTCCTCGTACCGCACCACCTCACCGACGAGCTCGGCGCCGTGGGAGAGCAGGCGGGCGACCACCTCGTCGATGTCGTCGACGGCGAACATGATGCGGCGGAGGCCCAGCGTGTTCACCGGGGCGATCCGTGGCTCGGCGCTGACCGCCTCCGGCGTGTGGAACCGGGCCAGCTCGACGCCGGAGCTGCCGTCCGGGGTCCGCAGCATCGCGATGTCCTGCCTGACGCCGGTGAGCCCGATGACCTGCTCCACCCACGGCCCCTCGACCGGACCCCGGCCCTGCAGCTCCAGGCCCAGGTCGGCGAAGAACGCGATGACCGCGTCGAGGTCCTCGACCACGATGAGGACGTTGTCCATCCGCTGGATCGTCATGCTGGTCTCCTCGCTGCCGGACGGCCAGGATGACCGTCTCGGCACCGGGGACGCGGCCGCCACGCCGTTCTCGACGTCCCGGCCGGCTCTTTCAGCGGGATTTCCGGGGTAAGCGGGACGCGTGCAACGAGGCGAGGAGCTGCAGCCGGTCCGCGTCGGCGCTGCCCGGCTCCGCGGTCCAGATGAGCATGACCGGGCCGGGATTGCCGGGCAGCGGATAGGTGTCCCAGTCCAGGACGATGTCGCCGACCTCGGGGACCGGAAACGTCTTGGTGCCGCTGACCGACTCGCGGACGTCGTGCCGGGCCCACAGCCGCCGGAACTCCGCGCTGCGGATGCTCAGCTCCCCGACGATCGCGGTGGCGCGGGGATGGGTCGGGTCGGTGGCCACCGCGGCGCGCATCATGCCGATGTAGTCCAGGGCCTGGCGTTCCCAGTCCGGGCAGCTCCGCTCGCCGGTCCGGGTGTCGTCGAACATGAGCAGCAGCATGTTGAGCCGGTCGGCCGGGTAGCCGTGCGGGTCGCCGAGCAGCGCCTCCGCCATCGTGTTCCAGGCGAGCAGGTCGAGGTGGCGGCCGAGCACGACGGCCGGGGTGTCCATCACCCGCAGCAACCGCCGGGTGCTGTCCGGCACCCGTTCCGGGCCGTGCTCCGGCCGGGCGGGCATCGGCCGGCGGGCGGCGTGGGCCAGCGTGAACAGGTGGCGGCGTTCCTCGTCGTCGAGTGCCAGCGCACCGGCCAGGGCCTCCAGGACGTCGTCGGAGGGGCGTACCTCCCGGCCCTGTTCCATCCGCTGGTAGTAGTCGGTGCTCAGCCCGGCCAGCAGGGCCAGCTCCTCACGGCGCAGCCCGGTGACCTTGCGCCGGCCGCCCGGCTCCAGGCCGACGTCGTGCGGGCTCAACCGGCTGCGCCGGGCGCGCAGGAAGTCGCCGAGCTCGCGAGCGTACGGATGCGGGCTGCTCATGCCGCAAGTGTGCCGCGGCCCGGACCACCGTGGGTAGGTCCGGCAGACCTAGGCAGGCCGGAACGACGGAACCGGCCGGGATCGCTCTTAGCGTCAGCGGTCCACGCACCGAGACGTCAGGAGCAGCAGATGACCGGATGGACCGCCGACCGCATCCCCGACCAGCACGGCCGGACCGCGGTCGTGACCGGCGCGAACTCGGGCCTGGGCCTGGTCACCGCCACCGAGCTGGCCCGCCACGGCGCGCACGTCGTGCTCGCCGTCCGCAACACCGCCGCCGGTGCGGCGGCCGCCCGCCGGATCGGGGGCGACGTCGAGGTGCGCGAGCTGGACCTGGCCTCGCTCGATGCGGTACGGGGGTTCGCCGCGAAGCTGGCCGCCGACCACCCGGTGATCGATCTACTGGTCAACAACGCCGGCGTGGTGCTGCTGGGTCCGCGCCGCACCTCGGCCGACGGCTTCGAACTGCAGCTCGCCACCAACATGCTGGGCCATTTCGCGCTGACCGGCCTGCTGCTCGGCAACCTGGCCGCGGCCCGGGCGGCGCGGGTGGTCAGCCTCAGCTCGATCACCCACCGGACCGCGCGCCTCGACTTCGACGACCTGATGGCCGAGCGGCGCTACCGGGCCTCCGCCGTCTACGGCCGGTCCAAGCTGGCCACCACGATCTTCGGCGTCGAGCTGGACCGTCGCCTGCGCGCCGCCGGCTCGCCGGTCATCAGCGTGCTGGCCCACCCGGGTATCACCCGCACCAACCTGACCCCGCGGGCCTGGGAGCACCGCGGCCGGCTCGGCCGGGTCATCGCGCGCGTGGGCCTGGTGGCCACCCAGCCGGTGGAGCAGGGGGCACTGCCGCAGCTGCGCGCCGCCACCGACCCGGAAGTGCGGGGCGGGCAGTTCTTCGGGCCGGCCGGACTCTGGGAGACCCGGGGCCGGGTCGCCGAGGCCCGGTTCAGCCGGGAGGCCACCGACCCGGCCGCCGGCGGGCGTCTCTGGGCGGCGGCCGAGCAACTGACGGGCGTCAGCTATCTCTGAGCTGAGCCTCGAACGCTGCTCACGACTGGCCCGCGGCGGCGAGCTTGTGCATGTCGAGGTCATCGTTGAGCCACAGCTCGAACCACTGGCTCAGGGTGAGGTCGAGCGGGTGCAGGGTGCTCTGGTCCAGGAAGAGCATCCGCCCCTCAGGGGTGCGGCAGTCGAGCAGCGCCCACATCGCGCACCCGAAGTCACAGAACGAGACCACGCCGGGCGTCCACGCCGGGAAGTCGTCGGGGATCTCCCCGTCCCGCCACTGGATGTAGTTTCTGCTCGGCCTCGGCCAGGGCTTCGGCCGGGCCGGTCCTGCGGGTACGGCTCCGGCAGGTCGGCGCCCCGGCCGGAGTCGACCCGGGCGCTGATGGCGGCGACAATCTCGTCATCGGTCATCGGACGACCATCAACGGCGCCGCGGCTCTCCGCCACCCCGTCCGCCGTCGGGCCGGCTCAGGGCAGCAGCCGGATGACCGCGGCGGGGCAGCGGTCGACCGCCTGCTGCACCGCCGGCCGTTCCGACTCCGGCGGCTGTTCGTCGAGCAGCACCACGACCGCCTCCTCCGGGTCCTGGTCGAAGACGGCCGGCGCGGTGAGCACGCACATGCCCGCGCCGATGCACAGGTCGCGGTCGACGGTGACTCTCACGACCAGGCCACCGGCAGCTCGACGGGGCCGCGGACCACGGAGTCCTTCTTCCACACGATCTCCTCGGGGGGCACCGCGATCCGCAACGCCGGCACCCGGCGGGCCAGCGCCCCGAGCACCGTGGTCAACTCGATCCGGGCGATCTGCTGACCCACGCAGGCGTGCGCGCCGTGCCCGAAGCCGAGGTGCGCGCCGGGTCTGCGGGCGACGTCGAACGTGTCGGCGTCCGGGTGCAGCGCGGTGTCCCGGTTGCCCGACTGCACCGCCACCACCACGTAGTCGCCCGCCCTGATCGGCTGCCCGTTCACCACGGTGTCCTCGGTGGCCTGCCGCAGCAGCCCGATGCCGACGCCCAGGTAGCGGACGAGCTCCTCGGCCGCCGAGGCGGCCAGCTCGGGCTCGGCGCAGAGCTTCGCCCACTGTCCCGGGGTGTTCAGCAGGCAGACCAGACCGTACGTGATCATCGACGCGGTCGTGTCGAAGCCGGCGACGAGCAGCGCGCCGTTCATCTGCGTCAGTTCCTCGTCGGTGAGCGGGCGCTCGCTGTCGGCGCTGTGCTCGATCATCCGGCTGAGCACGTCGTCGCCGGGCCGGGCCCGGCGGGTGGCGACCAGCTCATACAGGTACGCCCACAGCGGCTCGATCGCCCGCCGCAGCTCGTCCGGCGTGGTGGAGGTCTTGAACAATGCCGTCGCCGCGTCGTGCAGCAGGTGGCGCTGCTCGGGTGGTACCCCGATCAGCTCGGCGATCACCGCGGTGGTGATCGCGGTGGAGAACCGGCTGTGCAACGGATAGGGCTGCGGGGACGCCAGCATGCGGTTGATCGCCTCGTCGGTGATCTGCTCGACCAGCGGCCGCAGCTCGGCCAGCCGGCGCGGGTGCGACACCTGCGGGGCGAAGTTGCGCCGGATCCGGATGTGCTCCGGGCCGTCCAGCTGGCTGAAGCCGGTGACCGGCGCGTCCGGCCCGCCGAACGCGTCCAGCACGTGGGTGGCCTGACCGGGCCGGGTCGAGAAGCGGCGGCCGTCGCCGAGCACCTCCCGGACGCCCGCGTAGTCCGAGACCAGCCAGGCGTCCAGGCCGGTCGGGCAGGTCACCCGGACGACCTGCGGGGCGGCGCGCAGCCGGGCGTACTCCGGTGGCGGGTCGAACGGCAGCTGGTCCTCGTCCGGCAGTGGCAACGCAGGCAGAGACATCCCCGAACCTCCACAATGTGTAGTCGGGAGAACACTCTACGCGGCTTAGACGAAGGTCAATATCCCTGAATCAGGAGGAGAACGGGTCGTAGCCGTCGTTGTCGCAGGTCCGGCGCTGGGCGATGCAGTTCCGGACCCGCTGGTTCATCTCCTTGACGTCCCACATCACGAACGCGTCGCCGTGCATCGACGAGGCACTCCGGCCCTGCGGATCGGAGGAGAGGTAGTAGCCGGCCTTCGAGCCCTTGGCCCCGTACGCGATGTCGAAGGTCAGGGCCGGAATCCGGACCGGATGCCCGGCCGGGCAGCCGGCGTCGGTCCCGAAGGCCACATGCTCCTTGTGGTGCGGGCTGTCCAGGTTCTTGCCGTCCCAGCAGTCCGGGAACTGCAACATGAAATGCAGGCTCGCCGGCTCTCCACAGATCGGCCAGTTGCCGTTGTCACTGCGGGCGACGCCGTTGATGTCACCCGGTCCGTAGAAGGCGCAATAGAACTGACCCTGCGCGCCCCGCGGCGTCGGCTGCTTCTTCTTGGCGTCCCCGGCGACCATGCGCAGCCCGTTCGGCATCGGCATGATCCCGTCCGAGTTCTTCCGGATCGAGCGGTAGTAGACCCGGAATCCGGTGGTCTCGACGGGCTTGCGGGTGGCCGCCTCGTAGAGCGTCGGCACCCAGTAGGCGGAATGGTCCACGACCGGCTTGCAGGTCGTGGCCGTGAACTTCATCAGATCGCCGGCGACAGTGTTCGCATCCACGGCCTTGTTGCCGACGAAGGAGTGCATGTGCGAGGCACCCGGCAGCCCGGGGAAGACGATCGGGTCGTCGGCCTTGCGATGGCTGTAGCGGCAGTCGGCCCGGAACTCCGGCAGATTACCGGCGTTGCCCGGCGGGTCGGCCTTGGTGGCCTTGTACCGGGCGACCTGCGCGTTCCAGGCCGCCCGGTCGACCGGGATCCAGCCGGCTCTGGGAGCCTGCTGGGTGGCGGTAGCAGTGGCAGCCGCAGTGCCAGGAGAGGTGGCCGTGGCCGACGGCCTTCTGGCCGACGGTGAGGCCGTTGCGGTCGTCGTTGCCGTGCCCGGTGCTGAGGTCTGCGCGCGGCTCTGACCCACGGCCTGCGGCTGCTGCCCGGTGGAGGCCCGGGCGAGGCTCACCGACACGACCACCGCGGTGACGAGGGCGACGGTCACGCCGGCGCCGGCCACAGCGAGTCCCCGCCCGGGCCGGACATGGCGACCGGACTCAGGCACGGAGAAAGGCAGACGCGGCACAGGTCACTCCCCACAAAGCGAACACGACAAGCCGGCCGAACCGAGCGACCGCCGGAATGGTAGGCCGGTGGGAAGCGCACCTGACAGGCGTTTAAGCCGGAACAAAGAATGACTGTCCGACAGGACAGAATCCGCGGCTCAGCCCCGAAAAAGTGTTAGCGGTGCCGAGGCCGGTCCGGCCGCAGGGCGATCACCGCGCGCAGCTCGTCCGCAGTGAGCGGCCCCCGGGCCTCGGCCGCGATGCATTCGGCGAGCTCGGCGCGGTTCTTGACGCCCAGGACGACGGTGGCGACGCCCGGGACGCTCAGCGCGTACCGGTGGGCCAGGGCCGCCGGGGTCTCGCCGAGCTCGGCGGCCAGCTTGCGGAACGGCTCCGCGCGAGCGAAATCGACGGCCGCCGGATGGTCGGCGCTCACCTCCCGGTCGAGCGCGGCGGTGAGCGACCCCGCCGCGACGGCGCGAATGCCGATCACCGGCACCCCGTTCGCGCCCGCCACCCGGACGATCTCCTGGTTGGCCGGCTCGGCGCCGGTGCCGTACGACCACAGGTCGCCTTCGGAATCCAGCGCGTTCACGACGACCTGGGCGGCGTCCGGCCGGGGCGTCGTCCCGAGCGCGTCCACGACCGACGCCGGGTACGCCACCGCGGTGATCCCCCAGGCGCGGATGCTGCCCTCGTCCCGCAACCGCTCGAACTCGGCGGCGACCTCGAGGTAGTCCGGCCAGTCGAGGTCGTCCGGCACGGCGGTGGACGGATCACGCGGCCGCAGCTGGGTGTGCAGCAGGAACAGGTCGAGATGATCGCGGCCCAGCCGGGCGAGACTGTCCCGCAGGCTCCCCCGGATGCGGCCGGCCCAGTCCGGTGTCCCGGACAGCTTGAGCAGCTGCACCTTGCTGGTGATCATGATGTCCGCGCCGGACCGGCCACGCAGCGCGGCACCGGCCGCCCGCTCCGACTCGAAGTCACTCCCGTAGCTCGGCGCCAGGTCGAGCATGGTGACGCCGGCGTCCATCGCGGCGTGGATGGTGGCAACCGCCTCAGCGCGGTCGGTGCTGCCCCACACGCCGGCGATGCCGCCCCCGCCGAGGGTCAGGGCGCTGATCCGGCCGAGCCGTCCGAAACTTCTGGTCTCCATGGATTGTCCTCCCACCGTCAGGCGTTCGCCGTCGACGGTAAAAGCTGGAGCGCGCTCCAGATCAAGCCCACGGTGTCAAGGCCGCCTCATTTGACCTTGAGGGTTACTCCGCTGCTCGTCGCGCCCGCGTTGTAGGTGCCGCCCGTTATCGACACCCGGACGGTCCAGGTGCCGCGCTTGAAGGACCGGGAGAACGAGTACGCCCCGCTTGCGGTCGTCTTCGTGGACGTGACGGTCACCCACTTGGAGCCCGACTTACGTTGCAGGGTCACCTTCACGCCGGCACGGGCCGGTTTGACCGTACCGGTGAGCTTGATCTTCTTGTTGGCCTTGGGCCTGGTCGTGCTCGCCTTGATCGTGGCGGTGTAGTGGACCGTCGCCACCGGTGTTGCCGAGGTTGCCGGCCAGGCGCCGGCCGAGCCCGCGTACCGGATGCGGTAGGTCGTGGTGATCGACGGCTTGACGGTCGCCCGCCAGGCGCCCTTCGTGTCGGTCCTCACCGTCGTGATCCGGGTCCAGGCCGCCGTGCCGGCCGGGCGTTGTTCCAGCGTCGCCGACGTCCCGGCGATCGCGGCGCTGCCGCGGAGGATCTTCCCGGTGAGCGTGGCCGGCTTGCCGTAGGCGAACGTGCTGGGCGTCACCGCGAGCGACAGGGCGGTCGGGCTCAGCGTGACCGTCTTCTCCGCGCCGTCGCCGATCGTGCTGGTGGCCCGCACCCCGATCGTGTACGCGCGGCGCGGGTCCAGCCCGGTCAGGTTCAACGACCGGGCCGAGGCGGGCAGCGTCGTCTCCTGGCCGGGGGAGAGCCGCACGATGTAGCCGGTGGGAACCATCACGCCGGTGCTGTAACTCGGCCTGACCCACTCCAGCAGCGCGGTGCCGGTGCCGGCGGCGACCGACACGCTGACCGGAGCGCCCGGTGGCTGCGCCGGCAGCACCCGCCACGGCACCGAAGCCGTCACCTGGTCACCGTCGGCGTCGGTGGCGGTCACCACGGTGGTGCCGGAACCGGCGGTGGTGGGTATCCCGCTGATGTCGGCGACCAGCGTGCCCGAACCCGGCCGGTGCACCCCGAGGGTGATGCCCGCCGGCAGGCCCGTGGCGGTCACCTGGAACGAGCCGGCGGCATCGACCAGGTGGTCCGGTGCGTCGGTGAAGGTAACCGGGAAGTTGCCGAAGGCGCCGTAACCGAGCTGCATCGTCTGGGCCGGGGGCACCGACCGGGCGACCGGCGGACCCTTGACCACCCACCACATCAGCTGCCGGCCGGAGTTGCCGTCCGGGTCGGTCGCGATGATGTCGCCGGGATACTCGCCCTTGACCGTGGGCGTGCCCGTGATCAACCCGTCGGCGTCGATCGACACCCCGGGCGGCAGATCGGCGGCGCTGAAGGTGACCGGCTGACCCTGCGGATCACGGGCGCTGACCTGGATATGTACGGAGTCCCCGACGTGCGGGGTGGGCGTGCTGTCCTCGAAGTACGCCAGCTGCGGGACGCCGTACGCCGGGTCTGAGCCGTCCACGCCCGCGGCCAGCCAGGCGGCGTCGACGGTGCGCCGCTCGACGCTGTCCGGGCCGTACAGGTCCGCGGCCGCGCGGATGGTCGCATCCCGCGCGCCGGAGAAGTTGGTGTTCGAGACCATGTAGACGGTGAGGGCGCGGTACCAGATCTGCGCGGCGCGGTCGTTGCCGATGCCGGTGACCGGCGCGGCGTCGCCACACGGCGGACTGTCACCCCATCGCGTCGTGCCGCTGCCCGCGGCCAGGGTGTAGAAGAACTTGTTGCCGATGCCCGACGAGTAGTGCGGATCGAGACTCCTGGCCGTCGGGACCCAGCACGACGCCGACTTGCCGTCGCGGCCCGGCTCGTCCATCCGGCGCAGGGCCGGGGCGCGGGCCTCGGTCTGTTCGCCGATCAGATAGTCCGGCGGGTCGACGGGGTTGTTCGCCGCGAACTCGACCAGCGTGCCGAAGATGTCGCTGCTGGACTCGTTCAGGCCGCCGGACTCGCCGGAACTCACCAGGCCGGCCGTGCGGTAGTTGAGGCCGTGCGCCACCTCGTGCCCCACCACGTCGAGCGCCGTGAACGGCTTGCCGGTGGGCGCGCCGTCGCCGAAGTACACGCACACGCAGGAGCTGCTCCACGCCGCGTTGGCCTCGTCGACGTCGTGGTGGACGTACGCGGTCAGCCCCTTGCCGTCGTTGCGCAGACCCGAGCGGCCGAACGACTCCCGCAGGTAGTCCCAGGTCTGCGCCATGCCGTAGTGCACGTCGGCCGCGGCGGTGGCGCGGTCGGCGCGGGTGCCGTCGCCCCACACGTTGTCCGCGTCGGTGAACTCGGCGAACTTCTTCGGCTCGAACACGAAGTCCTCGTTCAGACCGTCGCGGACGGTGTTGCCGCCCCGGTCGGGGTCGGTCAGCGCGTACGTGCCGTCGGCCTGCCGGGTGGTGCTCAGGGGGACGTCACCCACCAGCATCCCGTGCCCGGTGCCCGCCTCGGCGGTCTGCACCTGGTCGTACGCGCGGCGGACCGCCCCGGTGGTCGCGTCGACGATCACCAGCCGGGCGCCGATCGGCACCTCCCAGGCGCGCACGGGCTTGCCGGCGAAGGCGTCGATGACCTGTCGCGCGTTGCCGGTGCTGCGCTGCCCGGCGAACCGTTCGGCGGACGCGACAGCCTGCTCGCGGCCGACCTCGGCGGAGGCCGGAACGTCG
This sequence comes from Actinoplanes sp. NPDC004185, assembly GCF_053603475.1. NCBI lineage: Bacteria > Bacillati > Actinomycetota > Actinomycetes > Micromonosporales > Micromonosporaceae > Actinoplanes > Actinoplanes sp. NPDC004185. Next base: position 16,046 of record NZ_JBSGFR010000033.1, on the reverse strand, counting down.
ATCGCCTGCTGCTGCGCCACGGTGGCGTCCGTGAACCGGCCGGTCGCGGCCGAGTGGACCACGAAGTCGCCGCCGAGCACGGCGAGGCCCTGATGCGTGCGCTGGAACCGGATGTGCCGGGTGCCGGCCGCGTCCACCGTGGTGTCCACCACCCGGTACTGCTCGCCGGGGGCGGACCGGATGGCCGGGCCGTTGCGGCGGATCCCCGCCCGCGCGTCCCGGACCGCCCGGGCGCGGGTGACCGCCGGCCCGGTCGTCGGCGTGGCGGAGGTCTTCGGCCGGGCGGTCCCGGCCGGCTTGCCGGCGGCGGGCAGATCGGTGGCGGAAGGTCGGGGCGCGGCGGCCTCGTTCCACCGTGGTGGGGGACCGGCGGGGACCTCGCGGGCGATCGCGACCCCGGCTCCGGTGAGCACCAGTACGGCGGCGAGCGCGATCGGGACACGGCGATGCCGGACTGCCATCCTCATTTTCCCCCGTCGATCTTCGATGAGGAGGGGACGATACCGGACCGACGCTGAATGAACAGCCCCGCGATCAGCCCGGCCGGCCCGGCCCGAGGGGCTAGTTTGTCGGGATGAGTCTCCTTGATGACGTGGCCGAGCGTGACGGCTGGCGGTGCTGGGTGTGCGACGAGCCGGTCGACGCCGGCATGTCGGTGAACGACCCGCGGGGTCCGAGCGTGGACAGCCGGACCGCCGACCGCAAGGCCAAGGTCACCGAGCGGCTCGCCCACCGCGCCTGCAACACCCGCAAAGGTGCGGTCAAGGTGGTCATCGCCTGGCCGGACCGGCTGCATGTGGTGGAGCCGGCGCCGCTGGTCGCGGTGGCGGACCGGCTCGAACGCAAGGGCGGCCGGGAGCTGGTCGCCCGGTGCCCGAGCCGCAAGGACGCCCAGGAGGCGGCGGACTGGCTGCTCGACCGGTTCTCCCGGCTGGTGCCCGGGCTGCCGGTGACCGCCAGCGTCGACGCGGGCGGCGGGCAGTTCCTGGTCGCCCTGGCTGCCCGGCGGCGCTGACCGATCAGGCTTCGTGGCCGCGCAGCAGTGACGCGATCTCCGTGGTCTGCGGATGGTCGTCGCCCAGGACGCGCCGGCGGTCGCGGAGGACCTGTTCCCACAGCTCGATCGCTTCGTCCGGCCGGCCGGCCGTGCGGTAGGCGTACGCCAGATCGCTGCGGCTGGACAGGGTGTCCGGGTGGTCGTCGCCGAGCACCCGGCGCCGGTCGGCGAGGACCTGCTGGAACAGGTGGATCGCCGCGGCCACCCGCCCGGCCAGGTGATACGCGTAGGCCAGGTCGTAGCGGTTGGCCAGCGTGTCCGGGTGCTCGTCGCCGAGGACGCGCCGGGAATCGGTGACGAGCTGCTCGAACAGGTCGACGGCCTCGGCCACCCGCCCCGCCGCCAGGTAGGCGCCGGCCAGGTTGTTGCGGCTGACCAGGGTGTCCGGATGGTCGTCGCCGAGCACCCGGCGCCGGCTCGCGCGGGCCTGCTCGAACAGGTCGATCGCTTCGGCCAGGCGTCCGGCCGCCCGGTACGCGAACGCGAGGTCGTTGCGGCTGGCCAGGGTGTCGGGGTGGTCGTCGCCGAGCACGCGTTGCCGGTCGGCGCCGACCTGCTCGAACAGCTCGACCGCGGCCGAAACCTGGCCCTGGGACTGCCGGTAGACCGCTGCCTGGTCGTTGACGTCCATCAGGTCGGTGTTGCTGTGGGCCGGACCGGCGTGCCGGGTCAGCGCGTCGATGTGCGGCAGCAGCTGATTCCAGCGGGGCCAGCCGGCGACATTCGTCAGCGGAGCATCCGGTATCGCCGCCCGCACCATCGAGACGGCGGCAGCCGCGTCCTGTTCCTCCCGGACCACCGCCTGCACCAGCCGGTGCACACTCACCTCGCCCGTCCGGCGGTTGATCAGACTGAAGGACACCAGCACCGCGAGCGCGTCGCCGGTCGCGACCGGATCGGCCGGCGGCGGGGACAACACCTCCACGGGTACGGCGTCAGGGCCGAGCCAGGCCAGCACGCGCAGCACCCGCACAGCCAGCGGCGACCGCCCGGCGACCGCGTCCATGCCGGCCCGCCAGATGGTGGCCACCGTCCGCCGCGTCGAGTCCCCCTCGCCCGGGTCGGCCGCGACCAGCGCGAACCGGTCGGTCAGCAACCGGACGTAGTCGTCGAAACCGAGGCCTTCGTGCTGGCTCACGTACCCCGCGGCCTGCTCCAGCGCCAGCGGAAGATCGCCCAGCGCGGCCGCCAGCCGGCCGGCGCCGTCGCGGTCGTCCAGCCCGGTCAGCCGCTGCAGCAGCTGCACACTCGCCGACCTGTCCAACACGCCGAGCCGCAACGGCGCCAACCCGAGCCGGGCCCACCGGGCCGTACCGAGATCGCGCCGGGTGGTCACCACCACCCGGCCCCGCCCGGCCACCTGGGCCAGCAGCGGCTCGATGTCGGCGACGTCCTCCACGTTGTCCAGCACCAGCAACCAGTCGCGATGGGTCTGCAGCCAGCCCAGCGCCCACGAACGCGCGTCCGCCAGCGTCGCCACCGGATGCAACCGGCTCGTCAACGCGGCCAGACCGAGCTGCACGTCGGCCGCGGTGTCCGCGGCGATCCACCACACGAGCGAGTGCCGGGCCCGGAACGCCCGCGCATAGTGCACCGCCAGCTCGGACTTCCCGACACCACCCAGCCCGAGCACCGCCGCCTGACCCGCACCGCGAGCCAGCACGTCGTCCAGCGCGGCGACGTCCCGTCCCTCGAACACCGCCGACGCGGGCGGCAGATTGTCCAGCCCCGGCGGGGCATCCACGGTGTCCGGCGTGACTGCCGCCGTACCGGCCAGCGAGATGACGTTGTGGACGTTGCCGGTGCCGACCTGCACGTTGGCCGAGCCGGTGACCGTGACGCCGCCGGCGGGCGGCTGCCCGGCCGGGCCGGTCATCGCGCCGGCGGCGGCTGGTGGACGGACAGGACGTTGTGGTCGCCGACCTGCACCCCGGTCGAGTTGGTCACGGTAACGGTGAAGGTGTCCCCGCGTACGGGGGAGGCCGCGACCATCGCCGCGATCTCCTCGGCCAGCTCGGCGTCTTCCGACAGCGCGCGTTTCACCTGGGCGTACACGGCGGCGGCGAACGCCTCGTCGTCCGGATTCTCGCCCAGGTCGGTCACCGCGGCCCCGACCTGCGCCGCGCGCGGCGATGTCAGCAGCCGGCCCAGCAGCCGCCGCCCGGCCCCCACGGTCGCGTTCGCCGCGGCGTCGGTGCCCTGCTCGGTGGCCTTGCTGACCACCGCGCTGCCGTACGCCCCGGCCGCCGCCGACAGGAGCGGCACGACGGTGCCCGCGAGCTCGCCCACTTCGATCATGGTCACGCCTTCCTCACCGGATGCAACGACATATACCAGACCAGTCACAGTGGATCACGGGTCGAACGCGTGGACCGGACCGTCCGGTAATGGCGGGCCGCGCGGACGCGATTGCCGCACGCGACCGAGCACCATTCGCGGCGTGGGTGCGTCTTGGCGAAGTAGAGCACGCAGCCGGGCGCGAGGCAGGCCCGCAGCATCGAACCGCTGGTCAGCAGCTGCTGGGCCGCGGCGGCCACCTCGGCGAGGCCGGCGGTCACCGGTGAGGCCGCGGATCCGGCGGCCAGTTCGAGGTCTGCCTCGTGCATCACCAGCTGGGGGACCGGAAGCTCCCGCACGACTGCGTTCACAGTCTCGAGGGCCTGTCGGACGTCCGGCCCGGCCGAGGCTGCCGCGGGGCGGTCGTCGCCGGTCACGAAGGCGGCCAGCCGGCGGACGGAATCGCGCAGCGCCCGCGCGCGGCGGAACTCGGCGCGCGTCGCCGCCACGCCATGGCGGGCCACCCCGATCGCGTCGAGCCACTCGTCGAGATCCGGTGGCCCGGCGAGGTCGTCGTGCACCCCGTCGGTGTCGGCCCAGATCGTCGCCATCAGGCGGATCGGGACCGGCTCGTCGGGAAGCATCCAGGTGCGCACCGCGGAAATCTATCACGGATGAAACGGCTTGCATCCGTTAGAACAACGGAGTACAACTGGCCACCTGGGAAGGGGCTCACGATGACTGCGGCTCACCAGCTCGCCGACGCGGGCTTCCACGGCGGCGAGCTCGCCGTGCAGCGCCAGGCCGGCGTACGGCAGGACGCCGCCCGCCTCTCACGCATGCTGGCACCGGCGGAGCTGTCCGGCGGCATCGCCGGCTTCCTCGCCGCGCGCACCCTGCTGGTCATCACCGGCCGGAACGCGGCCGGCCGGCTCTGGACCTCCCCGCTGGCCGGCCCGGCCGGGTTCCTCGAGGTCCGCTCCGACACCGAGCTGGCCGTCCACCGCGGGGTCCCGGCTGATGACCCGCTGCACGGCATCAACGCCGGACAGCGCCTCGGCACGACCAGCCTCGACTTCGCCCTGCGCCGCCGGGTACGGCTCAACGGCACCCTCACGGCCGCCACCGATGATCTGCTGATCGTCGACGTCGAGCAGGCGTACGGCAACTGCCCGCAGTACATTCAGCAGCGGCTGCTCACCCCGGCCGGCTCCACCCCGGAGACGCCATTCGATGTGCGCCGCGGTGCCACGTTCGAGCCCGCTGACCTGGACGTCATCCGCTCGGCCGACACTTTCTTCCTCGGCACCGTGCACCCGCAGCGAGGCGCCGACGCATCCCACCGTGGCGGGCCGCCCGGCTTCGTCCGCGTCGACGAGCGCGGCCTGTGGTGGCCGGACTATCCCGGCAACAACATGTTCAACAGCCTCGGCAACCTGGCCGTCAGCCCGGAGGCCGCGCTGCTGTTCGCCGACTTCACCACCGGTGTCACCCTGCAGCTGTCCGGAACGGCCCGGGTCGAGTGGGGCGAGGCCGGACGACCCGGGGACGACGGGCGCAGCGGCCGCATCGTCCGCTTCGACCTCGACCAGCTCGTCGCCGCGCGCCGAGCTTCGTTGCGGGAGTCCGCCCACCGCCCGTACCCGCACAATCCGGCGCTGACCGACCGAGAGGACCGATCCCGATGACCGAGGCCCGACCGCCGTTCCCGCCGTACGACCTGGCGGCCGCCCGGCAGAAGGTCCAGGCGGCCGAGGACGCCTGGAACACCCGTGACCCCGCCCGGGTCGCCGCCGCCTACACGTCCGACTCGCAGTGGCGTAACCGCGACGTGCACTTCACCGGCCGCCCGGCGATCATCGAATTCCTGACCGCCAAATGGGAACGCGAGCAGGACTACGCGCTCCGCAAGTCGCTGTGGGCCTTCCACGACAACCGCATCGCGGTGCGCTTCCAGTACGAATGGCACGACACCGCGGGCCAGTGGTGGCGCAGCTACGGCAACGAACTGTGGGAATTCGCCCCGAACGGCCTGATGAGCCGGCGCGAGGCCTCCATCAACGACCACCCCATCAACGAGGCGGAACGCCGCATCACCGGCCCCCGCCCGGAATCCGACCACGGCCTCGACATCCCGATCTGGTGATCGGGGACGGCCGTGGCCCGTTCGCCCGCAGGTCGCGCAGCGAGTTCGCCGCGCTTCGGGCGAACAGCAGGAGGACGACGAAATTGGCACCCAGCAAAAGTGTCAGCAGCGCGTCCGACGGCCGATAGCGCTCTCCGAGCAGAGGAAACGCCAGGGACGCGCCGCCGGCCCCGAAAGTGGTGAGCAGAACGACAACGGCGGGCACCAACCTCGGGGCGCAATCTCGCCGGCCGCAATCGTCGTACCCGGATCGCGCCGTACGACGCGACGATCAGCACCGCGATCAGAATCAGGCCGACAACAACGGGAATCACAAGCGGCGGGCGGCTACCGCACGTCGGTTCGCAGCGCACGGCGACGGCGGTCATCGTGGCCATCGTGGCGTAGCTCAGTACCCAGACAGGACCGCCGGCAGCCACGACATACACGCTGACGCGGCCGATGTCCGCCAGCGCCGGGCGCTGGAGAAAGATGATCGCCAGGGTGTAGAAGAGCAACAGCACCGATGTGCCGAACGGAAGGCCGTAGACGATCGCCGCCAGCGCGGCACTTCCTGTCGCCTTCGGAGCGCCTGCCAGCACGGCGTACGAAGCGGCACACAGAATCAGCGCGGCGACAGCGGCGGTCAGGTTGGCGGCAACCGCCTGATCCCCGGTATCTCGGAACTCCTTGCTCGCGCGGGTCAGGTAGAGCAGAAGGGCGGCGAACGCGATTCCGGCAAGGACACCCGCGAGCTGCGAGTAGAGGCCGGCAGTCTCGCCGCCGTCAAACGGCTCGAGAGCCGAAGTCACCGTCATCAACAGCCTTCCGTTACTGGCCTGGACGGCAGAACGGTAAGGCGATGACCCAAACGAGTGACTGCTGATCAGCTACCGATGAGGTGGGTCTGTGCTGATCGACGGAACTCGGCGACAAGGGGATTGGTGTCCTCGCGCCGGGTGGCGACCACGACGTGGCACGGTTCGATTCCTTCGACCGCGCCGGTGACGAGGTCGTTCCGGGCGGTCACGCGGGGGTCGTTCGCCGCTACGAGGGCGACCGCCTGTCCGTCCGCGACGGCTTCGAGCTTGTCCTCGATGGCGTCAGCGGGCATCGCCGCCAGCGGGGCGCCGCCCTGGTCCGGGCGCGGTTCGAGCCGCCAGAATCCCGTCCAGGCCGTGGGCGCCCCGGCGCAGGCCACCATCGGCTCGTCGGTGAAGTCGGCCAGGGCGACGACCTCCTTCCCGGCCAGGCGATGGGACGCCGGCAGCACCAGCACGCGTGGCTCCTCGTAGAGCACGGTGAGGTCGAGGTCGTCGGCCGGGATCGGGAGGGGCGTACGGACGACCAGCGCGTCGACCCGGCCGTCGGGCAGCGCGCGGGTCTCGTTCCAGTTCAGGTGGCGGGTGCGGACGTGCGCGCCGGGGTGGCGGCGGCGCAGGTCGCGGACCGCGGCGGTGATGCTGAGGTCCTCGACGTAGCCGATGGTGATCGTGCGTGGTGGCGCGGCGTCCCGGGCGGCGCGCACGGCCTGGCCGGCCTGCTGCACCAGGGTCTGGGCCCGGGGCAGGAAGGCCTCACCCGCGGCGGTGAGCCTGCTGCCCTGGGTGGTGCGCTCCAGCAGCCGTACGCCCAGAGCGTCCTCGAGCCGTTGCAGCTGGCGGCTCAGTGACGGCTGGGCGACGTGCAGGGCCTCCGCGGCGCGGGCGAAGGTGCCGTGCTCGGCCAGTGCCGTGAAGTAGCGGACCAGCCGCAGGTCCAGGTCCGGTACGCCGTCGGCCATCTCAGCAGCGTACTCGTTATGTCGTTCCGGTATGACGGGGTGCGGAACGGGTCTTGGACGACGCCGCCCGGCGCGCGGGAGGTTGGGTGCCATGACCGTTGACTACCGCGCCCAGACCGTCCTGCTCACCGGGGCCAGCTCCGGGATCGGAGCCGCTTTCGCCACGGCGCTGGCGGCGCGCGGCTCGAACCTCGTACTCGTCGCGCGCCGGGCCGGGCGGCTGACGGCAATGGCGGACGAGCTGCACCGCACTCACGGCGTACGGGTGGAGGCCGTTCCGTTCGATCTCGGGCACCCGGCCGCCGGCAGCGAGCTCCGCCAGGCTGTCGCCGACCGGGGTGTCGCCGTCACCAGCCTCATCAACAACGCGGCCTTCGGCACCTTCGCCCGGTTCGCCGACGCCGATCCCGGCCGCCTGGCCGAGGAGATCGCCGTCGACGTGGCGGCACCGGTCCAGCTCACCGCCGCGTTCCTGCCGCAGCTGCTGAGCGCCGCCAACGGTTTCATCATCAATGTCGCCGGCGTCTCCGCCTACTTCCCGTCACCGCGGATGGCCGTCTACAGCGCCGGTAAGGCCTTCGTGCTGAGCTTCACCGAGTCCCTCTGGACGGAGTTGCGGGGCACGGGACTCACCACGTTCGCCGTCTCGCCCGGCGCCACCGATACGGATTTCACCACCGGGATGGGCCCGGGCGCCGGCGTGCTGACCTCGGGCCGGATGCGGACGCCCGGTGATGTCGTCGCCACCGCGCTGGCCCACCTCGAACGCCGCGACCCGGGCCCGGGCGTGGTCGACGGACGGTCCAATCAGCTCGGTGTGATCATGAGCCGGCTCGCGAGCCGGCGCCGGAGCGCCCTGCTGATGGACCGCGTCCTCGACCCGGACCGCCGGGCGAAGACCATCGCGGGCTGACTGCCACGCCTTCCCCGGGTGCGGTCCGAGTCATACCCTTCGATGGGAGCCCGGTACGCGCGCACAACGCTGAGGAGGGGTCATGAAAGTCGTGGTCAGGTTCGTGGTGGCGGTCGTGCTGGCCGTGGGACTCGCAGGGGCGGCCGGGTCGGCTGCGGCGGCGTCGCCCGGGCATCAGAGATTCAATGCGCTCGTCTTCTCCAAGACCGCGGCGTTCCGGCACGACTCGATCCCGGCCGGGGTGGCCGCGATCCAGCGGCTCGGCGCCCGGCATCACTTCCGGGTCGACGCGACCGAGGACGCCGCGGCGTTCACCGACCGGAACCTCGCCCGGTACGACGTCGTGGTGTTCCTGAGCACCACCGGCGACGTCCTCGACGAGGCGCAGCAGGGCGCGTTCGAGCGTTACATCCGCGCCGGTGGGGGCTACATGGGCATCCATGCCGCCTCCGACACCGAGTACGACTGGGCCTGGTACGGCGGCCTGGTCGGCGCCTACTTCCGTGACCACCCGGGCGCGGTCAACCCGCAGTTCCAGGTGGCCACCATCAAGGTTCTCGGCCACGACACCGCGGCCACCCGCCCGTTGCCGCGCCGCTGGGAGCGCGAGGAGGAGTGGTACAACTTCCGCACCAACCCGCGGCACACCGTCCGGGTCCTCGCCGAAGTGGACGAACGGACCTACGACCCGCGCGGCTACAGCGTCCCGGGCGGTTCGCCGGGGATGGGCCGGCACCACCCGATCTCCTGGTGCCAGCCGTACGACGGCGGCCGCGCCTTCTACACCGCGCTGGGGCACAAGGCCGAGTACTACAACGAGCCGCTGCTGCTCGACCACCTGCTCGGCGGGATCCGGATGGCGGCCGGCGTGACCAGGTTCAACTGCGGCCGCGAGGACTGAGCAAGGCGCAGCCGCTCCGGGTCACTGCTCGGAGCGGCTGCTCAACCAGGCGGTCCGGCGCCGCTGGGAGGCCCGCGACAGCCAGGCGTCCTGGATCACCTCGGCCAGCTCCGTACGGCTGAGCTCGCCGAGCCGGCTCGCCCGGATCAGCACCGACGGGTGGCCGTTGAAGTGCGGAGTCGTGAAGAAGGGCGTCGTCTCGTCCTGGACGAGCGCCTGCTTGTCCGCGTCCGACTCCACCCAGAAGACGATCACGTCGGGGTAGCGCTCGCCGGTCTCCGGGTCCACCGCGTCGGGGCGCGGGTTGCGGAAGAAGACGAACGACTTGCCGCCCACCTGATAGACCGCGTTGTCCGCCGCCGGGTCGTGGACGGTGACGTGCGGCATCGCCGAGGCGAGTTCGTGGACGTCCTCGACGCACGCGGGACGATCGGCCGGGTCGGGCACCGCCCCAGTTTAGGGTGCGAGCAGTGCGGCTGTGAGCACAGCGGCCGTTCGTTCCTGCCACTGGTCGGGGGTCCACCCGCAGACGTCGGTGAACTGCAGGTACGTCTCGACGTTGCTGAGGACGAAGGCGAGGTCACGGGCCTGCTCGACGTCGAGCCCGGGCCGGAGGGCGCCCTGCTCGGCGAGCAGCTCCGCGAGGAAGCCGTGGGCCGCCCGCGTCTGGGCCTGGTTGGTGTCCCACTGGGCGGCCACCTCGGGGTCCGTCCCGGTGGCTCCGCGCAGGACCCGCATGAGCGGGACGATCCGGTCGAGGATGGTCCGGCCGGTGATCAGCCACAACTCGATGATCCGGACCGGATCGGTCTCCTGCCGGATCTCCTGCACCCAGGGCCGGTCCATCAGCGGCACGGGGTCGTCGTCGCCCACCGCGGCGACGTCCAGCGCCTCCTTGAGCAGCGTGCGCTTGTTGCCGAAGTGGAAGTACACGGTCTGGACCGCGACACCGGCCTGCTCGGCCACCTGATCGAGCAGCGTCGCGCCGTAGCCGTGCGACACGAACTGCGCCGCGGCGGCCGCGATGATGCGCCGGCGCGTCGCCTTCGCTTGCTCGGCCCGGCTGACGCGGGGCTTGACAGATCTCGTCACACGCTAGAGCCTACTCTAGTGAATTACTAGAGCCGACTCTAACGAGTGGGGATGAGATGCCCGACCTGTCCGGCTTCCACCACGTCAAGCTCCCCGTTTCCGACCTGACCCGCAGCCGCGAGTGGTACTCGTCCGTGCTCGGCCTGCGGGTCGAGATCGAATTCGTCGAGGACGGCACCCTGCGGGGCCTGGCCCTGGCCGACGCGAGCGGCCGGACGCGCTTGGCGCTCCGGCTCGATCCCGTACGGGCGGAGGCGCTGGCCGGCTTCGACCCGGTCGCGCTCGAGGTGCCGGAACGCGCGGACGTCGAGGCCTGGCGGCGTCGGCTGGACGACCTGGGTCAGCCGCACGGCGGCATCGTCACCGGCCACAAAGGTGGGTCGGTCCTGGTCGGGCTGCACGACCCCGATGGCCTCGAAATCCGGCTCTACGCCGCCTGAACGGGAGGAACGATCATGATCAACGCTTACGCCGAGCTCACCCGGACGATCGTCGACGGCGCCGAGGTGGCCTACACCGACTCGGGCGGCGACGGCGAACCGCTGCTGCTGATCCACGGCGGCGGGCTCGCCGACTGGCTCACGCCACTGGCCGCGGCCCCCGGGCTGACGGGCCACCGGGTGATCCGCATGGTCCGCGCGGGCTACACCGGCGGCCCGCTGCCGGCCGGTCTGACGGTGGCTGACCACGCCCGCCACGCCGCCACCCTGCTGCGGCAGCTGGATGCCGCGCCCGCCCACGTCGTCGCCCACTCGTCGGGCTCGACCATCGCCCTCCAGCTGGCCGTGGACGATCCCGCTGCCGTCCGTACGCTCGCTCTCTGCGAACCTCCGCTGGTCGACGCCCTGGCCGACCCGGCCGACCGGGATGCCCTGCACGCCGCCTTCGGACCGGTGATGGGAACAGCGATGGCCGCGACCGCCCAGGGCGACCACGCGACCGCCTTCGACGCTTTCATGGCGCTGGTGTGCGGGCCGGACTACCGGGCGGTGATGAACGACGTGCTCGGGGCCGGCCTCGTCGACGACGCGGCGGACCACAGCGGGGCCTTCTTCACCGGCGAGCTCCCGGCGGTGGGTGCGTGGACGTTCGATCCGGCGGTGACCCGGCCGGTCCTGCTCATCCAGGGCGCCGACAGCCCGCCGCCGGTGCACCGGCTGGTCGCCCATCTCGCCGGGCTGCTCCCGGAATCAACGGTCGTCACTGTGGACCACGCCGGCCATCTGATGCCGCTGACCGCGCCGGCCGAACTCGCCACCGTGGTCGGGCGTTTCGCGAGGTGACTAGCCGGCCCGGCGGTCGCGGCGCGGGCGCTTGAGCACGAGCACCCCGCCGACGACCAGCACGATGCCGAGGACGATCCCGATGAGATCGGCGCGGACCACGCTGGACACGGTCATCAGCACGCCGATGACGACCGCCGCCACGGCGACGTACTGCAGGATGTAGACGGCGACCGACTTGCCCGTGATATCCACCATGGACGGTTTGCTACCCGGCGGGCCGATCCGTGAAACGGCAGGCGCCGCGGGTTCCGCGCAGTCCGGATGAGGTCACCGGTGTGCCCGCGCCGACACGCCGTACTCGATCGCATCGAAGGCCTGGTTCAACCGTTGCCGGTGGGCCGCCGCGACGTCGGCGAGATCGTCGCCGGCGAGCCGGCGCCGGACGGTCGCGACCGCGACGATCCGGTACGCCGCGACGACGAGCGCCGCGAGGAGCGCACTGTCGCCGGAGAAGCGCTCGTCGGCGGCCAGCTCCTCGGTCAGCGCGGCCTCGATCTCGTGCTCGAAGACCCGGAGCCGGGCGATCAGCGTCGGCGCCTCCACGACGATCCGCAGGAACGGTTCGATGCCCTCGTCCAGGGCGGACAGCCCGTGCCGTTCCTCGGCCAGCGTGAGCAGCGTCCGCCGGATCGCCTCGACCGCGCTGACCTCGTCCGCCCGCTCGCGCACCGCCGCCCGCGCGATCTCGACCACGTCGGGCAGCCGATCGAGCAGCAGGTCCTCCTTGCGGTCGAAGTGCTTGAAGACGGTCACCTTGGACACGCCCGCCGCGGCGGCGACCTCGACGATCGTGACGTCGTCGAAGCCCCGGTCGAGGAACAGCCCGGTGGCGACGTCGGCGATGTGGGCCCGGGTCTTCGACCCACCACGGTCTCCCCGATTGGGCATGGACACGACTCCTCAGCGGTGTTAGCCTTACCCGGTAAACTTACTTGGTAAGCACACCGAGTACCTCGCCCCAGACGGTAGCGGGGTGAGCCACCACCGTTCAGGAGCCCCCGTGCCCACTTCCGTAACGATCATCGGCGCCGGTCTCGGCGGCCTCATGCTGGCCCGCGTCCTGCATGTGCACGGCATCTCCGCGACCGTCTACGAGGGGGAGGTCGCGCCGACCGCGCGCGCCCAGGGCGGCCTGCTCGACATCCATGACGACAACGGCCAGCCGGCTCTGCGGGAGGCCGGCCTGATCGATCAGTTCCGCGGCCTGGTCCTCGAGGGCCGCCAGGCGAGCCGGTTCCTCGACCGGGACGGGACCGTCCTGGCCGAGCAGAGCGACGACGGTACGGGCGGACGCCCCGAGATCCTCCGTGGTGACCTGCGCCGGATGCTGCTCGACTCCCTCCCGGCCGGCAGCGTCACGTGGGGTCACCGGGTCACCGGCGTCGCCGCGCTCGGCGACGGACGGCACAAGGTGATCTTCGCCGACGGCACCTCGGTCGTGACGAGCCTCCTGGTCGGCGCGGACGGTGCCTGGTCCCGCGTCCGGCCGCTGCTGTCCGGAGCCACGCCTGAGTACACCGGCATGTCGGCGGTCGAGACCCACCTCTTCGACAGTGAGACCCGGCACCCCGCCACGGCGAAAGCGGTCGGCCAGGGAGCGATGTACGCCCTCGCGCCGGGCCGGGGCCTGCTGGCGCACCGGGAGCGGGGTGGCACCCTGCACAGCTACGTGTTCGTCACCGAGCCGCAGTCCTGGTTCGCCGCCATCGACTTCACCGACACCCCCGCGGCCGCTGCCCGGATCGCGCGGGAGTTCGACGGCTGGGCCCCGGAGCTGACCGCGCTGATCACCGACAGCGACACCCCGCTGGTTGCGCGGCCGCTCCACACCCTGCCCGCCGGGCACCGGTGGGATCGGGTGCCGGGGGTGACTCTGCTCGGCGACGCCGCCCACCTGGCCGCCCCGAACGGCGAAGGCGCCAATCTGGCCATGTACGACGGTTCGGAGCTGGCCCGGGCCATCGCCGCCCGTCCGCACGACATCGAAAGCGCCCTCACCGAATACGAGCAGGCGATGTTCGCGCGGAGCACCGAGGCCGCCGCCGAAGGCGCCCGAACCCATGAGCTGCTCTTCGGCCGGGGTGCGCCGTACGCCCTGCTCGGGATGGACGGCTCGTAATCGCCTCGGCAATGCGGCCGGACGGCTTCAATTCCAAAATATGTTATGTCGGCGCCATATCGCGAGTCGCGTCACCGCTATTCCCGCACGCCTTGACACCTATCGATATCCATATCAGAGTGGGAGCGCTCCCAACTGTTTCATCGATATTGCGTGTCGGGGTCAAGGAGACGTGGATGAGGAAATTCAGGCCGGCCACCACCGTGCTGGTCTCGGCCGCTGCCGCCCTTCTGGCGTCCGCCGCGGTCGTCGTGGCGCTGCCGGCCGGGGCGGCCGCCGCCGGTTGCTCGGTGAGCTATGTGGTCTCGTCGCAGTGGCAGGGCGGCTTCGGCGCCAACGTCACCATCACCAATCTCGGTGACGCGCTCTCCAACTGGTCGCTGACCTGGTCCTACAGCGCCGGGCAGACGGTGACCCAGGCGTGGAACACGACGCTGACCCAGAGCGGCGCCGCGGTCACCGCCAAGAACGTGAGCTACAACGGTTCCGTCCCCACCAACGGCACGGTCTCGTTCGGCTTCAACGGCGCGTCGGCCGGCAGCAACCCCGTCCCGACGGACTTCGCGGTCAACGGCTTCGTCTGCGGCGGCGGCCCAGTGCCCACCACGGCACCCACCACACCGCCCACGACGCCACCCACCACCGCACCGGCCGGCACGCCGGACATCACCGTGAACAGTGCCACCAGATACCAGACGATCGACGGGTTCGGGGCTGCCGTATCGATCTGGGGCGGCGCATGGTCCACCGCCGAGACCCAGACCCTGGTCGGGTCCGGCGCCGGCCAGCTCGGCCTGTCGATCGTGCGGACCGGCATCTCGCCGGTCTCCAGCGAGTGGTCGGCGCAGGTCAACGCCCTGAAAACGGCCAAGTCGTACGGCTCGAACGTGAAGATCCTCGCCTCGCCGTGGACGGCCCCGGCCGCGTGGAAGACGAACAACAGCCGGGTCAACGGCGGCAAGCTGAAGACCGACTACTACGACGACTATGCGAACCACCTGAACAGCTACGTCCAGTACATGAAGAACCAGGGCGTGGCCATCGACGTCACCTCGGTGCAGAACGAGCCCGACTGGCACCCGGACTACGACTCGATGGACTGGAGCGGCACCGAGCTGCGCACCTTCGTCCGCGACCAGGGCGCCAAGGTGCAGAACACCAAGCTCATGGTCGCCGAGGCGGTGAACATGAACTACAGCTACACCGATCCGACCCTGAACGACGCGAGCGCCCGGAACAACATCGGCTATGTCGGCGGCCACCTGTACGGCACCGAGGACGCGGGACGGCTGAAGCCGTACTCGCTGGCGGAGCAGTACAACAAGCCGGTGTGGATGACCGAGTGGAACTTCCACGAGGCCGACGGCAACGGCTCGAACATCTGGGGCAACCCCGGCAACCAGGCGGTCTGGAACGAGACTCTCGACGACATCATGCGCACCGTGCACAAGTCGATGGAGTCCAACTGGAACGCCTACATCTGGTGGTACGGCAAGCGTTACTACTCCTTCATCGGTGACGGCGAAGCGGCCTACGGCACCACCGCCGGAGTCCCGCTGAAACGCGGCTACGCGTTCTCGCAGTACGCCAAATACGTGCGCCCCGGTTATCAGCGGGTGGGCCTGACCAAGAGTGCCAAGGCCGCGCCGCTGGAAGTGACCGCTTATCAGGGCGGCGGCAAGACGACGCTGGTGATCCTCAACCGTTCGGCCGGCGCGGTCACCAATGCCGTACTCCAGGCCCCGCAGAACGTCACCAAGGCCGAGTACTACCTCACCTCGCAGAACGCCGACGCGGCCGGCCAGCCGACCAGCGTGAACGGGGGACAGGTCACCGTCAGTGTTCCCGCCCGCAGCATCTCCACCGTCGTGTTGACCCATCCCTCAGGAGTGAACCAGTGACCAGATCCAGATCGATCAGTGTCGGCTTGGCGTCGGCCGGTGCCGTCCTGCTGGCGTCGGCCGCGGTTGCCGTGGCGTTGCCCGCGGGTGCCGCGGCGGCGGGCTGCTCGGTGAACTACGCCGTGTCGTCGCAGTGGCAGGGCGGCTTCGGGGCCAGCGTCGCGATCACCAACCTGGGTGATCCGGTGTCCAGCTGGACGTTGACCTGGTCGTACGGCGCCGGCCAGACCGTGACGCAGGCGTGGAACACCACCCTGACCCAGAGCGGCGCCGCGGTGACCGCCAAGAACGTCAGCTACAACGGCGCACTCGCGACCAACGGCTCGGTGTCGTTCGGCTTCAACGGCTCGTGGACCGGCAGCAACCCCGTGCCGGCCAGCTTCGCGCTGAACGGGGTGACCTGCACCGGCGGCACGACCCCGACGACCCCGACGACCACGCCACCGGAGTCGCCGTCCCCGTCCCCGACCGTCTCGCCCTCGGCGCCAGGCGGCACGTGCACGCTGCCGTCGAGCTACCGCTGGTCGTCGACCGGCGCGCTGGCCAGTCCCAAGAACGGCTGGACGTCGCTGAAGGACTTCACCAACGTCGT
>NZ_JBSGFR010000032.1:0-108482 GCF_053603475.1 Actinoplanes sp. NPDC004185 | reverse complement strand
ACCGACGGCATCAACGCCAAGTCCACCGGCATCTACAACATGGTCCGCGACTTCAAGTCCCGCGGCGTGCCCATCGACTGCGTCGGCTTCCAGTCCCACCTGGGCACCGGCATCGACTCCACCTACCAGGCCAACCTGCAACGCTTCGCCGATCTGGGCGTCGACGTGCAGATCACCGAACTCGACGTGCAGCAGGGCGGTAACCAGGCCAACATCTACGCCTCGGTCACCCGGGCCTGCCTCGCCGTCTCCCGCTGCACCGGGATCACGGTGTGGGGCATCCGCGACAGCGACTCCTGGCGTAGCGACAACCCGCTGCTGTTCGACGGCTCCGGCAACAAGAAAGCCGCCTACACCTCAGTGCTCAACGCCCTCAATGCGGGCAGCGGGAACGGCAACGGCAACGGCTCCACCGTGGACACCAACGCCTGGTACGTGCTGGTCAACCGCAACAGCAGCCGGGCCATCGACGTCTACAACCTGGCCACGACCGACGGCGCCCGGATCACCCAGTGGTCGCGCAACGACGGCGCTCAGCAGCAGTGGCAGTTCGTCGACTCCGGCGGTGGCTTCTTCCGGCTCAGGTCCCGGCTGTCCGGCAAGGTCCTGGACGTCGCGAGCAAGTCGACCGCGGACGGCGGCGCGATCGTGCAGTGGACCGACAACAACGGCGCCAACCAGCAGTTCAGCCTGCAGAGCATCGACGGCTACATCCAGCTGATCAACCGCAACAGCGGCAAGGCCGTCGAGGTGCAGGGCGCGTCGACCGCCGACGGCGGCAACATCGTGCAGTACGCCGACTGGAACGGCACCAACCAGCAGTGGCAGCTCAACAAGGTCGGATAGCACGACCGTCAGATCTGCCCTTCCCCCACCGCCTCCGACAGGAGATCCCCATGTCCTCCTCCGCTTTCAGCCGCCGTCGCCTGCTGCAGGTCACCGGGGCGGCCGCTCTGGCCGGCACGGCCGGCGCCGCCTTCCTGGAGGCCCGGCCCGCCGCGGCCGCGGTGGTGCCGCCGGCCCGTCCGGACATCGGCGCGGCCGCGTACGCCTTCCAGCCGGGCGAGGTACGGCTGACCGCCGGCCGCTTCCTGGACAACCAGAACCGCACCCTGAGCTACCTGCGGTTCGTCGACGTCAACCGGCTGCTCTACGTCTTCCGGGCCAACCACCGGCTCTCGACCAACGGCGCGGCGACCAACGGCGGCTGGGACGCCCCGTCCTTCCCGTTCCGCTCCCACATGCAGGGTCACTTCCTGACCGCCTGGGCCCAGGCCTACGCGGTGCTCGGGGACACGGCGTGCCGTGACAAGGCCGACTACATGGTCGCCGAGCTGGCCAAGTGCCAGGCCAACAACGGGGCTGCCGGCTTCACCGCGGGTTACCTGTCCGGCTTCCCCGAGTCGGACTTCACCGCGCTGGAGGCCCGCACGTTGTCCAACGGCAACGTGCCCTACTACTGCGTCCACAAGACCCTCGCCGGGCTGCTGGACGTCTGGCGTCTCACCGGCAACACCCAGGCCCGTACGGTGCTGCTCGCGCTGGCCGGCTGGGTCGACACCCGCACCGCGCGGCTGAGCGCCAGCCAGATGCAGGCCATGCTCGGCACCGAGTTCGGGGGCATGAACGACGTGCTGGCCGACATCTACCAGCAGACCGGCGACGCGCGCTGGCTGACCGTCGCCCAGCGCTTCGACCACCAGGCCGTGTTCAACCCGCTCGCCGCCAACACCGACCAGCTCAACGGCCTGCACGCCAACACCCAGGTGCCCAAGTGGGTCGGCGCGGCCCGCGAGTACAAGGCGACCGGCACCACCCGCTACCGCGACATCGCGGCCAACGCCTGGGCCATCACGACCCGGGCCCACACGTACGCGATCGGCGGCAACAGCCAGGCCGAGCACTTCCGCGCCCCGAACGCCATCGCCGGTTACCTGAGCAACGACACCTGCGAGCACTGCAACACGTACAACATGCTCAAGCTGACCCGGGAGCTGTGGCTGCTCGACCCGAACAACGCCGGCTACTTCGACTACTACGAGCGGGCGCTGCTCAACCACCTGATCGGGGCGCAGAACCCGGCCGACGGCCACGGCGGCGTCACCTACTTCACGCCGCTGAAGCCCGGCGGGCGCCGGGGTGTCGGCCCGGCCTGGGGCGGTGGCACCTACTCGACCGACTACAACTCGTTCTGGTGCTGCCAGGGCACCGGCATCGAGACCAACACCAGGCTGATGGACTCCGTCTACTTCTATGCCGGCACCACCCTGACGGTGAACCTGTTCGTGCCCTCGACGCTGAACTGGTCGCAGCGCGGCATCACGGTCACCCAGTCCACGACGTACCCGGTCAGCGACACCACCACGCTGACCCTATCCGGCACCATGAGCGGCAGCTGGAGCATCCGGGTACGGATCCCGTCCTGGACGCAGAACCCGGTCCTGGCCGTCAACGGGACCGCTCAGGCAGTCACCGCGACGCCGGGCAGCTACGCGACCATCACCCGGGACTGGGCCGCGGGGGACACGCTGACGGTCACCCTGCCGATGCGGGTCGTCATGCTGGCCGCCAACGACAACGCCACCGTCCAGGCGATCACCTACGGACCGGCGGTGCTCTGCGGCAACTACGGCAACACCGCGCTGTCCTCGCCGCCGTCGCTGACGGTCTCGTCCATCGCCCGGACCAGCACGTCGAGCCTGAGCTTCACCGCGACGGCCAACGGCGCGACCGTACCCATCGGGCCGTTCCACGACGCGCACGGTTTCAACTACACCGTCTACTGGAACGCCAACGGCAGCACGCCCGGCGGCGGTGAGACCTACAAACTGGTCAACGTCGGAACCGGCCTGGTCCTGGGCGTGAAGGACATGTCCACGGCCGACGGCGGGCTCGCCGTGGTCTGGAGCGACAGCGGCACGGCCGACCACAACTGGGTCAGGATCGCCGACGGCAGCGCGGTCAGGTTCCGCAACGTCAACAGCGGCAAGGTCCTGGGCGTGGAGAACATGTCGACCGCCGACAACGCCCGGGTCCTGCAGTGGTCGGACAACGGCACCGCCGATCACCGCTGGACCCTGGTCGACCTCGGCAACGGCACCTACAAGATCCGCAACGTGAACAGCGGCAAGCTGCTGGCCATCCTCAACGGCTCGAGCACCTTGGGCACCCAGGTCGTCCAGGACTCCGACAACGGCTCCGCCGACAACGTCTGGCGCCTGGTCAAGCTCGCCTGACCGGTCCGCACCTCGAGGAAGAAGCACACTCATGACAACTGTTTCTGCTCGCGCGGGCCGCCGTACCG
The DNA here is from genome assembly GCF_053603475.1 of Actinoplanes sp. NPDC004185. Lineage (NCBI taxonomy): Bacteria > Bacillati > Actinomycetota > Actinomycetes > Micromonosporales > Micromonosporaceae > Actinoplanes > Actinoplanes sp. NPDC004185. Next base: position 105,178 of record NZ_JBSGFR010000032.1, on the reverse strand, counting down.
GTGGTCGCGCCCGCATGCTGCTCGGCGCCGCCTGCGCCGTGGCGATCGCCGTGTCCTCGGTGGCCGTGGCCACCCTGGCCCACGCCGACCTCACCGACCCGCCCGGCACCACCCTCCAGGCCGCCGCGGAGCGCAGCGGCCGCTACTTCGGCGCCGCCATGGGCCGGGACCGTCTCAGCGACACCGGTTTCCTGACGATCGCCGACCGCGAGTTCGACATGATGACCGCCGTCAACGAGATGAAGCCCGACGCGACCGAGCCCAACCGCGGCCAGTTCAGCTTCACGGCCGGGGACGCCATCTACAACTGGGCCGTCCAGCACGGCATGCGGGTCCGGGGCCACACCCTGGCCTGGCACGCCCAGCAACCCCGCTTCTGGGGCAGCCTCAGCGGCAGCGCCCTGCGCACCGCGATGATCGACCACATCAACGGCGTGATGGCCCACTACAAGGGCAAGCTCTACGCCTGGGACGTGGTCAACGAGGCCTTCGCCGAGAACGGCAGCCGGCGCTCGTCGAACCTGCAGTCCACCGGCAACGACTGGATCGAGGTGGCGTTCCGCACCGCGCGGGCCGCCGACCCGTCGGTCAAGCTCTGCTACAACGACTACAACATCGAGAACTGGACGTACGCGAAGACGCAGGGCGTCTACAACATGATCCGCGACTTCAAGTCGCGCGGCGTACCGATCGACTGCGTCGGCCTGCAGACCCACTTCACCGGGGGCAGCTCCCTGCCGGGCAACTTCCAGACGACGCTGTCCAGCTTTGCCGCCCTCGGCGTGGACGTGCAGTTGACCGAGGCCGACGTGACCAACGCGTCGGCGAGTCAGTACCAGGGTCTGACCCAGGCGTGCATGAACGTCCCACGCTGCGTCGGCATCACGACCTGGGGCATCCGGGACAGCGACTCCTGGCGGGGCAGCGAGAACCCGCTGCTGTTCGACCGCAACAGCAACCCCAAGCCCGCGTACACCTCGGTGCTCAACGCCCTCAACGCCGCCTCCACCTCGGTGCCCGGGACGAGCACGCCGCCGAGCACGCCCAGCAGCACTCCGCCGAGCACCCCGACCAGCACGCCACCGAGCTCGCCGCCCGTCACGGGGCAGCCGGGCGGCTGCACCGCCACCTACCGCACGGCCAGCACCTGGACCGGTGGCTATCAGGGTGAGGTGACCGTGACCAACGGCTCCGCGCCCGTCAACGGCTGGACCGTGCAGCTCACGCTGGCCTCCGGACAGAGCATCGCGAACGTCTGGAACGGCATCAACACCGGTACCAGCGGCACGGTCAGCGTCCGCAACGCCACCTACAACGGCGCACTCGGCGCGAACGCCTCGACCAGCTTCGGCTTCCTGGTCAACGGCGCCAGCAGCGCCGCGCCCGGCGCCCTGTCCTGCACCAGCTCCTGACCGGCGACGTCCCATGAGCGGTAGAAGGGAACGAACTGTGAAGACACCACGTGAGGGCGGGTCCGGCCGGCGGCTGCGGCGCGGCTGGGCTGCGGCGGCGAGCCTGCTGCTGGCGGTGGGGGGCGCGCTGGTCGCGTACCCCGCGCCGGCGCAGGCGGCCACGGCGATCACCATCAACGGCTCGTCGGGCGGGCGGACGCTCGACGGCGTCGGCGCGATCAGCGGCGGCGGCGGCAACAGCCGCCTGCTGTTCGACTACCCCGAACCCCAGCGCAGCGACATCCTCGACTACCTGTTCAAGCCGGGCTACGGCGCGGCGATGCAGATCATGAAGGTGGAGATCGGGGGAGACACCAACTCGACCTCCGGTGCGGAACCGAGCCACGAGCACACCCGGGGCGCCGTGAACTGCGACCGCGGGTACGAGTGGTGGATGATGAGCCAGGCCAAGGCCCGTAACCCCAACATCAAGCTCGTCGGGCTGTCCTGGGGCGCGCCCGGGTGGATCGGCAACGGCAACTTCTGGTCCAACGACTCGATCGACTACCTGATCGCGTGGCTGGGCTGCGCCACCTCCCACGGCCTGACCATCGACTACCTCGGCGGCTGGAACGAGCGTGGCCGGGACCTGAACTGGTACAAGAACCTGCGCTCGGCCCTGAACTCCCGCGGGTACGCGGGCGTGAAGATCGTGGCCTCGGACGACTTCGGCTGGGGCTCGGCGGACGACGCGCTGCGCGACCCGGCGTTCGGCGCGGCCATCTCGGTGGTCGGCAGCCACTATGTCTGCGGCTACCGCAGTGCGCAGACCTCCTGCCCGAGCTCGGCCAACGCGGTGAACTCCGGCAAGACGCTGTGGGCCAGCGAGAACGGCTCCGACGACTACAACGCGGGCGCGCCGGCTCTGGCCCGTGGCATCAACCGCGACTACATCGACGGCAAGATGACCGCGTACCTGAACTGGCCGGTCATCGCCGCGATCACGCCGAACATCCCCTGGGCCACCACGGGCGTGGCCGTGGCCCCGCAACCCTGGTCCGGTTACTACTCGATCGGTACGAGCACCTGGGTCATGGCCCACACGACCCAGTTCACCGCACCCGGCTGGCGCTACCTCGACAACTCCTCGGGTTACCTCGGCGGTAACCGCAACAACGGCAGCTACGTCTCGCTGAGGTCGCCCACCACCGGCGACTACAGCACCGTCATCGAGACGATGGACGCCGGCTCGGCCCAGGACCTCCAGTTCAGCGTCACCGGGGGACTGTCGACCGGCACCGTACGCGTGTGGTCCACCAACGTCAGGTCGAGCAACCCGGCCGACCGTTTCGTCCGGCGGACCGACATCACGCCGTCGAACGGCTCGTACTCGCTGACCGTCCAGCCCGGCTACGTCTACAGCATCACGACCACCACCGGAGCGGGCAAGGGCACGGCGACCAGCCCCGCCCAGGGCGCTTTCGCGCTGCCGTACGCCGACGACTTCGACAGCTACCAGACCGGGCGGCAGGCGAAGTACCTGTCGGACCACCAGGGCTCGTTCGAGGTGGCCGCGTGCGGCGGTGGCCGTACCGGTCAGTGCATCCGCCAGATGTCGGAACAGGCGCCGATCTTCTGGACGTCGGGCCACGCCGAGCCGTTCACGCTGCTCGGTGACGTCAACTGGCGCAACTACACCGTCTCCACCGACGTCATGCTGGAGAAGAGCGGCTACGCCCAGCTCATCGGACGGGCCGGCAACTACAACCACGACGGTCCGCAGAACCTCAACGCGTACTACCTGCGGGTGGCCGACAACGGCTCGTGGTCCATCCGCAGCAACAGCACCGCCGGCAACCAGCGCACCCTGGCCAGCGGGACGACGGCGGCCCTGGGCACCGGCCGCTGGCACAAGCTGGCCCTGACGCTCAACGGCAGCACTCTGACCGCCGCTATCGACGGCACCACCGTGGGCAGCGCCTCGGACTCGGCGTGGGTCGCCGGCCAGATCGGCTACGCCACCGGCCAGGGCGTGACGGCCCAGTTCGACAACCTGTCCATCACCCCGCTCGGCGGCGGCACGACGCCCACCGGCGAGATCCGCGGCGCGGGCTCCAACCGCTGCCTGGACGTCAACGGCCAGAGCCAGGCCGACGGGGCGACCGTGCAGATCTGGGACTGCAACAACGGCACCAACCAGAGGTGGACGGCGACATCGAGCAACCAGCTGACCGTGTACGGCAACAAGTGCCTCGACGCCGCCAACACCTCCGCCGGCGCCCAGGTCCGGATCTGGTCCTGCACCGGCGGTGCCAACCAGCAGTGGCGGGTCAACGCCGACGGCACCATCACCGGCGTCCAGTCCGGCCTGTGCCTGGACGTGACCGGCGCCGGGACGGCCAACGGCACGGCCGTCAGCCTGTGGACCTGCAACGGCGGGAGCAACCAGCGATGGATCCGATCGTGATGGGCCGCACGCGACGGATCCTGGTCGCCGCCGTGCTCGCCCTGGCCGGGACCGTGGTGGCCCAGCAGCCGGCGCAGGCCGGCACCACCGAGTTCCGGGGCGTCAACTGGGCCGACCAGCGGGACAACTTCGTCAACGGGGTGCTCTACGTGTCGGGTCTCGGCGCGACCGACACGTACGCCTCGGCGGCCACCGTCGCCGATCGGGTGGTGGGGCAGCTGTACTCCATCACCGGGGCCAACACCGTCCGCATGCCCATCAACGAGCCGACCGTCGCGAGCTACTGGGGCACCTACACCGGGGCGATCGACCAGGCGCTCACCAAGGGCAAGGTCATCCTGGCCTACTGGGCGTACAGCGGCGGACGGCCCGGTGACGCCGCGGCCTACGACCGGATGTGGGACACCGTCGTCGCCCGGTACGCCGGCAACAGCAACGCCTACTTCGAGGTCATCAACGAGCCGCACGGGTATGCCACGACCGACCTGAACAACATGTACAGCGCCTGGCTCAACCGGCACTCCGCCGTGCCGCGCGGCCGGGTCATCCTGGACGGCGCCGGGCTGGCCCAGAACGTCGCCGCGGTCGGCCAGGACACCCGGCTGAACAACACCCTGCTGGCCGTCCACGACTACTCGTTCTTCGCCGGTTTCGAGGACGAGACGTCGTGGGGCAACCATCTCGCGAGCTCCATCGGCGGGTACGCGTCCCGGACGGTGGCCACCGAGTGGGGCGGTCCGATGGGCCCGGGCAGCAAGAACGGGGTCGCGTACGACACCATCGACTACAACATCCCGAGCGGGTCGTTCTTCGCCGACTACCTGCGGGGCGTCAGTGCCAAGCTGCGCGAGCTCGGTGTCGGCGGTGTCTACTGGCCCGGTCTGCGCGACGGCGACTGGTACAGCCTGACCCGGCGCACCGGCAGCGGAGCGAATCTGAACCTGACGCTGACCAACGCCTCCGGGCTGAACCGGCTGCAGTACTCCTGGGGGATGGGCACCGGCGGCAGCACCACGGTCCGGATCGTCGGCACGGCCACCAGCCGGTACGCCGACGGCATGGGCCGGACGGCGGCCGGCTCCGACGTCGGTCAGGGGTCCGCCAGCACCAGCGCCAACCAGCAGTGGGTGATCGAGAACTCCGGCACCTACGTCCGGGTCCGGAACCAGGGCACCGGACTGTATCTGGACGGCATGGGCCGGACCACCAACGGCAGCGCCGCCGGCCAGTACACGGCCGGCACGTCGGCCAACCAGCAGTGGTCCGTGCTGACCGACGCGAACAACGTGCGGCTGCGCAACCGGGCCACCGGCCTCTACCTCGACGGCATGGGCCGCACGGCCACCGGGGCCAGCATCGGGCAGTACGGCGACTCCACCAGCGCCAACCAGCGCTGGAAGATCGTCGCCGGGTCCTAGGCCGCGGCGGACGTCAGCTGATGGTGTAGAGGATGTCCGGGCCGATGTCCTGACGGATCACGCCGGGCGGGGTCGGTGCGTTCAGCACCGCCTCGAACGGCGTGCCCGGGACCCGGTCGCGCAGCACGACCACGCTGCGGATGCCGAGCCGGCGCAGCCGGTCCAGGCTGGGCTCGCTGGGGAAGGTCTGCATCAGGTCGCGGAGCCCCTGGTGGTTGGGCGGGATGTAGCCGGACGCCCCGTTCACCATCAGGGGGAAACCGTCGGTCGACCAGAGCAGGACGTTGGTGTCCACGTTCTCGTCGGAGGGCAGCACCATCAACGGCGCCGACGCCATGGCGAAGGCGGCCGGTGCGACCGGGGTGTCCGGATGGTCCATGTCCGGCATGCCCTCGGCCAGCACCAGCAGCAACGGCGGGATGGTCAGCACCCGGACGGCGACGGTCCGCCACTGCGGCAGGGTTGCCGCCCGGGCCAGCTGGGCGAGCTTGGTCAGCAGGCCGGCGGCGAGGACGGCCATGAAGATGGTCGGCCACAGGATCAGCCGCCCGGGGGTACGGCTGCCGTCGAAGCCGGGTACGTACAGGTACAGGAGGCGGTACGTGGGCCCGTTGGTGCCGAGCGCGAACAGGATCCCCAGGACCGTGCCGGTGAGGAGAAGCAGGCGCTGGCGCACCGACCACGACGAGAGGACGAGGCCGCCGAGGGCCAGCAGATACAGCGCGTACCCGCACAGCAGGGCCTTCTCGTTGGCGGCGTTGCCGAGCTCGGCCCGGGCGTCGTTGTGCAATGTGCCCCAGGGCAGTGAGTACTGCGGGGCGACGAACAGGCCGCGCGGCGGTGGCGAGAACACGGCGACGTAGTCCCAGGACCGGGTCACGTACGGGTACAGCTCGCGGACCTGCTGGTAGCCGTACGCGAAGAAGGCGGTGACCGCGGTGAAGACCAGCCCGCCGGCGAGGTCGGCGAGGACCAGCCGGCGGCCCAGCCGCGGGCGGCCCCGGACCAGCCAGCCGATCGCCGCGCAGAGGCAGGCGAGGGCGAGCAGGTAGACGAACCCGAGGCCGATGCCGAAGCCGAGAGTGACCTGCCAGGCCGCGACCAGCCAGCCGGCCACCGCCCAGCCGGGGCGGACCCGGTCGCCGCGGTAACCCCGGGTCAGCGACCAGCCGTGGCCGCGGGCGAGCATCGCCACGGCCAGCGTGATGCCGCCGGTCGACATGATGTTCAGGTGACCCGCATGGTCGTAACGCCAGGGTGCGTAGGCCAGCGCGGCGCCGGTCAGCGCGGCGGCCACCCGTTCGGCGCCCAGCTGGCGCAGCATCGCGTAGCCGCCGAGGAACGCCAGGGCGAACGTCAGCACGAACAGGATGTTGTAGCGCAGCACGGCGGCCGTCACGCCCTCGCCGATCAGCCCGGCCGGCGCGTAGCCGAACAGCGTGTCGGTGTAGGCCAGGCCGAACGTGTCGGGGTAGAAGGCGTTGGTGTGCCACAGCCCGCGCAGGCCGTGCCGCAGGGACTGGCCGTTCCAGGCGACGATCCAGGCCTGCGCCGTCGGATCACCGGGGTCGCCGATGATGGTGCGCACCGGGTTGGCGATGGTCTCCTGCTTCACGCCGCCGGTGACGAGCCGGCTCACGTACGGCGGCAGCAGCCACACCATGACGATCGCGAGCAGCACCGAGCCGGCGATGGCGACGGTCCACTCGTGCCGCAGCAGCCGGATCGGCGACCGTGCTGCCTTCTCGGTGACCACATCGGACAAGACGTACCCCCCGTACGCAGAAAGATCCTGTGAGCGCGAGGAAAGCTAACACGACTTCCGGCGCAGCAATAGAGCGGTTCCGAATAAGGGGAACATGGCTGGAGAAAAACTGTTACGACAACGCACGGCGAAGGTCGATTAACTATTTTCCAGTGAAGTTCTTGAATGCGTGGGAGCGCTCCCGTAGCCTGCGTTCATATTCATGCTCAATGAGCGAGGAGTGACGCGATGGCGAGCAGAAGACGGATCCCGTCGATGGTGGGCGTGGTTCTGGCCGCCGCCGCGCTCCTGGTCGGAGCCGGCGTGGTCGCGGCCTCGGCCGGGACCGTCGCGGCCGCCGGGCCCACCGTGCTGGCGGCGACCGCCGGGTGCGGCAAGACGCCGACGCTGCGCAACGGCACTTACACGATCCAGAGCGGGGGCCAGTCCCGCACCTACATCCTGCGCATCCCGGACAACTACCAGCCGACCCTGAAGTACCGCCTGTTCGTCGGGCTGCACTGGCTCAACGGCTCGGCCCAGAACGTCGCCGCCGGGGGCGGGGCCGCCGGCGCCGCGTGGGCCTTCTACGGTCAGCAGCGGGCGTCCGGCAACGGCGCGATCTTCATCGCTCCGCAGGGCCTGGACGCCGGATGGGCCAACACCAACGGCCGCGACGTGACCCTGGTCGACGACATCCTGCGGGTGGTCGAGAACGACCTGTGCGTCGACACCACCCAGCGTTTCGCGCTCGGCTGGAGCTACGGCGGCTCGATGAGCTACGCGCTGGCCTGCGCCCGGCCGGCCGTCTTCCGCGCCGTGGTGGCGTACTCCGGCGCCCAGCTCAGCGGCTGCGCCGGCGGCACCCAGCCGGTCGCCTACTTCGGGATCCACGGCACCCACGACAGCGTGCTCAACATCAGCTCCGGGCGGCAGATCCGCGACACCTTCGTCCGGGTCAACGGCTGCACCCCGCAGAACCCGCCGGAACCCGCCAACGGCAGCGGGCGGCACATCACCACCGCGTACGCCGGGTGCCGGGCCGGGTATCCGGTGCAGTGGGCCGCCTTCGACGGCGACCACACGCCCGAGCCGGCCGACGGCGGCGGCACCAACACCGCGACCACGTGGACGACCGCTGAGGTCTGGCGCTTCCTGAGCCAGTTCGGGCCGGCCACCTCGCCCGCCGGCACGACCCCGGGGCCGTCGAGCCCGGCGCCCTCGAGCCCGATGCCCAGCGATCCGGTCCCCAGCACCCCGGGCCCCAGCAGCCCCGGACCCGGCAACCCCGCGGACCGGGCGTGTCGGGTGTCCACCAAGGTCAACGCCTGGAACAGCGGGCTGACGGCCGACCTCACCCTCACCAACACCGGCACGACCGCGGTCAACGGCTGGTCGCTGAGCTTCAGCCTCGCCGCCGGTCAGACGATCACCGCCGGCTGGAACGCCACCTACAGTCCCACCTCGGGGCAGGTGACGGCCCGCAATGCCGGCTACAACGGCGCGATCGCCGCCGGTGGGTCGGTCAGCATCGGCTTCCAGGCCGGGCACACCGGCAACAGCGCCGCGCCGACCGGATTCGCCCTCGACGGAGTTCCCTGCGCCACCAGTTGAAGCCACACTCATCCGGGGAAAGTCCGATGCGAACGTGCTGTGGGCCGCGCAAGCCGCCGCACGTTCGCATCGGGCGTTCCCACGGGCGTGGTCTCATCGGGCAACCTTCGGCGGCCTTGCGGGCAGCCACTCATCGGCAACGGCCGCAGCCGCGTACTCGTACACGTGCCCACACTCAAGAGAAAAATCGCCCTCACCGCGGCCGCCGTCGTCACGGCCGGCGTCTCCGCGGTCACCTACCAGGCCTCGGCCGCCGAGGCCCCTTCCCTCCAGCCGCCGGCCGGCCTGCGGATCATCGGCCAGTTCGTGGTCGGCACCGGAACCCAGACCTACACCTGTACGGGTGGCAAGTTCACCGGCTCGTCGGTCCCCGAGGCGGGCCTGTTCGACGGGGCGAACCGGAAGATCCACCACTTCGGCGGCCCGACGTGGCAGTCCGAGGCGGACGGCTCACTGATCACCGCCGCCCCCATCGCCAACTCCCCGGTGCCCGGCGCGATCCCGGAGCTGCTGCTGGAGGTCAGAACCCGGTCCGGGGCGGGGATGCTCAGCACGGTGACCCACATCCAACGGATGAACACCTTCGGCGGCGTGGCCCGTCCACCGCCTGCGCCGACGGCCAGAAGGTCAGCGTGCCCTACAACGCCAACTACATCTTCTGGGGCAACTGACCTCATGTAATGACCTTGCATGGGTTTTCCGCCGCGGGTGGGCTCAGCCGCTGACGATGTCGATGTCGTCGACGTAGCCGCGGAAGAGGCCGGTGGTGCCGGGCTGGTCGTACCCGATCCAGATCTGGTCGACGGTGCCGCCGGCCAGGGCGCTCAGCGGGACCCGGACGAGATTCCACTCGTTGAGCCGCAGGTGACCCGCCTGGCCCTGGAACCGCGGGTGGGCCCGGACCCCGGACTGGTCGGTCGCGCCGGAGTCCCGCAGGCTGCGGCCGTCGGTGAGCAACAGGTCGAGCGCGACCGACGTGGCCGGGTACTGCGGATAGATCCAGTACGACAGCGTCGTGTCCGCGGCGATCGGGACGTGGACGTCGAAGACCTTGTTGTACGAGTACGACTGCGTCGCGCTGGTGTCGTTGCCGGAGTACATCAGGGCGTACGTGCCGCCGTGCGCGGTCTCGGCCCGGCGGGCGGATTCCATGGCGGTCAGGCCGCAGCAGAAGCCGCCGACGTTCACGCTCGCGTGGACGCTGTCGGTCCAGGTGGGCTGCGCGGCCGCGCCGAAGTCGGTGCGGAACAGCGGCCAGGCCCGGCCGGCGCCCAGCACCGGACGCAGGGCGCTGTGCCAGAGGTTGCCGAGTTTGACGTATCCGCCGTCGGTCGGATGGATGGTGTCGGGGCCGATGTCGGCGGCCGTCAGGGTGCTGGTGAGGTCGACGAGCCGTACGTTGTGGCCGGCGGCGACCTGGGCCGCGGCGATGGCGGGCAGGGCGGCGTTGAACGTCCGGGCCCGGCTGTCGTTGGTGGGATTGCCCGAGGGGACCAGCGTGGAGAACACCACGGCGGCGGTCGGCCGGGCGGCGACGATCCGGTCGAGCAGGTCCCGCATCCGCGCCGGCGCGTTCGGCAGGTCGTAGTTCTGCAGGGTGTCGTTTGTGCCGACGTTCAGCAGCACGACGTCGGGCCGGGCGGCGGCCAGCCAGGCGTCCGCGTTCGCCGCGATCTGGTCGATGCGCAGCCCCGGGTGGCCCTCGTTGTCGCGATCCGTCATCGTGCCCGACTGCTGCGATCCGACGAAGTCGATCGCGACCCCGGCGTCGCCGGCGAGATGCTTGCGCAGCTCCTCGCGGTAGCCGTTGCCGTCGGTGGAGGACGTGCCCCAGGTGATGGACGCGCCCAGCGGCATGATCCGCACCGGGTCGGCCGCGCGGGCCGGTGCCGCCGCGCCGGTCGCGCCGGTGGCAGCCGCCAGCAGGACGGCCATGGTCAGACGCCGGAAGATCATCGTGCTCCCTGCCGTTGACATCGTTGTCAGCGCATTGCACATCGCAGGCCGTCGATGTGTCAAGAGTGGGCCCGGTGGTAGACCGCCACCAACCGGCGCAGGAAGACCTCCGGCGGGTACGCCGCCGCGGCCGCCATGCCGTCCCGGGCCACCCTGGCCCGTAAGCCGTCGTCGTCCAGCATGCGCAACAGTGCGGCGGCTAACGCGTCCGGCGTCGGTTCGCAGGTGAAGCGGACGGCCTCGGCGGCTCCCGGCCGGACGGCGAGCTCCGGGTCGGCGACCACCACCGGCAGCCCGGCCGCTTCCGCCTCGGCCAGCACCAGGCTCTGGGTGTCCGTGGTGGAGGCGAACGCGAGCACGTCGGCTGCCCGGTAGAAGCCGGCGACCGCGTCGTGCGGCACGGGCGGAACCACCTGGACGTGGCCGTCCAGTCCGAGCGCGGCGATCCGGCGGGCCAGGCGCCGGCGCTGCTGCGACACCCCGACCAGGACCAGCCGGGCGTCCGGCCGGGCCGCGCGCAGCCGGGCGTACGCCCGCAGCAACAGGTCCGGATTCTTCTCAGCGGTGGCCCGGCCGACCGACAGCACGACACTTCCGCCGGTTCGGGCCGGGCGGGGCGCGACGGCGGTGACCGGGGTGGGCAGCACGCAGATCTCGGCGGCCGGCCGGAACGGGGCGAACCCCGCAGCCGCCTTGTCCGAGGGGGCGATGGCCACCGCCATCCGCGCGAACATGGCCCGGCCGAGCGCGACGAGCCGGCGCTGCCGTACCGCTCCGGGCCGGGTCAGCTCCAGGAAGTCCCGAGGCGACCAGCCCAGGCCCAGGCGCACCGCACACCAGGCGGCGCCGGCCGGGATCTCGGCGAACAGGTCGGCGTACGCCAGCAGGTCGGTGTGCCAGGTCATCACCAGCGGCACGCCCCAGCCGGCGGCCGCCCGGAAGCCGGTCATCCCGATCGGCCCGGTGCTGTGCGCGTGGACGATGTCGGCCGGCCGGGGCGTGAACGGCAGCCCGACCCGGATCTGTCGCAGCGGCACCGGCACCGAGCGGACGCCGTCGCGGCTCAGCAGGGGACCGGGGCGGTAGAAGTCCACCTCGTGCCCGGCCGCCCGCAGCAGCCGTACGGTCAGCTCCGCCGACCGGGCGACGCCGTCCGGCCGTCCGGCGTGGCTGTCACAGAAGTGGGCGATCCTCACGGCTCGCCTCTTGCCCGTAGGCTCGCGCGATGAACCGGGGGTGGCGGCTGCTACCGGCTTTCGGACCGCTCGCAGCGGTGCAGATGATCGTCGTGAGCACAGTGGACGGCCTCACCCGGCCCGGCTACGACGAGACGCGCAACTGGATCAGTCAGCTGTCGCTCGGCCCGGACGGCTGGTACGGCACGGCCAACCTCGCCACCTGCGGCCTCTGGCTGGTGCTGTGCGCCCTCGGGCTGCGCCGGCGGGTCACCGGACGGACGGTGGTCCTGATCCTGTGGTGCGGGCTCTGTCTCGTGTCCCTCGCCGTCATCCGGACCGACGCCGGCCTGGGCTTTCCGCCGGGAGTGCCCGAGGAGCACACCGCGCGCGGGCTGGTCCACAAGCTGATCTCCGTCACGCTGGGCGTCGCGGGGATCGCCGCGGTGGCCGGCCTCGGACCGCGGCGGGTGGCCCGGGTGGTCGCGGGGGCCATGGCGGTGTCGTTCCTGGCGGCCGGCGTGCTGGTGCTGCTCGACGACGGCGAGGTGCTGCCGGGCAATCCGAGCGGGGTGTTCGAACGGGCCGCGCTGTTCGCCGGGCTCGGCTGGATCGCCATGGTGGGCGGACGGCAGGCGGCGGGCACCGGATCGGTGCCCGCCGCTCACCGCGGTGGTCGTGACCTCAGCGGATGACTGCGGTCAGCGCCGGGTCCACTGCTGGTTGGTGGCCCCGGTGCAGGTCCACAGCAGGGTCAGGGTGCCGTTCGCGGTCTGGTTGTTGTTGACGTCCAGGCACAGCCCGGACTGGTTGTTGCGGACGGTGCCGTTGCTCTGGAAGGTCCACTGCTGGTTGGTGCCGCCGTTGCAGTCCCAGAGCTGCGCCTTGGCGCCCGCGGTGGCGCCGGTCGGCGCGTCCAGGCACTTGCCCAGCGACTGCAGGGCCTGCCCGGACACTGTCCACTTCTGGTTGTTCGCCCCGCTGCAGTCCCAGATGACCGGCTGGGTGCCGTTGGCGGTGTTGCTGTTCGGCACGTCCAGGCAGCGCCCGGACGAGGTGCTGACCAGGCTGGTCGAGGCCGGCACCGGCGGCTCACCGCTGGTGCCGCCGCTGACCCGGTAGACGACCGTCCCGTGGGCCGGCACGCTCGCGCTGATCGTGCCGCTGGTGGTCGTGGTGGCCCCGGTCCAGGCGTCGACCAGGTTGTACGACGATGATCCGGTCTTGCCGATCGCCGCCGCCGTGGTGGAGATCGTCCGGGTGGAGCCGCTCTGGTTGAACAGAGCCACCGCGACATCGCCGTTGGCCAGCCGCTTGGCCAGCACCCGCTGGTTGGAGTCGCCCGCGACCTGGACGCCCTGCAGGGCGAGGGTGTCCTGGTTGATGGCGATGAGCCGCGGGTTCTTCAGGATGGTCTGGGTCGCCGCCGTCATGTTGCGGATGTCGTTGCCGGCGATCAGCGGCGCTGCCATGATCGCCCACATGGCGAAGTGGGAACGCTGCTCGGTGTCGGTCAGCGTGCCCCGGCCGACCTCCATCATGTCCGGGTCGTTGAAACCACCCGGCCTGGCGTACCCGGCCAGCGGCACGTTCACGTTGATGATGTTCTGGACGCCCATCGGGTAGTCGTTGACCTGGTTGGTGCTCCAGACCAGCTGGATGTCCTCGGTGGTGCGCCACATGTTGGCCACATCGCCCCAGTTGCGCTGCGGGCCGGTCTTGGAGTGGATGCTGTTCGAGTTGATGCTGTACAGGATCGGCCGCCCGGTCGCGGCCAGCGCGTCACGCATCTTCGCGAACGTGGCGACCTGGTCGTTGATGGTGCCGCTGGGCGAGCACCAGTCGTACTTCAGGTAGTCCACGCCCCAGGCGGCGAACTGCCGGGCGTCCTGGGCCTCGTGCCCCTGACTGCCGGTCGCTCCCGGGTACGAGCCGAAGTACTGCGCGCAGGTCTTGTCCAGCGGCGCCTGATAGAGGCCGAACTTCAGCCCCTTGCTGTGGATGTAGTCGCCGAGCGCCTTCATGCCGCTGGGGAAGCGGGTCGGGTCGGCCTGCAGGTTGCCGCTCCCGTCGCGGTTGGGGTTCATCCAGCAGTCGTCGACCACCACGTACTGGTAGCCCGCGTCGCGCATGCCGGTGCTGACGATGCTGTCGGCCATTCCCCGGATCAGCGACTCGCTGATGTTGCAGAAGAACGTGTTCCAGCTGTTCCAGCCCATCGGCGGAGTGCGGGCCACCCCGTTGTCCAGGGCCTGCGCCGGCGTTGCTGCGGAAGCGACGAACGCCGTGCCCGACAGCACCAGGAGTCCGGCCGCGAGCAAGGATTTCAGAGCTCTCATCGATTACCGACCTGTTCAGAAGTGAACGTTAACATCCGGATTCACAAGGTTGCCAGAATGTTTCCAGGCATTCAAGGGTGAGAATTTGTCACGCCCGCGTGCGACTTCTGGATGTCGCTTCGCATAACACAATTACGCGCGGGTCCAGCGTTGGTTGGCGCCGGTGTGGCAGCCCCACACGACGACGGCCGTGCCGTTCGCGGTGCCGGCGCCGGTGACGTCCAGGCACAGCCCGGTCTGCGCGTTGCTGACCGTGCCGTTGCTGTTGACGTTCCACTGCTGGTTGGCGCCGCCGTTGCAGTCCCAGATCTGCACCCGGGTGCCGGCCGCGGCGTTCGGCGCCACGTCCAGGCACTTGCCCAGCACCCGCAGCTCCCGGCCGTTCTGGCTGAGCTGCTGGATGGCGGTGCTCTGGCAGTCCCAGACCTGCGTCACCGTGCCGTTGGCCGAGTTCCCGCCGCTGACGTCCAGGCACCGGCCGGCGGACTCGCTGCGCAGCCGGAAACCGGTCGGTTGCGGCTCCGGGTCCGGGTCCGGGTTCTGCGACTGCGTGAAGAAGTTCCACACCACCGCCCTGGTCCAGGACCGTTCACCGGGTTCGAAGTCGCCGGGGAAGCCGTCCACCGGGCCGGGGGTGTGGCCGGCGTCGAACGCGGCCCAGGCCACCGGATATCCGGCCCGGCAGCCGGCGTACGTGGTGACGATGTGGGTGAGGCTGCCCTGCGCGGGCTCCGGCGGGTTCTGCGGGGTGCAGCCGTTGTTCCGGACGAACCTGTCGCGCAGCGAACGGCCCTGGGAGATGTTCAGGACAGGGTCCCGCAGCCCGTGCAGACCGATGTACGCGACCGGCTGCGTGCCACCGTTGCACCCGCTGAGCTGTCCGCCGGAGTAGACGGCGACCGCCTTGAACACCGTCGGACGGGCACACGCCAGCGCGTAGCTCATCCCGCCGCCGTAGCTGAAGCCGCCGGCGAAGCGCTGCGTCGTGTCCACACACACGCCGGCCTCGATCTGCCGGATCATGTCGTCGACGAAGACCAGGTCCTCGCCGCCGGAGTTGGCCCAGCCGTTGTTGAAGCCCTGCGGAGCGACGAAGATCGCGCTGTTGTCGGACAGGGCCCGGAGCCCGTAGTACGACCACGGGTAGCCGCTGGTCCCGCCGGAGTCCACGTCGTTGGCCGTGCCGCCGTTCCAGTGGAAACCGAAGATCAGCCGGTACGGGTGGTTGCTGTCGTAGTTGTCGGGGATCCGCAGGATGAAGGTGCGGTTCTTGCCGCTGGTCTGGATCGTGCGCGAGCCGCTGGTCAGGGTGGGCGCCTTGCCGCAGCCGCTGCTCGCCGCCAGGGCGGCCACGTCCGCGTTCGCCGGTGCCGGCCCGATGCCGGTGACGCCGGCCGCGGTGCAGACCAGTGCCGCGGCGGTGGCCAGCAGCGCTCGCCACCGATGACGATCTGTGCTTTGTCGCATGGGTTGCTCCGTTCCTCGTGGACGGTTCAGTGGTGGGGACGGATCAGCGGTATCCGGCAGCGATCACGTTGGCCTGGACCGCGTTCTCGGTCGCGTCGGACGGGTAGCCGGCGACCATGGCACCCTCGTAGAAGGTGCCGGCGCTCAGGTTGGCGCCACCCCCGGGCTTGCAGCAGTCGCCGCCGCTGCCGAGGATGATGGCGCCCTGCTTCTTCATCGGGCTGTATCCCGGCGGGAGGGCGCCGTCCCACAGCGTGAAGAGGCTGCCGGACTGGGCGTTGCTGCCCTTGATGGCGAAGCGGGACGTGCCGTTGTTCTTCAGCGTCGCCGTGACGAACTTGCTGGTGAAGGCCCGCTGGTTCGGGTTCCAGGACTTGCTGCCGCCGGGGTAGAGACCCCACTCGAGGTCGGCCTGGACCCAGGGGCCGGTGCCGGAGCAACCGCCGAACCAGCACTGCGTACCGAAGTTGATGGCGTCCATGGCCCCGGCCGCGTCGGCCGCCCGCGTGGTCTCACTGTTGCCGTAGTCGAAGCAGCAGCCGTTGTTGACGTGGGTACCGCTGAGCACCGCGTACATCCCCTCGGGGGCGCTGCCGGTGGGCACGCCGGTCAGGTGGCCGTCGCGCCAGTAGCTGTTGCCGGGGTTGATGAACAGGGAGTACGCCTTGGCGCCGCTGACCGTCAGCGATTCGGAGGTGGCGGTGGCCGGGCGGCTCTGGGTCGAGCCGGGCACGACGCTGGAACCCTGGTACCAGAGGTCGTTCCCGCGGCCGGACTGGTCGTAGACGACGGTGATGACGCAGGTGGTGCCGCCGCAGAACGCGTCCTGGGCGGTGCCGTCGGCGGTGCCGCCCGCGCCGCGGAGACCGATGTTCCGCGTCGTGTTGTCGGACGAGCGCCGCACCTGGTAGAGGTTGCCGCTGTACGAGCCGTAGAGCGCGCGGGTCGTGCTGTGGGCGGCGACGCACGGCGTGCCGCCGGAGGCGTAGATGTCGCAGGGGCCGGCGCCGGTCGGCGGCGCCGGGTCCGCCGGCGAGTCCCAGATCTGGTTGCTCTGCCCATGGCAGTCCCAGAGGATGATGGTGGTGCCGTTGGCCGTGCCCTGTCCGTTGGCGTCCAGGCAGCGGCCGGAGGGCACGCCGCTGATGGCGCCGCTCGAGGCGACCGTCCACTGCTGGTTGGCCTGTCCGTTGCAGTCCCAGATGATGACCGGCGTGGCGTTGGCGGTGCCCTGTCCCGAGGCGTCCAGGCACTTGCCGGAGACCATGAGCTGCTTCGACGCGGTGTAGGTCCAGGTCTGGCCGGCGGCGCCCGAGCAGTCGCGCAATTGTGCCTGGGTGCCGTTGCCGGAGCCGGTGACGCTCAGGCAGCGGCCGGACTGGGTGCCCACGATCGGGGCGGTCTGTCCCGGCTGAATGGTCGCGGCGGCCGCGGTGCCGGCGACGAGGGTGAAGGCGAGGGTGGCGCCCGCTGCGAACAGTTGTCCGAGGTGACGGCGCCGTTTGGAAACGACCATGAATGGCCTCCCGGTGCTGTTGGTTCGCCAGCATGGGTACACAAATCGGCGGATGTCAATACGACTTCGTCGGGCCGGATTTCATTACACATTTTGGGCCGGGGATCTCCGGCCGTTCCCGGTTTTACGTATCGACAATGGTCGCTTGACAGTCCTGAAACGCCGCCTTAACGTCGGCGGCAGCAAACGTCATACGTCATACGCTGCGACTCTGTGCCGATCGCGCCGCGATGATCCCCTGACCTGAGGAGATGCCCGTGTCGTCCACGCTGCGCAGGAAGGTGCTGGCCGGATTCGCCGCGGCGGGTGTGGCTGCCGCGGTGGTGACCGTCGCCGGGGCGACTCCCGCCCTGGCCGCACCCACCACCCTCTACGCTTCCCCCGCCGGATCCGGCACCGCGTGCTCCAGCTCCCAGCCGTGCTCGCTGACGGGCGCCCAGGCCGCCGTGCGAGCGCTGAACGACGCGATGTCCGACGACATCGTGGTGCAGCTGGCCGACGGCGTGTACCGCCTTTCGGCGCCGTTCCGGCTGACCGCCGAGGACTCCGGCACCAACGGCCACACCGTCGTGTGGCAGGCGGCGCCGTCGGCCCGGCCGGCGATCAGCGGAGCGCGGGCGGTCACCGGCTGGACCCTCGCCGACGCCGGCCGCAACATCTGGCAGGCCGATGTGGGCGCCGGGACCGACAGCCGGCAGCTCTACGTCAACGGGGCCATCGCCACCCGGGCGCGTACAAGTGTGAACCGGTCGGACTTCACCGCCAGCAGCACCGGCCTGCGGTTCAGCAACGGGGCGCTGAGCTACCTCAACAACCTGGCCAACCAGAACCGGATCCAGCTGGAGAGCGTCGGCTCGTTCACCGACCGGTACGTGTCGGTGCAGAGCATCAGCGGCAACTTCCTCACCATGCAGCAGCCCGGCTGGAACAACAACACCTTCGGCTACGACACCTTCACCACCCCGCACCGGGCCGGCCCGCTGTACCTCACCAACGCGTACGAGTTCCTCGACTCGCCGAACGAGTGGTATCTCAACTCCGGGACCGGCACGCTGTACTACGCGCCACCGGCCGGCCAGAGCCCGAACAACCTCAGCGTGGAACTGCCGACGCTGCAGTCCCTGGTGACCATCGGCGGCACCTACGACGCCCCCGCTCACCACGTCACGTTCAACGGGATCACCTTCACCGGCACCAGCTGGCTCGGCCCCAGCAGCAACCAGGGCTACGCGGACCAGCAGACCGGCGCCTACATGTCCGGCAACTGGAACTGGCCGGCCCTGAGCGCCTGCCAGGAGGGATGCACCCAGTTCGAGGCCACCCGCCCGCACTGGAACCAGATGCCCGCCGCCGTGCAGGTCTCCGCGGCCAACACGATCACCTTCAGCGGCTCGCAGTTCGTCAATCTCGGCCAGACGGCCATCGGCATCGGCAACGACGCCAACGCCCATGCCGGCGGGGTCGGGCTGGGCGCCAGCAGCATCACGGTCACCGGCTCGGAGATCGCCCGCAGTTCGGCCGGCGGCATCATCGTCGGCGGCGTCCGCGCCGACGCGCATCACCCGAGCGACCAGCGGATGGTCAACCGCGACATCACCATCAGCAACAACCGCATCCACGACCTCGGCGTGGAGTACCGCGGCAACGTGTCGGCCCTGACGACCTACGTCACCAACGCCACCGTGTCGCACAACGAGGTCTACAACATGCCGTACTCCGGCATGTCGATCGGTTTCGGCTGGGGCGCCAACGAGCCGGGCGGCAGCAACCAGTACGCCAACCGCGGCCTGTACAACTACCAGCCGCGGTACACCACGGCCACGACCGCCTCGAACAACCGGCTCACCGGCAACTACATCCATGACGTGATGCAGCAGATGACCGACGGCGGATGCATCTACACGCTGTCCTGGAACCCGGGCGCCCGGATCGACGGCAACCACTGCCAGCGGATCAACGGCTGGTTCGGGCTCTACTTCGACGAGGGCTCCAAGTACTACGCCGCCACCGGCAACGTCTTCAACAACGTCGGCACCTGGGCCACCGCCAACTACTGGGGCGGCGAGAACATGGGCAACTTCACCGTCACCGGCAACTGGACGAGCAACAACAGCACCAACATCACCAACGGCGACCGCGGCAACGTGGTGAACAACAACGTCACGGTCACCAACGGCAGCTGGCCCGCGGGCGCCCAGGCCGTGATGGCCGCGGCCGGACCGCAGAGGGGCGGCAGCCCGCAGAGCACTGGGATCGTCGGGGTGCAGTCCGGCCGGTGCGTCGAGGTGCCGGGCGGCGCCACCGCCAACGGCACGCAGACCCAGCTGGGGGACTGCACCGGCGCCGCCGGCCAGACCTGGACCTACACGGCGGCCAAGCAGCTCACGGTCTACGGCAACAAGTGCCTGGACGCGTCGGGAGCGGGCACCAGCAACGGCACCGCGGTCATCATCTGGGACTGCAACGGCCAGCCCAACCAGCAGTGGAATCTCAACGCCGCCGGCACCATCACCGGCGTGGCCTCCGGGCTGTGCCTGGACGCCACCGGCGCCGCCACCGCCGCCGGCACGAAGATCAACCTCTGGTCCTGCAACGGGGGCGCCAACCAGCGGTGGACGCGTCCCTGACCGGCTGACCGGACGGGCCCACGCCACCACGGCGTGGGCCCGTCCCGTTCACTTCAGGAGTTGCCGCATCGACCGGGACACCAGCTCGGTGCGGTCCGCCGCGGTCAGCTTCTCCGGTCCGAACCCGAAGTAGAGCGTCGCCGGGGTGGCGGTCGCGGCGCCGAAGTCGTACACGTGCCCGGCCCGGGTCCAGTCGGTCGGGTTGGGCGCGGAACCCGGCGGCGGCCCGGCCACCGTCCAGCCGCCCAGGTCCGTCTCGAAGGACGTACGCGTGACGGTCGCGCCGTCCACGTCCAGGCGTACGTCGTCGAGGAAGACGCCGTAGCCCTGGACGTACCAGTCGGACGTGTAGCTGATGGAGATCTCGACCTGCTTGCCCGCGTACCCGGACAGGTCGGCATGGAAGTCCCGCCACCCGCCGCTGTTGCCGGTGGCGGCGTTCCAGTCGCCGGTGGAGCCGTGCGGCGTGCAGTCCTCGGCCCAGTAGTGGGCCAGGAACGGGTGCGGGTCGAGGCGTTCCCACTGGCACGTCCACCCGACGTCCGTACTGGTCAGGCCGCCGGTGTCGGGCAGTGTGGTCCAGTTGTCGGTGCCGACCTCGTGCGCCTCCACGATGAGGAAGTCGGCCCCCTGGTCCGTGTCGAACGAGGTCTTGAACCGCAGGTGGGCGTCCTGCGCGGTGGTCAGGTCGACGGTCCTGGTCAGTCGCTTGTAGGAGGAGTCCGAGCGCCCGCTCCACAGGAACTGGTTCCCGTCGGCGGGGTCGTAGGGCCCCGGCCCGTCCTGTCGCCAGACCATCGGGACCGTGCTGGTGAACTGCGGGAACTTCGCCGGGGGCAGCTCGCTCGACGTGCTCAGGAACGCCGCTGTGTGCTGCTGCGCCCCGGCCGGGGCGGAGAAACCCGCCAGCTTGCCGGCGGTGCCGGCCAGTGCCGCGCTCCCGCCGTTGTCCACGTACGCGCCCGCGCCGAGCCAGTACTGCCGGAAGTCGTCGCTCACCGGCTGGCAGTCGAGATCATCGCCGCCGTCCCCGCACTCCCCAGGACCCTGAGGCAGGTAGAAGTAACCGGCGGCCCCGGCGTACTGGGCGTACTGGCCGGCGTGCAGCAGCTTGCCGCCCTCGTTGAGGTAGTCGCGGACGGCCAGGTCGGTCTCGAAGGTGGCCCGGGTGGTGGCCCAATCGGGCTGGCCCGGGTTGCGCGGGACGATGTCGTCGCCGGTCTCCCACACCACCGCCCGGTAGTGCGACAGGACGCCGAGCGGGTGCGGGGCCTGCCGGCCGTGCGTGTCCATGTCGTAGACGTCGGCGGTGTGACCGGAACGCTTGAGGGCGTCGACGTAGGTGCGCGCGTACCGGGCCGAGGTGGCGCCGTCGGTGTTCGCCGGTTCGATGCCGGTGACGTCCTCGGTGGCCAGCACCAGCACGTCACCACCGACCTGCCGGTTGACTGTGTAGGTGAAGGGCTCGCTCCGGTGTCCGCCGGCGGCGGTGAACCAGACGGTCACCCGGTCGCCCGGCTTCTGACCGGTGACGGTGCCGCGCAGTTCCGCGAAGTACTTGTCCGCGCTGCCGCCGTACCTCTTGCCGCCCTGCCACTCCGTGACCGCGGCCGTACGCTCTCTGCCGTTGATCCTGGCGTGCAGCCGCACGTTGCGCAGTGAGCGCTTGGCGATCACGGCCACCTGCTGGGTGGTGCCGAAGGAATCGGGGAAGGTGTCGGGGACGAAGTCCCGGGTCGACCGGCCGACCACGGACACCGGATCGGCCGGGTTCGGGGCCGACCGGGCCAGCGAGAGCGCGAACGGGATGTTCTTGGCCACCTCGGCCTGGATCAGCTTCTCGTCGTCGGGGAAGTCGAATTCGGTACGGCAGTCCTCCGGTCGCCAGGCGTCGTCCGGATCGGACTCCGAGGCGGTCTGGCACGTCGACATCTCGGGGGCGAAACCGACGGTCCCCGTCCGGGCCTGCGCGTGATGATCGGTGTCGCCGTTGGTGACGTAGAGCTCGGCGGAGATGTCCGGGTCATAGCCGGGTACGGCCGGGTGGGCATCGTCGCCGGCCAGCGCCATGGCGATCTGGTCGTCCGGGCTGACCGTCTCGACCTGCCAGCCCGCGCCCCAGAGGATGAGCTGGGCGGCCGAGTGGTAGTTGACCAGGAACTCGAAGCCGACCCGGTGGAACAGCGCGTCCATCGCCCGGGTCTCCGGCTCGGACTGCGGCGCGGGACCCCGGTAGGTCTCGTCGTCCGGTTCCGGCGACGAGCCTTCGTTGTCGTATCCCCACTTCTCGGCGAAGTTGCGGTTGAGGTCGACGCCGTCCTCGGGGCCGTACCGGCCGTCGCCGTTGTTGTCGCGCATGTTCTTGCGCCAGTAACGGTATTCGTCGGAGGTGAAGGTGAGGTCGTAGCCGTCGGGGTTGGCCACCGGCAGGAACCACAGCTCGGTGGTGTTCACCAGGCCGGTGATGGTGGGGTCGGTGCCGTAGCTGTCGAGGACGTGGTGCATCAGCCGCCGGGTCATCTCCGGGGTGATCCACTCCCGGGCGTGCTGTCCGCCGAGGTAGAGCACGGCCGGGCGGCGGCCGTCGGGCACGGTCCGGGCGTTGCGGGTGACCTTGACCGCCTGGATCGGGACCCCGCGGACGGTCCGGCCGATCGTCTCGAGCTTCGCCAGCGCCGGGAAGCGCGCCGCGGTGCCGGCCAGCTCCTCGCGGATGCCGCCGGGCGTCTGGTAGGGACGGAAGACCGTGGGACCGGCCGCCTTGCGGGAGCGCGTCGATGCGGTCTCCGGCTTGCGGGCCAGGGGAACGCCGGCCTTGACGAGCCGGTCCGCCTGGGCCCGGCCGAGGATCACCTCGACCGGAGTCTTGTGGCCGGGAACCGGTGCGCGGCCGAGCTCGTCGGCCGCCAGGCCGGCGGTGCGCAACGTGTCCCACTGATGGTGGTCGAGCGTGCCGACGTAGACCTCGAGCCGATCCTCGGTGGACGGTGCGGCCCCGGCCTGCGCCGGGATCGCGGTGACGGCGGCGGCGGTGGTGATGAGCACGACCGCCGCCATGGCTGTCCGTTGTAAGCGCCTCATGAGTGGCAAGTATCGATGTCTTGTCAATGCCCCCGGTGGGGCCGCGGTCATCGGCCCAGCCAGCCGCCGTCCACCGCGAGGACCGTGCCGGAGATGTAGTCCGAGGCCGCGGAGCTGAGGAAGACCGCCGCGCCCGCGAGGTCGGCGCTGTCACCCCAGCGCCCGGCCGGGATCCGTTCCAGGATCGACCGGGAGCGATCGGGATCCTCGCGCAACGCCGCGGTGTTGTCGGTGGCGATGTAGCCCGGCGCGATCGCGTTGACGTTGACGCCCCGGCCGGCCCACTCGTTGGCCAGCGCCCGGGTGAGCCCGGCGATCCCCGACTTGGCGGCGGTGTAGCCGGGGACGTTGATGCCGCCCTGGAAGCTGAGCAGGCTGGCCGTGAAGACGATCTTGCCGCTGCCGCGTTCCAGCATCGGCGCGGCGACCAGCTGGGTCAGCGCGAACTGGCTGGACAGGTCGACCTCGATGACCCGGTCCCACCAGGCCAGCGGGTGCTCGGCCGCCGGTGCCCGTTCGATGGTGCCGGCGTTGTTGATCAGGATGTCCGGCGCCCGCCCGGCCAGCTCGGTGCCCAGCGCGACCACGGCGTCGCGGTCGGCGAAGTCGACGGCGCGGGCCTCGAAGGTGCGGCCGAGGCCGCGGACCGCCCCGGCGACCTCGTCGTCGGCGTGCATCCGGGCGCTGACCCCGATGATGTCCGCACCCGCGGCGGCCAGGGCTTCGGCCATCGCCCGGCCGATGCCGCGACGGGCGCCGGTCACCACGGCGAGCCGGCCCGCCAGATCGAACAGCCCGCTCATGCCATCGCCTCCCCGGCCACGTCGACGAGGATCTTCATGGCCCGGCCGGCCGACAGGTCCGCGACCGCGGTGGCTGTCTCCTCCAGCGGCACGACGCCCGAGATCAGCGCCGCCGCCGGGATGACCCCCCGGCGCAGCAGCTCGATCGCCCGCTCGAAGTCGGATCGCTGGTAGACCCGCGCGCCCAGCAGGCGCAGCTCCCGCCAGAAGACCCGCTGGAGGTCGATCTCACGAGCGGCGGCGTGGATCGCGACGACGACGATCGTGCCCCGGACCTTCGCCAGCGCGGTGGTGGCGCGGACCGCCGCGGCCGCGCCCGACACCTCGAACACCACATCGGCGCCGACACCGCCGGTCCAGCTCTCGACCTCGGCGGTGAGGTCGGTGCCGGCCGGGTCCAGCACCTCGAAGCCGAGTGCCGCGACGCTGCTGCGGCGGGACTCGTCGATCTCGGCGACCCGGACCTCGGCTCCCGCTTCGCGCGCCACGCAGGCGATGAGCACCCCGATCGGACCGCCGCCCAGCACGACGACCCGATCGCCCACCTGCAACTCGGAGCGGCGGACGTCGTGCACGGCCACGGCGGCCGGCTCGACCAGCGCCGCGGTACGCAGGTCCAGGTCACCGGGCAGCGGCACGGCGATCGAGGCCGGTACGTTCCAGCGCTGTTGCAGCGCACCGGGGGAGTCGATGCCCACGAAGACCAGGTTCTGGCAGATGTGCTGATGGCCGGCCAGGCAGGCGGCGCAGGTGCCGTCCCAGAGCAGCGGCATCACCGTCAGCGGGTCGCCGACCGCCCAGCCCTGGACGCCGGCGCCCACGGCGGCCACGGTGCCGGAGGCCTCGTGACCGAACACCAGCGGTGTCCGTACCCGGGCGTCCATGGTGCCGTGCACGATGTGCAGATCGGTGCCGCAGAGACCGCAGTAGGCGACGGCGATCTGCAGCTCGCCCGGTCCTGGTGGTGCCACGTCCACGGACACCGTCCGCAGCCGGGCTGAGCCCTCGTACGTCGTGGCCTTCATTCGCAGCTCTCCCTTGCAAACATCATACGTATGCCCTTATATTTCGGGCCGATGAACGCGGCGTCAATATGGAAGATCAGAAAAGGACACCGATATGGTCCGTTTCAGGCGTGCCCGCTCCATCCGTTCTCTCATGACAGCCCTCGGCGGCGTCGCGGTCCTCACTGTCGCCCTCGCCGGCTGCGGTGGCGACGACAAGGGCTCGACCGCCGGCTCCTACGGATTCCCCCAGGTCACCCAGGACGACAAAGCGGCCATCACGGTGTGGGTGGACGCTGACCGGACGAAGGCCGCGGACGCCTTCAAGAAGGCCCATCCGGAGGTGCCGATCCAGGTCGTGACCTACGACGGATCGGCCAACGGCTCCAACTCGTTCCGTACCAAGATCCAGCTCTTCGACCGCACCCAGAGCGGCTGGCCCGACGTCGTGTTCTCGACGCAGAACAACGACGCGGCCTGGGCCAGTCAGCCGAGCAACGGCAAGCAGGCCTTCGCCGCCGTACTCAACGGCGGGCTCGTGCCCCAGGCCACCCTGGACAAGTGGACCCCGGGCGCGCTGAACCCGTGCACGGTCGACGGCAAGGTCCACTGCCTGCGCAACGACCTCGCCCAGGTCGTGCTCTGGTACAACAAGGCGCTGCTGGACCAGTTCGGTTACAAGGTCCCGACCACCTGGCAGGAATACCAGGCGCTCGGTGAGAAGGTCGCCCAGGAACATCCCGGGCACATCGTCGGCACCGTGGGCGACGCCTGGACCCCGGAGGTCTTCTTCTGGGGCAGCAAGTGCCAGGCGAACGACATCACCGGCCCGAAGACCGTCACGGTCAACACCACCAGTCCGCAGTGCCAGCGCGCGGCCACGATGCTCGACACGCTGATCAAGAACGGCACCACGCCGAACATCAGCGTCTTCACGCCGGAGTTCGTGAAGAAGTACTCCGGCAAGGTGCTGATGATGCCCGGACCGGCCTGGTACGCCGGGGCCATCTTCAACAACCCGCAATCGCTCAAGGTGCCGGCCGGCCAGCTCGGGGTGGCCGCGCCCCTGGCCTGGCAGGGCGAGGACGCCGTGACCGGCAACGTCGGCGGCGGCACCTGGTTCATCAGCAGCCACTCGAAGAACCTCAAGGCCGCCGAGGCCTTCGCCGAGTTCGTCACGACCGCCGACGACTACCAGGTGGCGGTCGCTCCGGGCTATCCCGCGTACGGGCCGGCCGCCGAGAAGTGGGTGAAGAAGCAGGAGTCGAGCGGCTACTACGCCACCGACCTGAAGGCCATCGTCACCGCCGGCACGTCGATCTGGCCCGGCTGGGGCTCGGGCATCTTCAGCCAGGAGGCCGTCTGGGCCAAGACGATGACGCCGGCCATCGCCGGCGGCAAGAGCGTGGTCACGCTCCTCCCGGAGTGGCAGACCGCGATCAAGAACCAGGCGCAGGTCGACGGATACACGGTCAAATGACGGTCGTCGACCGCACCGCGCAGGCGGCGGCCGTGGCGACGCGGCGGGCGGCCGGCCGCCCGCCCGCCGGCCGCGACAACGTGATGAGCTACGGCCTCATCTCGGGCTACGCGGTGCTCACGCTGGCCTTCGGTCTGCTGCCGGCGCTGTACGCGGTGTACCTCGCGTTCACCGACGCCACCGGCGGATTCGCGGGGCTGGCCAACTTCTCCAAGGTGGTCGGCGACTTCCGCTTCTGGCCGGCGGTCTGGCACGTGGCCCTCTACCTGGTGATCTGGCTGGTGGCGCTGGTGGCGCTGGTGACGGTGCTGGCGGTCGTCGTGCACGCGATCAAGGTCCGGTGGCTCAGCCGGACCCTGCGGCTGGTCTTCTACCTGCCGGGCGCGCTGGCCGGTGCCTCCAGCGTGCTGCTGTGGCTGTTCGTCCTCGACCCGACGGCCAGCCCGGTGGGCGGCCTGCTGCGGCTGTTCGGCTTCGAGAGCTTCGTGCAGGTGATCGTGCCGGGGAACCTGCCGGTCATCTTCGCCGTCATCGCCTTCTGGACCGGCGCCGGCGGCTGGATCGTCATCATGTACGGCGCCCTGAACAACATCAGCGCCGAGGTCATCGAGGCGGCCCGGGTGGACGGTGCGAACGCCGTGCAGATCGCCTGGCGCATCCAGCTGCCGATGCTGCGCAAGTGGATCTCGTACATGGGCATCATGTCGCTCGCCGCGGGCACCCAGCTCTTCGTCGAGCCGCAGCTGCTCTCGCAGGCCAGCAACGCCGTCGTGCCCAACGACTACTCGCTCAACCAGCTCGCGTACCAGTACGCGTTCCAGCAGAACGACTTCAACGGAGCGGCGGCGATCTCCCTGCTGCTGCTCGTCGTCGCCCTCGCGCTGTCGGCCGTCTTCGTGACGCGCGGCGGCCTGTTCGAGCGGGAGTGAACCCATGAGCTCTGTGCCCACCGGTTCCGCGGCGGCGCACCGGCCCGGCGTCAGCGGCTGGAGCGGCCGGACGATCGTCGCGGTCATGGTGACGGTGTTCGTGCTGTTCTTCGCCGTCCCCATCGTCTGGCTGCTGCTGGCCACCACCAAGTCGACGCGCGGCCTGAGCGTCGGCAACCCGTTCGCCTTCGGCAGCACCGGCGACCTGGCGACCAACTGGAGCCAGCTGTTCGGCTTCCAGGACGGCGCGGTCACCACCTGGATGACCAACTCGGCGCTGTACGCCATCGGCGCGCTGGTCATCACCCTGGTGGTGAGCATCCCGGCCGGTTACGCGCTGGCCCTGACCCGGTTCCGGTTCCGGCGGCTGCTGCTGGTGCTGACCCTGATCGTCATGCTGATCCCCAACACCGCGCTGGTGCTGCCGATCTTCCTGGAGCTCAACGCGGTGGGCCTGATCGGCAGTCCGCTGTCGGTGATCCTGCCGATGTCGTTCTTCCCGTTCGGGGTGTACCTGACCTACATCTACTTCTCCACCAGCATCCCGCGCGACCTGCTGGCCGCGGCCCGGATCGACGGGTGCCGCGAGATCCAGGTCTTCACCAGGATCGCCCTGCCGCTGGCGGCGCCGATCGTCGCGCTGGTCGCGTTCTTCAGCTTCGTGCAGAACTGGAACAACTTCTTCCTGCCCTTCGTGATGCTGCCCTCCAGCGACGGGTATCCGGTGCAGGTCGGGCTGACCTCCCTGCTCGCCTCCACCCCGGCGTTCAACCCGAGCTCGGCCGGCGGCCAGTCGGTCCAGCTGCCGACGCTGGCCCTGGCGACCGTGGTCTCGGTGCTGCCGGTGCTCATCGTCTTCCTCGTGTCACAACGCTTCCTGGTCGCCGGTATGACCGCCGGCGGGACCAAGGAGTGAGCGCCATTCTCAGCCGAAGGAGCCGACATGAAAGTCACCGGTTATCGCAGCCTGTTGACCAAGCACGACTGGGGGCGGCTGACCGGTGACGCCAACGGCGTGATGCCCGGGCCGCGCACCGACGTCCACGTGCTGATCCTCGAGACCGACGACGGGCTGGAAGGCGTCGGCGTCGGCCCCCACGGCGACATCGACCGGATCTTCGGTGCCGTCGAGGGCGAGGACCCGCGGGCCGTCACCGCGCTCTACGACCGCATGCTGAGCTGGGTGTTCAAGACCGGTCACGCCGGGGCGACGTTCGGCGCGGTCGGGGCGATCGACATGGCGCTGTGGGACCTCAAGGCGAAGGCGGCGGGCGAGCCGCTCTGGCGGACCCTCGGGGCGCTGGACCGGTTCGTGCCCGGTTACGCCTCCGGGCTCGACATCGCGCTCGACGACGAGGCGCTGGTCCGTCTCTACGAGCGCTACGCCGACCGCGGGTTCAGCTCGGCCAAGCTCAAGGGCGGCCTCGACGTCACCCACGACCTGCGCCGGCTGCTGGCGGTCCGCGACGTGCTGCACCGCAACTCGGCGCATCCGGCGCTCATGCTCGACGCGAACGAGGCCTGGAACCGTACGCAGGCGGTCCGGTTCGTCAGCGAGCTGGAACGCTCCGTCGACCTGGCCTGGATCGAGGAGCCGGTGCGCCGGTGGGACGCGGCCGGTCTCGCCTCGGTGCGCCAGCACGTACGCGCGGCCGTGGCGACCGGCGAGAACCTCACCGGCCTGGAGCAGTACCGGCCGCTGCTGGACGCCGGCGCGGTCGACATCGTCCAGGTCGGCAACGTCTGGGGCATCACCCACTTCCTCCGGGTGGCCGCCGTCGCGCACAGCCACGACCTGCCGGTGAGCCCGGTGTCCTATCACGCCAACCCGGTGGCCCACGCCGCCGCCGCGGTGCCCAACCACCTGTCCTTCGAGGTTCAGCACCTCGACTCGCCGATCGGTCTGCGGATCGATCAGGAGGTCATGGACGGCGGTATCGTCCTCGGTGACGAGCCGGGCATCGGCATCCGGGTCGACGAGGAGCACATCAACGCGGTCCGGGCCGCCAACCCGGTCGCCGGGATCACCGGCCCGCACGTGCGTCCCCGCCGGGCCGGGCTGCGGCTGGTTCCCGAGTCCCGGCGCGACCTGCGGCACCTGTCATGAACGGGGTGATCGACGCGCACGTGCACCTGTGGAACCGCGCCACTGATCCGCAGCCCTGGATCGATCCGGCGACGATGGCGGTCATCGACCGCGACTTCGCCGCCGGCGATCTCGCACGCATGCTTGACGAGACCGGCAGCGACACCGCGGTGGTGGTCCAGGCCAGCAACAGCATCGCCGAGACCCGGCGGCTGCTGGCCGGGGCCGGGCCCCGGGTGGCCGGGGTGGTCGGCTGGATCGATCTCACCGGCGACGCCGCCGCGCAGCTCGACACGCTGGAGCCGGGCCCGGGCCGGCCGCTGGTCGGCCTGCGCCACCTGGTCCACCTCGACCCGGATCCGGCCTGGCTGCACCAGCCCGACGTCAGCGTGGCCCTCGACGTGCTCAGTGTCCGCGGCCTGTGCTTCGACCTGGTCGTCCGCTCGTGGCAGCAACCGCTGGCCGCGACCGTCGCCGGGGAGCATCCCGGCCTGCGCTTCGTCGTCGACCATCTCGGTGGCATCGCCGACTCCATCGACGACGACGGCTGGGAACGCGGCCTGCGGGTGCTCGCCGCCCGGCCGAATGTCGTCGCCAAGATCTCCGGGCTGGCCGGGCTCGTGCCGGACCCGCGACGGCTGCGCCGGGTGGTCGGCGTGGCGCTCGAGGCATTCGGCCCGCAGCGGCTCATGTACGGCTCGGACTGGCCGGTGGCGTGTCTGGGCGCGGGCCCGGTCGCGTGGCGTGCGGCTGTGGACGAGTTGGTGGCCGAGCTGAGCGCGGGGGAGCGTACGGCCATCATGTCCGGAACCGCCTCGGCCTGCTACGGGCTCGGCACATGACCGGCGCGGTCGAGGTCCTGCGGCGCCGCGGCATCCTCGGGCTGGGCGGCGCGCCGCTGGGCAACTTCGCCCGGGCCATGGACGACGAGCAGGCCGCCCGTACGCTGCGCCGGGCCTGGGAACGCGGTATCCGCTACTTCGACACCGCGCCGCACTACGGCCTCGGGCTGTCCGAGCGGCGCATCGGTGCCGAGCTGCGCCACCGGCCGCGGGACGAGTTCCTCATCTCCACCAAGGTCGGCCGGCTGCTCGTTCCCCGCGTACGGCCGCTCGACCAGGACGACGACGGCTTCGTCGTGCCCGGAGACCTGGAGCGGCGCTGGGACTTCTCCGCCGACGGCGTCGAGCGGTCCCTGCGGGAAAGTCTCGAACGCCTCGGACTCGACCGGATCGACATCCTCTACGCGCACGACCCCGACCAGGCCTGGGACGGCGCGGCCCGGGAGGCCCTGGCGTCGCTGGCGCGGCTGAAGGCGGCGGGCGTCGTGTCGGCCATCGGCATCGGGACGAACTCGACCGCCGGCCTCGGACCGCTGATCCGCGAGGGCCTGGTCGACGTGATCATGCTGGCCAACCGGTACTCGCTGCTCGAGCACAGTGCCCTCGATACGGTGCTCGGGCCGGCCCGGGACGCCGGCGTCGCGATCGTCGCCGCCGGCGTGTTCGCCACCGGCCTGCTCTCGACGGCTCAGCCCGAGCCCGGCGCCACCTACGAATACCGCCCGGCCGACGCCGCGGTGGTCGAGCGGACCAGGATGATCGCGTCGATCTGCGCGGACCACGGTGTGCCGCTGCCGGCCGCGGCGCTGGCCTTCCCGCTGCTGCACCCCGCGGTCGCCGCCGTGGCCATCGGCATGCGGTCACCCCGCGAGGTCGACGAGGACATCGAGCGGTTCACCACCGGCATCCCCGCCGGGCTCTGGCGTGACCTGGTCGCGGCCGGCCTCATCCCGGCGGGCGCGGTGCCGGCGGGACCTACGAGCCGCTCTCCGGAGGAGCCGCCGGGCGGCGCCGCTGCCAGGAGCTGACGATGTGGTGGCGCATCGCCCGCTCGGCGCCCTCGACGTCGTGCCGGGCGATCGCCTCGACGACCTTGCTGTGCTCCTCGATGGTCGACGCGAAAGCGCCGTCGTAACGCAGCCCCTGGTACCGGTCGCTCTCCAGCGCGCGCCGGTACAGGCGTTTGGCTATGTTCTCGGCCAGCCGGTTCCGGGAGATCTCCATGACCGTGAAGTGGAAGACGACGTCCTCCTGCCGGAAGGCGTCGCTCTCCTGCCGCATCTCCCGCATCGCGTCCAGGACGTGCTCGATGCGCGCCAGCTCCTCCTGGGTGTGGTGCGCGGCCACCGCGCCGGCCATGGCCGACTCCAGGTTGCCCCGCACGATCGTGAGCTCGTCGAGGATGCCCAGCGACTCGTCACTGTCGATCAGCGCGGACAGCACGATGGGATCCAGCATGTTCCACGACCCGGACCGGGCCACCTGCGTGCCCCGGCCCTGGGCGACCACGACCAGCCCCTTCTCCTCGAGCCGCTTCACCGACTCGCGGATCACGGTGCGGCTCACCCCGAAGTGATCGCTGAGCGGGCCCTCCGGGGGCAGCAGGCCGCCCTCGGGGATCTCACCGGTGACGATGAGCTCGACGAGCTCGCTGGTCACCGCCACCCCGAGCCGCGCCGAGCGGCGGCGGGGCGGGAAGGCCGAGGTGTCGGGCTGGTCTGCCATGACCGCAATATACGGGTCGCGATGCTCCGGCCCTGGCCGCAGCCCCGGGACGCTCCCCGGCGGCCCGGCCGCCTGCCTCAGCCGCTGACCTGGCCCGCCGGATCCCGGTCGCTCCGGTAGAACATGCCCGCGTGCCGGGTGCGCAGCTCCCGCTTGAGCACCTTCCCGGTCGGACCGAGCGGGAGATCCTCGATCACCACCGCGGCCAGGGTGGCCAGCCCGGCCGCGGCCAGCTCCTTGTTCGCCTTCTCCAGGATCAGCTCGGCGGTGGCCGCGGCCGCGCCGGCCTGCGGGCGGACCACGGCGATCGGGAGCTGGCCGCAGCCGTCGGGGGCCGGTACGCCCACCACCGAGCAGTCCAGCACCAGGTCGGCGCAGTCGGCGATCAGCACCTCCTCGATCGGCAGGCTGTAGACCGGCCCGGTCAGGGTGTCGATGACGTCGACCGTACGGTCCAGGTGGTAGTAGTTGCCCTCGGCGTCGCGGCGGGCCACGTCCCCGGTCAGCCAGTAGCCGTTGAGCTCGAAGCTCTCGGTCAGCCGCGCGTTCTTCCAGTATCCGGGCGTCCGGGACGGGGTGATCACGCCGAGCAGCCCGACCGTGCCGTCGGGGAGCTCGTTGCCGTCGTCGTCGAGCACCGCCGCCTTGATCACGGCGTCCTGCGGCATGCCGACGCACCTGTCGTTGCGCGGCGTCTCCGGGGTGGTCAGGCCGCCGAACAGGGCCATGCCCATCTCGGAGGAGCCGAGCCCGTCGATGAACTGCGAGCCCGGCAGGGCGCCGTTCGCGGCCCGGTCCTGCGGCAGCAGCCAGGCGGCGAGCAGCCCGGCCGGGCGCTCACCCAGGCCGACCAGGCGCCGGATGTGGCCGTAGTGGGCGGAGTCGCCGGTGTTGAACCAGGAGTGCACCCGGGCCGCGCCGCGCACCGGCAGGTCGCCGGTGGCCAGCTCGACGAAGGTACGCGGGAACGAGGCCAGCATGGTCGGCTGGAACGCCTCCATCACCGGCTCGACGACGCTGCGGCGCCAGTCGGCCATCACCACCGTGGGCAGGCCGAGCAGGATCGCGGTGAGGAAGTAGCTGAGCCCGCCGGCATGCGTGTGCGGCATCAGTGACATCAGCCTGTCGTACGGCTCGGCGGGGAACCGGGTCATCCGCGCCTGCTTGCCGTCCCAGAAGCTGCGGTGCCCGAGGATGGTGGACTTCGGACTGCCGGTGGTGCCCGACGAGTGGATCAGCGCGCACACGTCGTCGGGCCCGTGCCGGTAGGGGTACTGCTCCGGAAGCGGCGTACCGGTGTCGTCATAGGCCTGGATCTCGGCGGCCGGCGTCAGGAACCGGGGCCGGGTGGCCGGGTCGGCCCGGTACGCCGAGGCCAGCCGCGTGGTGTCGTCCGCGACCACCCCCACGACGCCGACGTGCTCGAGGTAGCGGAGCAGCACGTCCGGCCGCATGGCGTCGTTGATCATCGCCGGGATGGCGCCCAGCGCGGTCAGGGCCAGGTAGTGGATCAGCGGTTCCAGGCCCTCGGCGACCACGATGCCGACCGGGTCGCCGGGGCGGACCCCGTTGGCCCGGTACCACCGGGCGTACCGGTCGCGCAGGGCGGCCAGCTCCAGCAGGCTGTGCCCGCGCAGCGCCACCTGGCCCCGGTGGTCGACGCTGTGCGCGTAGATCAGCGGCACCGCCCGGTGGGGGTTGGACCGGACGGCGTGGTCGAGGAAGTTCCCGGCGCCCAGGCCCGGTTCGGTCATGAACTGCCGGCGCACGTCGAGCGGGGCGATCGGACTGTCGGTCATCGCTTTCTCCTTGCGGTTTCGTGGCTGGACAGGATTTCCGTGGCCACCCGGTGGCCCGAGCGGATGGCCCCCTCCATGAGCCCGAAGAACTCGGTGCTCGTCTCCGTGCCGGCCCAGTGCACCCGGCCGTGCGGGGTGCTCAGCCGCGGGCCGAGCCGCGACCAGTCACCGGGCCCGAACACGGCCGCGTAACAGCCCCGGCTGTACGGCTCGTTGACCCAGTCGCTGACGTGCACGGCGAGCGGCGCCGGCAGCCGGGGGAACAGCTCGGCGACCTGGTGCAGGGCCTCGTCCTCGCGGGCTGCGGGGTCCAGCGCCGCGAACCGGTACGCCTCGGCGCCGGTCACGAACCCGGTCAGCACCCCGGCCTCGCCCCCGGGCGGCGAGTCGTCCACGGTGGACAGAAGGGGGCCGGTGGCGCTCACCGACCACCCGGACAGTCCGTGGGCGTGCCAGTACGGCTCCCGGTAGACGATCTGCACCTTCACCGCGCAGCCCCGCCCGGTGGCCGTGGTGGCCCGGGGCGCCGGCAGGCCCGGCCGGTAGTCGATGGCCTGGGCCAGCGCGGGCGGCACAGCCACCACGACCGCGTCGCCGTGGTAGTACTCGCCGGTGCCCGTGTGCACGCTCACCCGGCCGTCGTGCTGGTGGATCGCGTGCACGGGCCGGTTCAGCCGGACCCGGGCGCCGAGCTGCGCGGCGAGCCGTTCGGCGACCTGGTGGGCGCCGCCGAGCACCCGGTCCTGCTGCGCGCCGCCGTCGAACGCGTTGAGATATCTGATCCCGCCGCCCGAGCGCAGGTAGAGCGCCATGTGCAGCACCGAAACCGAGGCCGGGTCGGCGGCCATCATCTCGCCCAGGAACAAGGGGAAGAACAGCCTCGCGTCCGGGTGGCGCAGGTTGCCGGCCGCCCACTCCGCGGCCGTGACGGTGTCCAGGGCGGCCGCGTCCGGCGTTGACCACGGCGCCTCGGGCCGGACCCGCGCGGTCAGGTCGTAGAGCAGGTCGAACAGCTCGCCGAGCGCGACGGCGTTCAGCGGCGGGAACCGCCCGGCCCGGGTCTTCTCGCCGCTGCCCAGCGCGAAGCGGCTGCCGCCCCACATCGCGGTCGGTGTCGCCGACAACCCCAGCCCGGCCAGCAGCTTGTGCAGTTCGGTGTGCCGGTCACCGAGGTACGCGGCCCCGGCGTCGGCCCACGCGCCCGGCGCCACCTCGATGCCGTGGGTGCGTCCGCCGACCCGGTCGCGGGCCTCCAGCACGGTGGTCTCCACCCCGGCGGCGGCCAGATCGGTGGCGGCGGTCAGCCCGGCCAGCCCGGCGCCGATCACCACGACGCTCATCGGGGCGCCCCCGTGACCGTGCTGGCCAGCGCGGCCGGGGTGGGGGCGAGCAGGAAGTCCTCGAAGGTCAGCTCGACGCCGTGCTCGCGGGCCACGGCGCTGAGCACCCGGGTCGCCAGCAGCGAATCACCGCCCAGGTGGAAGAAGTCGTCCTGCTCGCTGACCCGCGGGTTCTCCAGGACCCGCCGGAACAGGTCGGTCGCCTGGTGGACGTTCATGACAGCATCTCCTTGCTCGCGCGCCGATCGACCTTGCCGCTCGCGGTGTAGGCGAGCTCGGCCACGACGTGGATGTGACTGGGAACCAGGTGGGCCGGGACCCGGCCGCGCAGGTGGGCGGCGATCCGGTCCGGCAGCCCGGTGCCGGACGTGCCGGCCCGGGGGACGACGTACGCCGCGAGGGCCGTGCGGCCCGCCACCGTGACCCCGGTGACCAGGGCCGCGCGGACCGCCGGATGACCGGTGAGGTGCGCTTCGACCTCGGCCGGGTCCACCCGGATCCCGCGGATCTTCACCTCGTGGTCGATCCGGCCGCGGTGGGTGAGTACGCCGTCGGCGGCCCGGGACACCCGGTCGCCGGTGCGGAAGAACCGTCGCCCGCCGACCGTGACGAAGCGTTCGGCGGTCGCCGCCGGCCGGAACAGGTAGCCGTCGGCCAGCGCCGGCCCGCCGATCAGCAGTTCGCCGCCCTCGCCGAGGTGCTCGGCCACGTGCGGCAGGGCCCGGCCGATCGGGACCGGGTCCGGCGCGCCGGTCAGCTCCAGCGCGTGGGTGATCAGGGTCGTCTCGGTGCACCCGTACGTGTTGAGCAGCTGAACGTGCCGCACCGGCAACGCCGACCACTGCGCGACCTTCCCGGGCGCGGCGGCCTCCCCGCCGATGATCACGAGCCGTACGCACGCCGGCAGCGCCTCCCCGGACTCGTGCAGGTGCCCCACCAGCTCGTGCCAGAACGCGGTCGGCAGGTCCAGCACGGTGATCCGCTCCCGGGCGAGCATCCGCAGGAACCGCGGGAACGAGCCGCGGTGTGCGTCCGCGTCGAACACCAGGCACGCCCCGCCGGTGAGCGCGGGCAGGATCTCCTCGAAGCAGGTGTCCCAGTTGAGCGACGCGAACTGCAGCACCCGGTCCTGCGGCGTGATGCCGAACAGCTCGCGCAGGGATCCGACGGTCGTGGCGATCGCCCGGTGCGGAGTCACCACAGGTTGGGGATCGCCGGTTGAGCCTGAGGTGAACAGCACGTAGGCCGCCTCCGGATCGGGGCCGCCGGGACCCGGTGCGGGCCGGCCGTCGGCGCCGATCAGCACCCGGCAGCCGGCGGCGGCGGCCATGGTGGTGCGGCGCTGTTCGGGGAAGCCGGGATCGATCGGGCAGTAGGTGCCACCGGCGGCCCACACCCCGAACAGTGCGGTCACCGTGTCGGCGTGATGGCCGGCCGGGACACCGACCACGCCGGGCTTCGCACCGAGGCAAGCGGCGAAGTCGGCCACCCGGGCCGCCAGTCCGGCGTATGTCAGGTCGACGCCTTCGGCTCTGATCGCCGGGCGATCCGCGTGGACCCGGGCCGCGATGAGGAAGTCGGCGAGCACGCCGCCGAGACGCCCGCGCCACGTCGGCCCGGCCCCGCCAGGACGGGCGCTCATCGCCGGCCCCAGAGCGGATCGCGGCCCAGGAACGCGAGCAGCCGGTCCAGCGGGGGAGCGCCGTCGTCCGCCGGCCGGGCGGGAGCGAACGTCGCTTGTGGACGGCGGCGGCGCGGCCCGTCCGGTACGTCGCGCTCGGCGATCTCCCGGACCACGGTGAGGACCTCGTCGGTGAAGGAGACCGGCTGCCCGATCGCCGCCGCCACGTCCCAGCCGTGCACCACATAGTCGAGCAGGTGGAAACCGAGGGCCTGCCGGGCCGGCAACGAGATCCCGTCCCGGATCATCGGCAGCCAGAGAGTACGGTCCAGCGCGCCCTCGGCCGTGAACGCCGCGGTCACCTCCCGGGCGGACGCGGCGTACTCGGCCCGGGGATCCGCGCCGATCGGGGTGTGCCAGTCCGCCGGCCCGGTGTGCTCGCCCCGGGCCGCCGCGGCGAACCCGCGGTTCTCCCGGATCATGTGCGCCACGAGCTGAGCCACCGTCCACCCGGCGCAGGGGGTGGGCCGGTCCCACTGGTCGTCGCGGATCGCCCCGACGGTGTCGACGCTGTGCCGGACCACGCCCGGGTGCAGGTGCAGGGCCCGCGGCGCCAGCCAGGACCGGGTCATCGCCGACACCGCGGTGCCGCCGGGGTCGGCCAGCTTCGTGCGGACGTACTGCTCGCCCCAGGCGCTCGTCATGATCCGGAACGGGGGCGCGTCGTCGGTGAGCGCGCGGACCAGCACCTCCGCCACCTCGGCCGCGGACTGGGCGCCCGGGTGCCCGCCGCGCGCGACCCAGGCCAGGTAGTCGGCCAGCACCTCGGCGTACGGGCCGGCCCCGGCCAGCAGCGACTCCCGGGTGACCCCGGAGCCGGCGCCGAACGCGGTGCCGAGCACCGGACCCGGCTCGACCATGACCACCCGGACGCCCTGGCTCGCGGCGACCGGCGCGAGGCTCTCCATGAACCCCTCGACCGCGAACTTGGCCGCCGAGTACGCCTCGTTGAACGGCTGCCCGATCAGCCCGCGGGTGCTGCCCACGGTGACGATCCGGCCCCGGCCGGCGCGCAGGAGCGGCAGCGCCGCCCGGGTCATCGCGACCACGCCGAACAGGTTGACCTCCAGCCCGGCCCGGAACGGGGCCATCCCGGCGGTCTCCACACTGGCGAACGTGTTGGCCAGACCGGCGTTGTTGACCAGGGCGTCGAGCCGGCCGTGGGTGTCCAGCACCGCGGCCAGGCACGCGTCGACCGAGGCTTCGTCGGTGACGTCCAGACGCCGTACGTCGAGCGTCACCCCGGCCGCGCCGGCGGCCTGCCGCAGCGGATCCGCGCGGCCCGGATCGCGCAGCGTGGCGATCGTGGTCCAGCCGGCCTGCGCGGCCCGGATCGCGGTCGCCAGACCGATCCCGGAGGAACAGCCGGTGATCAGCACGACCCGGCTCATGCAGCACCCGCCGCGGCGCGTTCCCGGGCCAGCCGGGCGTGGGTGGGGGCCAGGGGAATCCAGGCGAACAGCACCCCGATGAGCGTGCCGCCGACCATGGTGATCCGGGCCGCGTCGAGCACGCCCACCGCCGGGGTGAGCACCTCGACCAGTACCCCGCCGAGCAGCGCCGCGAACGGGATGACACCCCAGGTGATGGTGCGGAACGCGGCGTGCGAGACGGCCTGGTCGGCCGGGTCGACCCGGGCCAGCCGGACCGCCGCGGTGCTGACATTGAACCAGACCATGAACAGCCCGTAGCAGCTCAACGTCACCCCGAGCACGAGCGCGGGGGGCAGCGCCGGTGCGGCCAGAATGCCGAGGCCGGCCAGGCAGTGCAGGAACACGGACCAGGGCATCAGGCGGTCGGCGCCGATGAGGGCGCTGACCCGCTGGGCGAGCAGTGCCCCGGCCACTGCGGCGACCGCGGCGACCGACATCACCGTGCCCAGCGTGGGCACGGACAGTTGCAGCCCCCGGTAGGCCAGGATCGGTAGCACGGTCACGAAGATCGGACCGCCCGCGTTGAGCAGCGTGGTGCCCAGGATGGTGCCGCGCAGCACCGGGTCGTTCCAGTTGAGCCGGACTCCGGCGACCAGCCGGGTCCCCATCGGTTGCCGCTGCTGCGAGCGCACCCCATACGGCCGCATCGCCCGCACGGTGGCCGCCGAGAACAGGAAGGTGACCGCGTCGACCAGCAGCGACGCCACTCCGAGCAGCCGGTACAGCAGCCCTGCGACCGCCGGTCCGATCACCTCGGCGACGCTGCGGCTGGCCTCCAGGTCCGAGTACGCCTGCACCCGGCCGTCCGCCGGCACGATCGCCGCGATGGTGGTGGTGTAGCCGATGTTGAAGAACACCGAGGCGGCGTTCGCGACGACGACGACCGCGAAGACCAGCGGCACGGACAGCACACCCAGCCCGTACGCCACCGGGATGGCCGCGATCGCCAGCACCCGGAGCAGGTCGCACCAGATCAGCGTGCGGCGCAGGTCCCAGCGGTCCACCAGCACGCCCGCGACCAGGCTGAGCAGCGGGATGGCCAGGTACTGGGCCATGCCGACCAGTCCCACCTGGAACGCCGAGGCGTGCAGCACCAGGATCATCACGGTCGGCACCACGAAGATGTTGATCCGGTCGCCGACGGCGCTGACCGACTGGCCGAGCCACAGCAGGCGGAAGTCGCGTCCGAGACCGCTGCGCGCCGTGACGATGACCGGCGTGCTCATGTCGCCTGCCGCTGGACCAGCGGGGACACCTTGCCGGTGCGCTCGTTGTGGATCAGCGCCCCGGTGACGGTGACCGCCAGGGCCTCGGGGTCGCGCTGGAAGGCGGTGCTCGGGCCGCCGAACGCCGAGCCGAGGATGTGGTCGCGGACCCGGCCGGCGAGCCCGTCGGGCGTGTCCCGGGCCGGCACCACCAGCACCTCGCAGGTGCTGCCGCGGGCCGGATACTCGGTGATGACCACCTGGCTCTGCGACACGCCGGGCACCCCGGCCACCTCGCGCAGCAGGGCATCCGCGTTCAGCAGCAGGCCGCGGAACTTCACCTCGCCGTCGCGGCGGCCCAGCACCCGCAGCGCCCGGCCGGGCACCCCGCAGGTGCAGGTGACCCACTCGCCGGCGTCGCCGGTCTGGTAGCGCAGCACCGGGTTGAGGCCGTGCGGCTTGAGCGAGGTGAAGTCGATCAGCTGGTCGGCGCCGATGTGCACGAGCTGCGACGGCAGCGGGTGCCAGGTGTCGTCGGCGCACTGCGGGGTGTTGGTGCCGGCGACCCACGTCTCGGTGCTGCCGAACAGACCCCAGCGGCGCGCCTGCGGCGCGACCACCGGCAGATCCTCGTCCAGGCCGGGGTTCCAGGCCTCGCCGAGCCAGAGCACGGTACGCAGGTCGGCCAGCTTGATCCCGAGCTCGCGGGCCCGGCCGATGATCGGGCGCAGGACGCTGGGCGTGCCACCGATGGAGGTGACCCCGCGGTCGGCGAAGAACTCCAGCCAGACGTCGTACTCGGCGCGGTTGATGGCGCCCAGCCCGATCCCGGTGCAGCCGGTCAGGTCGGCGTACGCGCCCATCAGGTAGTGCGCGCCCCAGAGCTTGCCGGCGCCCCACCCGTTGACGAACAGGTCGTCGGGGCCCAGCGGCTTCCACTGCTCGTACACCTCGGCCATGTACAGCCCGGTGGGGGCGTAGCCGAGCTTGGGCGAGCCGGTGCTGCCGCCACTCTGGAACGTCCAGGTGGCACCGTGCTGCGCCTTGGGTTTGAGGTGTTCCAGGGCCACGTTGAGGTCGTCCTTGCGCATGACCGGCACGTGCACCAGGTCCTCGAGGCTGTCCAGGGCGACGATGTCGGCGTACCGGGCGGCCAGGGCCGGCACCGAGCGCAGCTTGGCCAGGGTGTCGGCGACGGTGGCCACCGCCAGCGGGGCGGCGGAGAAGAATTCCGTGGTCACAGCGCACCTCCGTGCAGTCGCGCGTGCCCGTCCCGGTACGCCAGGAACCGGTCCCGGACGATCGCCCGGTTCTGCGCGACCACCTCGGGATCGTGCGAGTCGGGGCACATGATGGCGCCGTCCGGTTCCACCTCGGACAGCCAGAACCGTTCGCCGTCGTGCAGGAAGTCCACGCAGAAGTACGGCATCGGCAACTTCTCGGCGAAGTAGTCCACCGCCGCGGCCAGCTCGTCCGGCAGCGGCGCGTAGTGCAGCCGCGCCCCGGTGCTGTACTGCGGGTAGCGGGCGCCGTCGCCGGGGATGCGCACCAGCGTGGTGTGCGGCTTCCCGTCGACCATGTGGATGCGGTAGTCGGTGGTGGCCCGGCCCAGGTACGGCTGGAACACCAGCGTGGTGTCGCCGCCCTGGGCGAGGCTGAGCAGTCCCCGCACGTCGTGGGCGTCGTGGGCCATGTTGATGCCGCGTGAGGCGGCCCAGCCGGACGGCTTGACGATCGCCGGGTACGGCAGGTTCTCGACCGCGGGCAGGAACTCGTCGTACAGCAGGTCGCGGCCCGAGCCGATGCGCACGGTCGGCACCGGCGGGATCGGCGAGTCCTTGAGGAACAGCAGGGTGGCCAGCTTGTCGTTGCCGAGCGCGGCCAGCCAGCTCGGGTGCGGCAGGTAGAAGCCGGCGTGCTCCAGCACGGCGTAGAGGGTGAACTGGTTGAACGCGTCCGCGGCCTGGTACGGCAGCGTGTACGGCGACGTGACGAACAGGGTGTCCCGCGGGGTCACCTGGATCCCGTCGACGTACACCTTGGGGTCCCGGGGATCCAGGGCGTCCACCGTCACCGCCTCCGGCGCGGTCCGCTCCCAGCTCAGGCCCAGTTCCTTGGCCACCTCCTGATAGGTGCGCCAGAACGCGGCGTTCCACTGCGCCGCGGTCCGGGTCGACTCTCGGTCCGGGAAGATCCAGCACATGCGCTGCAACATGGGCCGAAGCCTGACCGGCGCCGCTTCAGATCCACCATGGATCCACTGCGCAGCGGATCTGTAGCGAATCTGCAGCGGCCCCGGCCACGGTGGGGCGATGAGCGCTTCCCGAACCGTCGTGATGGTCGATGCGTACGCCCCGACCCGGCGCCTCGCGCCGGTGTTCCACCAGGCCGGCTACCAGGTGGTCCGGGTGCAGAGCACGCCGGAACCGCCGCTGGTGTACCAGGGCGCGTTCGACCTGTCCTCGTACGCGGCGAACATCGTGCACACCGGCGACCTGGAGGTCACGCTCGCGGCGGTCCGCCGGCACGACCCGGTGGCCGTGGTGGCCGGGGGCGAGATCGGCGTGGAGTTCGCCGACCTGCTCGCGGCCGAGCTCGGTCTGCCCGGCAACGGCACCGCCCTGAGCGTCGCCCGCCGCGACAAGTACGTGCAGATCGAGACCTTGCGGGCCGCCGGTCTGCGGGCCACCGGGCAGTTGCTCGTGGAGAACGCGGAGCAGCTGGCCGCCTGGCACGAGGCGCGCGGGGGCCGGATCGTGGTGAAACCGATCCGCAGCGCGGCCGGCGACGGGGTGCACTTCTGCGCCACGCCGCGGGAGTCGGTCGCCGCGTACCGCAAGATCCTGGGCAGCGAGAACATCTTCTCCCGCCGCAACGAGGCCGTCGTCGCCCAGGAGTACCTGGCCGGCGGCGAGTACGTAATGGACACGGTCAGCAGCGACGGCGCGCACCAGGTCACCGACATCTGGAAGTACGACAAGCTCACCGCCAACGGCATCGTCGACCTGACCTGCGGGGTCCGCCTGCTGCCCCGGCACGGCGCGGTCCAGCAGGCACTCGTGCCGTACGCGTTCGCGGTCCTGGACGCGCTCGGCATCCGCTTCGGCGCCGCCCACCTGGAGATCAAGCTGACCCCGTCGGGGCCGTGCCTGGTCGAGGTCGGCGCCCGGATGGCCGGCCTGGATCTACCCGGCTTCTGCCAGCCCGCGCTGGGCGAGGGCCAGCTGGAGTGGATCGTCGACGCGTACGTGCGCCCGCAGCGCTTCGCCGACCGGGTCGGCACCGACTACGAGATCAGACAGCACGTGGTCAGCGCCTGGGCGGTGTCCACCGTGGAGGCGCGGCTCAAGGCGTACCCGCTGATCGGGGTGATCGAGGGCCTGGAGAGCCTCTACGACATCCGCCCGGTGGTGGCCCCGGGCGGCCGGCTGCGGCGCACCGTCGACGACCTGAGCACCCCGCTGATCGTCAACCTGATGCATCCGATCGAGGAGGTCGTCGACCGCGACTTCGGCACGTTCCGCTACCTGGACGGCCCGGCGTTCTACGAGCTGGCCGAGGACGCCTGATGCCGGCCCGGCCGCACGTCGTGGTCATCCACCGCTGGCGGGCCCGCTACGCCGAGTACGCCCGGTACCTCGACCACCGCACGCACGACGTCACCTACGTCGCCACCGAGGTCGGGGCATCGGCGGTGCCCCCGGAGGCGGCCGCGGTGCTGCTGGTCGACGCGACCGACGACCTGCCCGCCGTGACGGAACGGGTCAAGCAGCTGGCCCACGAGTTCGGGCCGCCGGCCGCGATCGTCGCGCTCAAGGAGGACGACCTGCTGGTCGCCGCGCAGCTGCGGCAGGAGTGGGGCTGCGCCGGGTGGACACCGGGGGAGCTGCGCCCGTACCGGGACAAGGTGACGATGAGCGGGCAGGTGGCCGGGGCGGGCCTGGCGGTGCCGGCCTTCACGACCGTACGGGAGGCGGCGACCGTCCGCGCCTTCGGTGACCGGTACGGCTGGCCGGTGATCGTCAAGCCCCGCACGGGCAGCTCCAGCGCCGGTGTCGTACGCCTGGACGGGCCCGGGGACCTGCGTGAGGTGGATTTCACCGGCCGGCCCCGGCTGATGGCCCAGTCGTTCGACCCGCGCCCGATCCACCACGTGGACGGCTACTTCGACGGCGTGGCGCTCGGTCCGTACCGGGTGTCGCGGTATCTGAACACCTGCCTCGGCTTCCGCGGCGGCACCCCGCTCGGCTCGGTGGAGGAGGACGACCCCGGCCTGGTGCGGGCCGTCGGCGCGTACGCGGTGCGGGCCCTGGCCGCGCTGTCCGACCGGCCCGTCGTGTTCCATCTGGAGTTGTTCGTCGACCGCTCCACCGGCGCGTGCGCGTT
This sequence comes from Actinoplanes sp. NPDC004185, assembly GCF_053603475.1. Taxonomy (NCBI): domain Bacteria; kingdom Bacillati; phylum Actinomycetota; class Actinomycetes; order Micromonosporales; family Micromonosporaceae; genus Actinoplanes; species Actinoplanes sp. NPDC004185. Next base: position 61,670 of record NZ_JBSGFR010000032.1, on the reverse strand, counting down.
CCTGGAGGTCGGCGCCCGCGCGGGCGGGGCGGAGATCCCGTTCCTGTGGCGCGAGGTGCACGGCTACGACCTGATGGAGGCGGCGTTCCGGCTGGCGCTGGGCCGGCCGCCCCGGGACTGGCCGGCCACGCTCGCCCACCCCGGCGGCGAGGTGGCCGGCTGGCTGCTGGCGCCCGCCCCGGCGCAGCGTCCGTGCCGGATCACCGGAGTCGTGTCGATGCTGGACCGCGAGCCCGGCCCGTACGCCGAGGCGGTGCTGCGGCCCGGCGAGATCCTGCCGGCCGCCGACGCGTACTACGAGCACGTCGGCGGCCGGTTCCGGTTCCGGGGGCGGACCTCGGACGAGGTGGCGGCCGCGATCGCCGTGACGGCCCGGGACTTCCGGGTCACCGCCGTACCCCTGTGAACAGCCGGGCCGCCAGCCGGCGGTCCGGGCCGGTCACCCGCGGGGCCCGCAGGCAGTCGTCCAGGTAGGCCAGGAACCGGGCGCCCACCTGGGCGTTCAGCAGCAGCCGGGCGCGGCTGAACCGGCTCCCGGTGGCCGCCTCGCACATGATCAGCGCCTGGGCGAAGCGTTCCTGGCCGCGGCCGGCCGAGCCGGTGCGCACCAGCAGGTCGGCGTGGGCGAACAGGGCGATCGTGGAGGCCAGCGGCTCGGTCCCCGGATCGAGCAGATCGAGGGTCCGCTCCAGCATCGAGCCCGCCTCGGCCGGCCGGCCCTGCCGGGCCAGCAGGCTGCCCAGGGCGAACGTGGCGATCCGGACGTGCTCGCTCTGGTCCGCGCCGAGCAGCTGGATGGCCCGTTCCAGATGTCCGCCCGCCTCGTCGGCCCGGGCCGGGTCGGCCAGCAGCGCGGCGCCGAGCTGGGTGTGCGCGGCTCCCAGGGTGCGGCTGTCGCCCAGGGTCGTCGCGGCGGCCAGCGCCGCCTCACACGCCTCGATTCCCACCGCCGGGGTGACCGTGCAGGCCTTGCTGACGAAGTTCCAGGTGAGCTGTGGATCGCCGCGCTGCGCCACCCAGCGGGCCACTGCCGGCAGGTCGCCCTCCTCGGCGCCGATCAGCTCGGGATCGGGCGCCGGCCGGGTCGCGAGCCGTTCGAACGTGGACAGGTACCAGCGGATCGCCCGTTCCTCGGCCACGTCGCGGTCGCTCAGGGCGGCCCCGCAGCGGCGGGCGTACCGGCGGACCATGTCGTACCAGCCGTACCGGTCCGGGCCGGTCTCCACCATCAGGTTGGCCGAGATCACCTCGTCCAGCAGCCGCCGGGTCCGGGTCACCGAGATCCCGGCGACAGCGGCAGCCAGCTCCAGGCTCACCGAGGCCACCGGGAGCGCACCGAGCTGGTCGAACAGCCGCCCGGCGGCCGGGTCGAGACCGGTGCGGGCCTGCACCAGCGCGGCCCGGACGGTCCGCGGGTCGTCGGCCACCGACAGGGTGTCGGCCCGCTCGCGCAGCTCACCGGCGAAGGAGCCGAGCGACTGGGTGGACCGGGCGGCCAGGGTGGCACCGGCCTGGCGCAACGTCAGCGGCCAGCCGCCGCACAGCTCCACCACCTCGGCGCCGCCCGGGCCGGCCAGCCGGCCCGGGCCGACGATCGCGCACAGCAGGTCGCGGGCCAGCTCGCCGGAGAGCGGGCTCAGGGCGACCGTCCGCACCTCGTGGTGCGCGGTGAGCGCGGTGAGCCGGCTGCGGCTGGTCGCCACCAGCAGGCTGCCCGAGGTGGGCGGGACCAGCGGCAGCAGCTCGCCCACGCAGCCGGCGTCGTCGGCGACGAGCAGCACCCGCTGGTGGTACAGCCTGGTCCGGAACAGGGCGGCCCGCTCCTCGACCCCGGCCGGCAGGCGGTCCGCGGGGACGCCGATCGCGAGCAGGGCCGCGCCCACGGCCGCGCCGGGGGACAGGGCCGCCTCCCCGGCCGACCCGTGCAGGTCCACGAAGATCTGCCCGTCCGGGAACCGGTCCGCGACCGTGTGGGCCCAGCGCACCGCCAGCGCGGTCTTGCCCAGGCCCCCGGCGCCGGAGATCAGCACGACCCGGGGGTCGTCGCCCGGCTCCGGCAGCGCGGCGGTCAGCGCGGCCAGGTCGGCATCACGGCCCGCGAAGTGCCCCACGCCGGCCGGCATCTGCGCCGGCCGCGGCTTCGGCTCCACCGGCACCGCGCCCGCCCCGGCCGGGCGCCGCGGGGCCGGATCCTCGCCGCGCAGGATCGCCCCGTGCAGCTCCCGCAGATCCGGGCACGGGTCGCTACCCAGTTCGTCGGCGAGCCGCTCGCGCAAGGTCTGGTACGCCAGCAGCGCCTCGGCGCCCCGGTTCGACCGGTACAGCGCGGTCATCAGCTGGCCGGTGAGGCGCTCCCGCAACGGGTTGGCGGTCACCGCGGCGACCAGCTCCCGGACCAGGTCCGCGTGCCGGCCCAGGGCCAGCTCCGCCTCGAAGCAGGCCTCCAGGAGCGAGACCCGCAGCTCGGCCAGCCGGGCCCGGTCGGCCTCCACCCCCGGTGCGGCCACCCCGCCCAGCGGCTCACCGTGCCACAGCGCCAGCGCCTGCCGCAGCTTCTCCGCCGCGTCGGCCGGCCGCGCCCGGGCTGCCTGCCGGGCCAGCTCCTCACACCGCTGCAGGTCGCAGGCGGCGGCGGGCAGCGCCAGGAAGTACCCCGGGTCGCGGGTCACCAGCGCACTGCCGATCTTGCGCCGCAGCGACGAGATCAGTCCCTGGACGCGGGCCCGGGGTGCCGCCGGCGGCTTGACCGCCCACAGGCTGTCGATGAGCCGCTCGGTGGACAGCACCGTGCCCTCGGCCAGCGCCAGCAGGGTGAGAACGCTGCGTTCCAGCGGGGCGAGCGGGACCCGGGCCCCGTCCGTACGGGCCTCGACCGGCCCGAGCAGTGCCAGCTCCAGCGCCATCGCCGGTCACTGCCCCGGTGCGACGGACGGCCGGCCGCTCAGCATCACGCTGTGCCCGCGGAACTCGGCGACGGTCTCGCCGGTGGGGCGCCGCACGGTCACGTCGTACACGCCGGTGCGGCCGGCGCGGACCCGTTCGACCGCCTCGGCGCGCAACTCGTCGTCCACCTCGGCCGGACGCAGGAACGTGACCTGCGCGTGCTGGGCCACCGCGGCCGGCCCGTGGGTGTTGCTGGCGTACGCGAACGCCGCGTCGGCCAGCAGGAACAGGTATCCGCCGTGGACGGTCCCGTGCCCGTTGGTCATGGTGGCGGTGACCCGCATCCGCAGCAGAGCGCGGCCGGGCCCGAGATCGTCGAGCTGGATGCCGAGGTTCTGACAGGTGAGGTCCCGGTGGTACATGGCTGTGGCGATCCGGATCGTGTCCATGGTGGTAAGCGCCCCCGCTCGTGCCGGTGAGATCGAGAGCGAATCTAACTGTGCGGGTACAGCCTCTGACTAGCCGTGATCAACCATGGACAGCCACCACTGTCTGGTTCGAGAGCCTTTGTCAGCTACCTTTGGCGCCCTCGGCCAGGCTATGACGCATTAGTCGAAATCACTGACTCGTGATTGTTCGCACCTAACATCCCGTTATAGGCGGGATCCGGCGGCCTCTACAGATTGCCCAGTGCGACCCGGCCGGCGGCGGTGGATCTGTACAGATTGCCTGCTGTCGGCTGGACGCGTTGTGCACCACAGGCCGGTGGCCAAAGCTGGAGCGGCGCAGCGACCCCGACGGAGGTAAGAGTGACCGCACCGCCCCGGCTGTTCCTCGGCCTGCTCGACGACGCGGCCATCTTCCCGCCCGGCAACGCGCCGCTGCCGGACGCCGTACGGGCACACCAGGAACGCCGCACGTCGCCGCTGGCGCCGCTGCTCGGCCCGTTCATCTGCTCCCTGCCTCGCTGGCCGGAGCTGACGACGGCATTGCCGGCCGGATCGCCGCTGCCGGTCTCGCTCACCCTGCCCGGCGGGGCCGCGGACGTCTCCGCCGCGGTCGCCCGGGCTCAGGCGGAGCCCCGGGTGGACCTGGTGGCGCTGGAGGTGCCCGTGTCCGCAGCCGGGCTCGCCGAGCTGGCGGCCGCGGCCGAGCGGTACGTGCCCGCGGCGGTGCGCACCTACGTCGAGCTGCCGTGGGCGGACGTCACCGCCGCGACGACGGCCACCCTCGCCGCGGCCGGTCTGCGACTCAAGATCCGTACCGGTGGGGTGGCCGCCACCGCCTTCCCCGACGAGCGGCAACTGGCCGCGGTCCTGGACGCCGCGGTACGCGGCGGTGTCGCGTTCAAACTCACCGCGGGTCTGCACGACCCGGTCCGGCACCGCGACCCCGCCACCGGCTTCGAACACCACGGCTACCTCAACGTGCTGCTCGCGACCGCCTGCGCCGTTGAGGGAGCAGACGTCGCCGCCGCGCTGGCCGACCAGGACGGCGTACGCGTAGCCACCGCGATCGCCGGCCTCGACGGCTCCCTGGCCGGACGGATCCGGCAGCACTTCATCAGTTTCGGCACGTGCAGCATCATCGAGCCGGTCGACGGCCTGCTGCGCCACGGACTTCTCCCGGAGGACCCGCGTTGAGCACCGTCTCCACCCCGTTCGGCGTCGCGACCCTGCCCTACGGGGTGTTCAGCACGGCGCCGGGCAGCCGGGCCCGGGTGGGCGTGGCGATCGACGACCTGATCCTGGACCTGGCCGCCGCCGTGCAGCAGGTCGCCCCGGAGCTGGCCCCCGTCGTGGCGGGCCCGTCCCTGGACACCCTGCTGGCCGCCGGACCCGAGGCCTGGTCACGGGTGCGCGCCCTGGTGACCGGCTGGGTCGCCGACGACGCCTTCGCTGAGCGTTTCGGCCCGCATCTCGTGCCGGCGCGGGACGCCGTCATGCACCTGCCGTTCACGGTGGCCGACTACGTCGACTTCTACGCCTCGGAACAGCACGCGACCAACCTCGGCCGGATGTTCCGGCCCGGCCAGGACCCGCTGACCCCCAACTGGAAGCACCTGCCGATCGGCTACCACGGGCGTGCCGGCACCGTGATCGCCTCGGGCACCGACGTCGTCCGCCCCTGCGGCCAGCGCCGCGGCAGCGACGGCGAGATCACCTTCGGGCCGTCCCGGCGCCTCGACATCGAGGCCGAGCTGGGCTTCGTCGTCGGCACCCCGTCGGCCCTGGGCCGGCCGGTGCCGCAGACCGCCTTCGCGGCGCACGTCTTCGGGATCTGCCTGGTCAACGACTGGTCCGCCCGCGACATCCAGGCCTGGGAGTACGTGCCGCTGGGCCCGTTCCTGGGCAAGTCCTTCGCCACCTCGATCTCACCGTGGGTCGTACCGCTGGCCGCGCTCGCCTCCGCCCGGGTGGCACCGCCGGCCCGGACCGTGCCACTGCTGCCGTACCTGGACGACTCGCGGACGCCGCCGTGGGGGCTGGACGTCCGGCTCGAGGTCCGGCTGAACGGCCATGTCGTGTCCCGCCCCGGGTCCGGCGGCATGTACTGGACCGGCGCGCAGATGCTGGCCCACCTGACGGCTAACGGGGCGTCGCTGCGCACCGGCGACCTCTACGCCTCCGGCACCATCAGCGGCGAAAGGCCGGACCAGCGGGGCTCACTCATCGAGCTCTCCTGGGGCGGCGCGGAGCCGCTGCGGCTCCCGGACGGCAGCACCCGGACCTTCCTCGAGGACGGCGACGAGATCGTGATCAGCGCGAGCGCGCCCGGCGCGGACGGTGCCGTCATCGGGCTCGGCGAGGTGCGCGGCCGCATCCTGCCCGCCCTGGATCCATCCCGGTAGGCCCCTGTCCGGGCCCCGGCAGCCGTGCCGGATCATCTTCGGCATGGCTGTTCTGGTGGAGATCCACATTCCGATGACCGCTGACGGTGAGTGGATCGACGACGTCGGTGACTTCATGATCGATCTCGAGGACGAGCTCGGCATCGAGGAGCACGACGACGGCGAGGAGTACGGCGACGTCTACATCTTCTTCATCGCCGGCGCGAGCGAGCGGACGCTGCTGGCCGCGGCCTCCCGGGTGGCGACGCGGGAAGGTGTGCCCGCCGGTGCCTTCGCCATGGTGACCGACACCAACGCTCCGCAGTTCGGTCTGGGCCGCCGGGTGAACCTTCCGGTGCGGTGACCTCCTCATCCGAACGGGGGACCCCGGGCCGCCGATGATCGACTCTCCGTCATCATTCTGGTAACTACTCTGTGTAGTCGGCCACTGGTGGCCGGCCGGGCGAGATGCGGTAATTGACCCTGAAATCAGCGTGACGAAAAACCGTGCGTTACTCGCGGCTCTCACTCGCTGTGTCGGCGGCTCGTTCGCCCTTCAGGAGGCTCCCGTATGTCGCTCACCGCTCGCCTGCTCGGCGCCGGGCTCGCCGCTTCGCTGCTCGCCGGCGTCGTCGTCGCGCCGGCCCGCCCCGCCCAGGCCGCCCCGGCCACCGACGTGACCAGCCGGCAGGAGGCCGAACGCGTCGACCGGGTCCCGACCCCCGAGCTCAAGTGGTACACCTGCTACGGCAGCGCCCAGTGCGCCACCGTCCGGTTGCCGCTGGACTACGACGAGCCGGACGGCGCCACGGTGCAGATCGCCCTGCTCCGCGTGAAGGCGCGCAAGCAGGCGCAGCGGATCGGCAGCCTGTTCGTCAACCCCGGCGGACCGGGCGGATCCGGCACCGACATGGCCGCGCTGGCTCCCGCCTTCCTCAGCGACAGCGTCCTGGACCGCTTCGACGTGGTCGGCTTCGACCCGCGCGGCATCGGCGCCAGCGACAACCTCAAGTGCTTCCCCTCGACCCGCGAGCAGGTGCTGACCCAGGCGCCGCTGAACAAGTTCTTCCCGTACGGCGCGGCCGAGGAGGAGAGCTACACCAAGGCCGCCCGCGCGGTCGGTCAGGCCTGCTCCACCACCGGGGCCACGCTGGCCGGGGCGATGTCCACGGCCGAGGCCGCCCGGGACATGGACGTGCTGCGCCGCGCGGTCGGCGACCCGAAGCTGACCTACCTCGGGTTCAGCTACGGGACCCTGCTCGGCCAGTACTACGCGAACATGTTCCCCGACCGGGTCCGCGCGCTCGCCCTCGACGGGGTCGTCAACCCGAAGTCCTGGACCGGTGTCCCGGCGCAGGGCTCGCTGCAGGACAGCAGGCTGCGCTCGGCTGACGCCGCGTACCGGGCGTTGCGCACTCTGCTCACCCGTTGTGACCACGCCGGGAAGAAGCGCTGCGTGTTCGCCGCCGGTAACCCCGAGCGGCACTTCGCCGCCATCGCTCGCTCTCTGCGCACCAAGCCGCTGCTGCTCGGCCGGGACGAGAACGGCAAGGCGGTACGGCTGACCTACGCGGACTTCATCGGCCTCACGCTGTCGGGCCTGTACTCCGCCGACGCCGGCGAGTTCGTCACCTCCATCGCCGCCGCGGTCGAGACCTTGCGCGCCGCCCCCGCGGGCAAGAGCGCGAAGAAGCGGTCCGTCGCGCGGGCCGAGCTGCGTGCCCACCTCTCCCGTGTACGCACACCGGCCCGCGACTTCCCGTACGACAACACGCTGGACGCGTTCAGCGGTGTCATCTGCACCGACGCCGACCACCCCCGCGACACGAGCATGTGGCCCGCACTGACCGCCGCCGAGGACGCCCGCGCCCCGTACTTCGGCCGCGCCTGGGGCTGGGGCACCGTCCCCTGCGCCGCCGACACCTGGACCGTGCGGGACGAGGACGCCTATCGCGGACCGTTCAACCGGACCACCAGCGCGCCGGTGCTGTTCGTGGGCAACTACTGGGACCCGGCGACGAGCTACCGGCAGGCCGAGTCGGCGACCAAGCTGCTACCGGGCAGCCGCCTGCTGTCCAGCGACAACTGGGGCCACACCGCGTACGGCACCTCGGCCTGCGTGACCAAGGCCATGGACCGCTACCTGCTCGGTGGGGCTCTGCCCGCGGCCGGCACCGTCTGCCACTCGCCGATGCAGCCCTTCAAGCGCCGGGTGTCCACGGCAAGTGCCACGGCCCAGGCCGAAGCGAAGCAGCTTCCGCCGGTCGACGGCCCCTACGCTGCTTCGTCCCCACTGCCTCTGGAGTACCGACCGTGAGCCCCGACCACCGCGACGTCAGCGTCGTCATCCCGACCCACTCCGAACGGCGCTGGCAATCCCTGGTCCGTACGGTGCGATCCGCCCGTACTCAGCGGCACACCCCGGCCGAGGTGGTCGTCGTGGTCGACCACAACCCGGCACTGTTCCGCCGCGTCCGGCGCGAGCTGCCCGGCGTCACCGTGCTGGAGAACGTCTACGCCCGGGGCGCCTCCGGCACCCGCAACACCGGCGCGTTCCACACGGGCACGCCACTGATCGCGTTCCTCGACGACGACACCGTGGCCGCCCCGGACTGGCTCGGCCGGCTCATGGGACCGTTCGCCGACCCGGCCGTGGTCGGTGCCGGCGGCGGCATCCTCCCGGCCTGGTCCGGCGAACGGCCCCGGTGGATGCCCGACGAGCTGCTGTGGACCGTCGGCGTCTCCTACACCGGTATGCCGACGGCCACCGCGCCGATCCGCAACGTCTGGTCGGCCAGCATGATGGTCCGGCGCGACGCCTTCACCGCCGTCGGCGGCTTCCGGACCGGTTTCGGCAAACTGGGCGACCGCAACCGGCCCGAGGACACCGAGCTGTGCCTGCGGATGAGCGCCGCGGGCGGCGGGCGCTGGATGTACGTGCCGGGCGCGCTGATCGACCACGAGGTGCCCGCCGAACGCGCCACGTTCCGGTTCCTGATGCGCCGCTGCTACGCCGAGGGCCGTGGCAAGGTCCAGATGGCGCGGCTGCTGCCCCGCGTGCAGAAACTGGGCGTCGAACGCGACTACGTCCGCCGTACGCTGCCGCGGGCGGTGGTCCGTGGCTTCGTCGCGGCCGGCAACGGCCGAGGGGTCGCGCACGCGTTGCAGGCCGTCACCGTCGTGGCGGCGGTGGCCGCGGCCGGAGTGGGTGGCGGCCTGGAGACCCTGGCCGAGCTCGTGCAGACCGACTTGAGCGACAGCCGCAACTGATCGGGCACAGCCCGGCCCGAGATCCACTGATTGACAATCCCGAAACATGGGGATACATCTATGTGACCGTTAACAACGATGTCGTGTCCTCGCAGCGTCCGGTACGCGCTGCGGCCGCAGCCACGCGAAAGGCACATCATGCGTTCCTGGTCACCGCGCTTCTCCCTGCTCAAGATCCGTACCGTCGCCGTCGCCGCCGCCGCGGCGCTCGTCGCCGCGACCTTGTTCGGCCTGCCCGGGCCCGCCCGGGCGGCCGGCACCCTGCCCTGCGACATCTACGCCGGGGGCGGCACGCCGTGCGTCGCGGCGCACAGCACCACCCGCGCCCTGTCCGGTTCCTACAACGGCGCGCTCTACCAGGTGCGTCGCTGGTCGGACGGCGCCACCACCAACGTCGGTGTGCTCAGTGCCGGCGGCTACGCGAACGCGTCCACCCAGGACTCGTTCTGCTCGGGCACCTACTGCACGATCGTGCGCATCTACGACCAGACGACCCGGCACAACGACCTGACGATCGCTCCCGGCGGCGGCGCCAATCCGACGGCGGACCAGGGCGCGAACGCCGCGGCCCTGCCCGTCACGGCGGGCGGGCACAAGGTCTACGGCGTCTACATCTCCGCCGGCAACGGCTACCGCAACAACGCGACCAACGGTGTCGCCACCGGCAGCCAGCCCGAGGGCATGTACATGGTCACCGAGGGCACCCATGTCAACGACCGGTGCTGCTTCGACTACGGCAACGCCGAGACCAACAACCTGGACACCGGCAACGGTGACATGGACGCGATCTACTTCGGCACGCTGTGCTGGTTCTCGCCGTGCGCCGGTGGCCCCCGGGTGGCCGCGGACCTGGAGAACGGGTTGTTCGCCGGGGGCAACGGCTCCTGGACGGCGAACACCGGGCGCAGTTCCCCCTTCGTGACGGCGGTGCTGAAGAACAACGGCACGTCCACGTACGCCATCAAGGACGGCAACGCGCAGTCCGGCGGCCTGGCGACCCGGTACGACGGAGCGCTGCCGAGCCAGGCGGGCTACCGGCCGATGACCAAGCAGGGCGCGATCATCCTCGGCATCGGCGGGGACAACAGCAACGGCTCCGTCGGATCCTTCTTCGAGGGCGTCATGACCAGCGGCTATCCGAGCGACGCCACCGAGAACGCCGTGCAGGCGAACATCGTCTCCGTCGGCTACGGCAAGAACGTCAGCTTCCCGGCCAACGGCGGCACCTACCGCCTCACCAACCTGGCGAGCGGCAAGGTGCTCGACGCGGTGAACTGCGGCACGGCCAACGGCACGGCGGTCGACCAGTGGCAGCCACTGGGCAACACGTGCCAGCAGTGGCGCTTCACCAACGTCGGCGCCAACAAGTGGACGATCACGAACGTCAACGCCGGCAAGGTGCTCGACGCGGTGAACTGCGGCCAGGCGCTCGGCACCGCCGTCAACCTGTGGCAGTCGCTCGGCAACCTGTGCCAGCAATGGGCGGTCATCCCGGCGGGCAACGGCCGCTATGAACTCGTGGTCGAGAACAGCGGCATGGTGCTCGACGACGTCAACTGCGGCACGGCCAACGGCACCAGAGCCGACCTGTGGATGTGGCTGAACAACACGTGCCAGCTCTGGTCCATCGCGCCCTAGGCGGGGCTGTCCGGGCCAGGGTGCGGTGCGGGCCGGCGGCTGCTGAAGCCACGACGAAGCCGTGGTGAAGCCGCCGGCCCGCACTCTCTTCTGGTCGTGGCCGATCGGCGCCACGGTGACCGGAGGAGGGACATGGCCGGCATCGCACCCAGCCCGGCGATCGCGGTGAGCGGGCTCCGCAAGTCGTTCGGCGGCACCGCCGTGCTCGCCGGCGTCGACCTCGAGGTCCCGGCGGGCACGACCTTCGCCCTGCTGGGACCGAACGGCGCGGGCAAGACCACCGCCGTGCGGATCCTGTCCACGCTGATCGGATTCGACGGTGGCAGCGCGTCGGTCGGGGGACACGACGTGGCCCGGCACCCCGACGCGGTCCGGGCCGTGATCGGGGTGACCGGCCAGTTCTCGGCGGTGGACAACCTGCTGACCGGGGCGGAGAACCTGACCCTCATGGCCGACCTGCATCACCTGGGCCGGACCGAGGGGCAGCGCCGGGTCACCGCGCTGCTGGACCGCTTCGATCTCGCCCCGGCCGCCCGGAAGGCGGCGCTGACGTACTCGGGTGGGATGCGCCGCCGGCTGGATCTCGCGATGACGCTGGTCGGCCGGCCGCGGGTGATCTTCCTGGACGAGCCGACCACCGGTCTCGACCCCCGCAGCCGGCAGCTGATGTGGCAGATCGTGCGGGAGCTGGTGGCCGACGGCGTCACCATCTTCCTGACCACTCAGTACCTGGACGAGGCCGACGAACTCGCCGATCGGATAGCCGTGCTCGATCACGGCGAAGTCGTCGCGGCCGGGACGCCGGACCGGCTCAAACGCAGTGTCCCGGGAGGCCACGTGCGCCTGCGGTTCAGTGACGCGGCGAGCCTGGAGGCGGCGTTCCGCTCACTCGGGGGAGCGACCCGCGACGATGAGGCGCTGAGTCTGCAGGTGCCCGGTGACGGTGGAGTGCCGGCGCTACGGCAGTTGCTGGCCCGGCTGGATCAGCACGGCATCGAGGTCGACGAGCTCACCGTGCACACCCCTGATCTCGACGATGTGTTCTTCGCCCTCACCGGCCGCCCGGCCGGGACCGCGGAGGTGACCCGATGAGAGACGCGACGACCATGCTGCGCCGCAACGTGCGGCACACCCTGCGCAACCCCGGCGCGATGATCATGACGATCGGGCTGCCGGTCGCCCTGCTGCTGCTGTTCGTCGGCGTGTTCGGCGACGCCCTGAACGCGGGCCTGGCCCTCACCCCGCGCGACGGTGACTACATCGACTACGTCCTGGCCGGAATCATCCTGATGGCCGTCGGCTACGGGGCCACGACGACGGCGCTGGCCGTCAACCGCGACATGACCGAGGGCGTCATCTCCCGGTTCCGCACCATGGCGATCTCCCGCGCGTCGGTGCTGACCGGGCACGTCATCGGATCCGTGGCCCGCACGCTGGTGGGCGTGGCCCTGGTGATCGGTGTCGCGCTGCTGCTCGGATTCCGGTCCGGCGCCGGCCCGGCCCGGTGGCTGGCCGCGTTCGGCCTGATCGCCCTCGTGTCCCTCGCTCTCACCTGGCTGGGCGTCGCGGTCGGCCTGGCCGCTCGAACGGCGGAGGGCACCGGCCCGTTCACCCTGGTCGTGCAGCTGCTGCCGTTCCTGAGCAGCGCATTCGTCACCCCGGGAGCCATGTCCGGATCGGTCCGCTGGTTCGCGGCCCACGAACCCTTCACCCCGGTCATCGACACGCTCCGGGGGCTGATGCTGAACCTGCCGGTCGGCGACACCGCCGTGCTCGCCGTGGGCTGGTGCCTGACCCTGACGGCGGCGGGCTACCTGTGGGCGCGGCTGCTGTTCCGGCGTGATCCGGTGCGGTGAAAGGGCCTAATCCGCGTACGGGATGACGGTCTCGAAGGCCGGGTGCTGTTCGACATCGATGAGCAGCGCCCGGTTCTGCCGCGGCATCCACTGCGGCAGGGAGTGCTGGATCCGGTCCGGGCCGACCCGTGGGACGTCGCCGCCGGCCACCACGACCGACGAGACCAGCTCGTGCCGGGCGCGCAGGCCGAGGGCCTGCTGGAACCGGCTCGCCGACCGCCACCAGCCGATGACGTGCGTGCCCTGTCGCGGCCCCCGGTCGAGGACCCGGCGGAACTCGGCCAGATCACCGACCTCATCGGAAGGGTCGGGCCATATCTCGTCGACGGCGTAGAGGACGAGAAAGTGGGGCGTCGTCCCGCCCAGGGCGAGATCGAGGAAGAGGCCGAGATCCGCTGCGCCGCAGATGGCGATGTCCGGCCGGTCGGCGTCGCGCCGCAGGCGAATCGCTTCGGCATGCGAGACGTTGTCCGGGCACACCAGCGTGATGTGCGCTTCCCCGGCGGGAAACTGCCGGGTGAGCGAGCGTACCGCCGACCTGATGACAGCTCGGGCGATGTCGTCCCGGTTGCCCACCACGGCGAGGTTGCGACCGGAGCGCCGGTCGAGCCGCACGAAGGCCGGCCGATCGGCGACGTCGATCGCGTGGCCCACGGCGACCGCCGGCGCCATCCTCGATGCCGTGGTCAGCCGGCGGAACGCGGCCACCTCGTCGAGCCGCGGCACCACGTCGCCGTCGAAGACGACCGGTGGTTCCGCGTCGGGCGATCGCATCTGCCACAGCCGGTGGCGCAGGTCCGACCAGTCCTCGATGCCACTGGCGTACGGCACCCGGGTGACCCGGCTCGCCTCGGCCGCCCCGGATTCCTCGTTGAACGCGGCGTGATCCCGCGGGATGCGCTCCGCGAGCTGGTTCATCTCGGAGAGCACCCGTTGCGCCCTGGGCAACGCGATCCGCAGGCTGAGCTGTTGCACCAGCGCCGGTCGGCCCCACAGGGACTCGGTCCCCGCGATGTCCTGGCTGGCCAGCAGCAGATGGACACCCATGGCCCGCCCCCGCCGTGCTACGTCCTCGAGCAGTTCAGCGCACTCGCTCGCGTAGCCGTTACGGCCGGCCAGCATGACCTGGAACTCATCGACCACCGCGAGGATGCGTGGCCAGTGTCCCGTGGGGTCGTGCAGCCTGAGCTCCCGGATGGTGGTCGCGTCGAACTTCTTCGCCGCGGCCGCGCGTCGCCGCATCTCCCAGTGCAGGTGCCGGAGCATGGCGAGACCGAACTCCTGGTCGGAGTTGATGTTGATGCCGACCAGCCGGGCGTGCGGTAGCCACGGCTTGGTGCGGATGTCGGGGGCGAGCCGGTTGAAGGAGACACCCTCCTTGAAATCGAGCAGGTAGAGCTCCAGCTCGCTGGGCGAGTACTTCGTGCACAGGCCGGCCAGCAGCGCGAAGATCACGTTCGTCTTGCCGGAGCCGGAGGGCCCGCCGATGAGCCCGTGCGGCGGTCGGTCGCCGAGGCGTACGTCGACCGGGGCACCCAGCGCGTCGACGCCGACCCGCATGCTGAGCCCGTCGGCGGACGAGGCCGACCACCAGGTGCCGGCCACGAGGTCGGTGAACCTCAGGGCCTGGGCGACCGGTCCGTCCGGGACGGGTGCGGACGGATCGACCATCTGTCTGAGCCGGTCCAGGTAGCGCTCCAGCTGGTAGATCTGCCCGGACATCCGCCGGATCTCGCCACGGGCGTCGCCCAGCAGCTGGAGCATCACGTCCTGTGACTCGTCGGCGGGCACGTCCTGAGCCGGCATCTCGACCGGAGGCGGTGGCATGGCAGCCCGGGGCGGCGATGCGGGGGTTTCGTAGTAGCGCGGGGCGAGCCGGGTCCAGGCGCGTTCCCACTCCAGGTGGTCGTCGACCCCGACGCCACAGCAGGTCAGGAAGGCGATGAGAAAACCGCGTCGCGGGAATACGTTGCCATTCAGGAGCTGCCCGATCGTCGTTTTCGACAGCGGCAGGCCATGGTTCCGGGCTCGCGTGCTGAGTTCGCGATAGGACGGTTTGTCGGCGAGGATCCACAGTTTCTTGAGGCACCGGGCGAGGTCTTCCTTGCCGCTCACGGCATTGAGGGCCGCCGAGATCTCGTCCGTGAGCTCCACACCGTTCGATCCTAGCCGAGCCGCGGACCGGGGACCAGTGACGTCCGCGGTTGTCCCGAGGCGTCCGCGGACAGTTCCTTTCTGTCCGTCCCGGTGCCGAGAATGGCCGCGACAGCCCATTTCGCGGCGGCGGTTGCTTCACTTTTCGCAATGCCATTCATGCGAAGGGAGATGTCATGGTCGCGCCACTGACAATCGTCTGGATCGCCCTGTCGATCCTGGCCGCCACCATGGTCGGTGTCCTCGCCGGCGTGCTGGCCTGGTTGGATGACCGGCGGCCGGCCCGCGCGGTGCTCGTCGGCGGCGGCGCGGCGGGTGGGGTGCTGGTCTTCGCGGTGGCCGCGGGCGCCTTCCTGACCGACCTCAGCTAGCCCCGCAGTGCGGCCGATGCGGCGGCTCTCAGCCCGTCGTGGTCCAGGCCCGCGTACGACGACACCGCGTCGGTGTACGCGAGCAGGTCCGCGTTCCGGGCGACCTCCCTGATGCGGGCGGGGGACATGGTGGGCTGGAAGCCTCGCTGCCAGCCCAGCCGCTCGGCCAGCGCGATCAGCCGTACGCCGGAGACGGTGGCACCGGCGTCGAGGTCGGCCATCGCCAGCGCCAGCAGAAGCGAACCACAGGCGGGCAGGTCGACGGCGGTGGCCGAGGCGAGCGTGGCCGACATGATGTCCGGCAGCGTGGCGGTGAGGTCCTCGACCAGGGCGAGCCGGCCGTACCGGGCGTGGACGATCACGGCGACGGCCCGGACCTCCGACGCCCACGGTCCCGCCCCGGAAGGGTCGTCGGCGGCGAGCCCTTCGGCGGCTCGCCGCCAGAGGTGCAGGCCGCCGTCGATGTCGCCCCGTCCGAGCCGGATCTCCGCGCGGGCACAGACGTCGAACATCGCCAGATCGGCCGCCGCGGTGCCACCGATGAGCGCGATCTGCTCCAGCCCGCGCTCGGCGTCGGCGTACGCGCCGCGCTGCAGGTTCGCCAGCACGATCGCCCAGCGCGCCCGGTTCGCGCTGCCCCGGGCCCCGTGTTTCTCGACGATGGACAGCGCGGCGCTCAGGTGCCGGAAGGCCTCCTCGCCCGGTTCGACCTGCAGGCAGAACTCGCCGATGCGGGCGTGGGCGACGGCACGCATCCAGCCGTCGGATTCGTCGGCCAGGCAGTCGAGCATCCGCCGGGCCGCCCGCAGCGCACCGTCGAGGTCGTTGGCGCTCTCCAGCGCGGAGGTGAGCGCGTAGTTGGCGACGGCGGCAGTCATCGGGTCGTCATCGACGCACAGCTGACCCAGGGCACTGGCATCCGGGGCGGTCAGAGCGGCCTGGACCGCTCCGACGAAAGTGCCCGGTGCGGGCTGGGGCAGCCGGCGCAACGTCACCAGGGCCCGCAGCGGGCGGGGACCGCGCAGCAGAAAAGCACTCAGCGCGCAGAAGGCCGCCGCCGTACGGGTCACCTCGACCAGCGCGGGCTCCGGGCGGAGTCGTGACAGCACCGGCGGCACCTGCTCGGCCAGCACCGTCAGGCGGGTGAAGTTCGATTCGGTGAACCACACGATGCTCAGCACCGCCGCGGTGGCCGCGACCGTCGAGCCGTCGCCGCGATCCACGGCGGAGCGCCAGGCGTGCAGCAGGTTGTCCTGCTCGGCGCGGATCTCGTCCACGGACGCGCCGAAGTCCGCCGCGAAGGCCGCCTGCTGGTGCCGGATCCCGAAGTCGCGAGCCCACGCGAGGAAGTCGCCGACGACCCGTTCCTGCTCGCCGGCCGCCCGCAGGCGCGCCAGGCTGAACTCGCGCACGGTCTGCGCCATGGTGAAGCGCGTGCCCGGCCCACTGTCGGTCGCTCGCAGGAGCGACTGCTCGACCAGCCGCTCCAGGACAGCGTCGTCGCCGATCAGGTGAACCGCGGCGGCTGCGGTGAAGCCACCGGGAAAGACCGACAACGCGCGCATCGCCTGCTGCGCGGACGGCTCCAGGAGCTGCCAGCTCCAGTCGACGACGGCGTGCAGCGTGCGGTGCCGTGGTGGCGCGTCGCGGGCGTGACCGCGCAGCAGGCCGAACCGGTCGTCCAGCCGGTCGGTGATCTCGGCGACGGACATCGCCCGCACCCGGGCCGCGGCGAGCTCCACCGCGAGCGGGAGACCGTCCAGGGACCGGCACAGCCGCTCGACGGCTGCCGGGGGCAGGCCGATGTCGGGACGGGCCGCTCGGGCCCGCAGGCGGAACAACTCGACGGTCGTCGGCAGATCCAGCTCCCGCAGCTGGTACACCGATTCGGCGGACACATCGAGCGGGGCCCGGCCGGTCGTGAGCACCCGCAGGTCCGGCAGCGCCGACACCAGGGACTGCGCCAGCTCGGCGGCCGCGTCCACGACGTGCTCGCAGTTGTCCAGCACGAGCAGTGCGGGGCCGGGGACCAGGGCGTCGGCGATCAACGTGAGCACATCGGCCGGGCGGGCGCTCCGGCCGGCCGGATCAGGTCCGGAGTCGCGCGCGGACAGCGCCGAAGCGACCTCGCCGGCCACGTCCCCGCCGGCGTTGAGCCCGGCGAGCTCGACGAAGTGCACCGTCCGGTGCGACGCCTGCCGGCTGACCGCCTGCGCGAGCCGGGTCTTGCCCAGGCCGCCGGCACCGACGATCGAGGTGATCCGGGACGTCCGCAGCAGTTCCGCGACTGCGGCGATGTCCTCGTCCCGGCCGAGCAGCGGGTTGGGCTCGTGCCGGATGCCGCCGCGCACCCGGGGCGCGTCGGCCAGCAGCAGCTCACGGTGCACCTGCTGCAGGTCAGGCCCGGGGTCACTGCCCAGCTCGGCCCGCACCGCCTGCCGGTACGCGTCGTACCGGGACAGGGCCGCGGCCGGGCCGTGCGCCGCCATTTCCCCGCGCAGCACCTGCGCCAGGATCTCCTCGTCCCACGGGCATTCCGCAGCGAGCTCGTGGAGGGGCCCCGCCGCCTCGGCATGGTGTCCCAGCCGGGCCAACGCCAGCGCCCGGGCGCGTCTGAGCTGCCGCCAGGCCGGCAACCGGGCGACGCGCAGCATGGTCAGCGGATCAGCCGGCCCGCTGTCCCAGCCGGGGGCGCCTTCGCACAGCGCGAGACCGGCCTCGGCGTGGTGCAGGGCTGCCGCGTGGTCGCCGTCCCGGGTGCAGCGCCGGCTCGCGGCCGCGCTGAGCAGGACGGCGGAGGCGTCGACCTGATCGTCGCCCAGCGCGAGCCGGTAGCCGGCCGGCGTACTGGCGATGACGCCGGGGCCGAGCCGGGCGCGGGCCCGCGTCACCAGCACCTGCAGGGCCTTGACCGGGTGCTCGGGCGGCCCGTCCGGCCACAGCGCGTCCGCCATCCGCGCGGTGCTGCAGCCGGCGCGAAGGTCCTCGGCGAGCAGCGCGAGCAGAGCTCCCGTCCGGGCACCGGCGATCTCCTGGCCGCGATGACTCACCCTCGTCAGCAAGGTGAGCTCGATGTCCACAGTCGTACGGTAACGGAACCGGTCATCACCACGACGCCGGCGAAGGTGCCTTTCAGCGGGGGAACGGCGGCAGCGCCCGGCTGTCGAGCCAGGCGGCGAACAGGCCGTCCAGCGGCTCGCGGGCGAAGCGCTGCGCGTGCGCCCGGAACTGCTCGGTCGTCACAGTCGCGTGCCGGTGCTCGGCGACCCACGCGCGCAGCATCGTGAAGAACGGCTCCTCGCCGATCCGCTTGCGGAGGGCGTGCACCGTGAGGGCCCCGCGCTTGTAGACCAGCGGGTCGAACATCCGGTCGATGCCCGGGTCGGCCACGACGACGTCCCGCGGGCGGGCCGCGATGCGCTCGTACCACTGCGCCGCCAGGGCTTCGGCCGGCAGGTCGCCGGCGACGCCGGACCAGAGCCATTCCGCGTACGTGGCGAAGCCCTCGTTGAGCCAGATGTGGCGCCAGTCGGCCACCGTGAGGCTGTTGCCGAACCACTGGTGGGCCAGCTCGTGCGCGACGAGCCGCTCGTGCGTGCGCCGCCCGTCGAGGTGGTTGCGGCCGAAGATCGCCATGCCCTGCGCCTCGACCGGGTCGTCGAGGTCGTCGTCGGCGACCACGACGACGTACTCGCGGAACGGGTACGGCCCGAACAGCCGCTGCATCGCCGCCATGATCTCGCCGTGCCGGCCGAGATCGTGGGCGGCGTTCGCGCGCAGCGTGGGCGGGATCGCGGCGCGCTGCACCACGTCGCCGGCCGCCAGCTCGAGCAGCTCGTAGCGGCCGATCTGGACACTCATCAGGTACGGCGAGGTCGGCTCGGACCGCTCGTACACCCAGGTGGTGCTGCCCGCGCCGCGCCGCCGGGACACGGGATCGCCGGTCACCAGCACCGTGTACGGCGAAGGGGCCGTGACCGCCACCCGGAAGGTGGCCTTGGCGCCGGGCTGGTCGTCGCACGGGAACCAGGACGGCGAGCCGTTGGGCTGACTCGCCACGAGGACCCCGTCGGTGAGCTCGTCCCAGCCGAGGTCACCCCAGCGGCCGGAGATCGGCACCGGCTTGCCCGCGTACCGGATCTCCACCCGGAAGGTGTCCCAGGCGCCGATCGGGCGCTCCGGCCTGACCTGCAGCTTGTCCGGCCGGTGGGTGTACTTGACCCGGCGGCCGTCGACCCGGACGTCCTGCACCTGGAGGCGGCCGAGGTCGAGGGTGAACCGCGACAACGGCTGCTCGGCGATCGCGGTGACGACCGCCCGGCCGGCGAGCCGGTTGGACACCACCCGGTAGTCGAGGTCGAGGTCGTAGTGCAGGACCCGGTAGCCGCCGTTGCCGTGCCCGGGCAGGTACGAGTCGCCGGAGCGGTCGGCGCCGGGCGTGGCACCACGGGATCCCGGCGCCGGGGTCACGGCCGGCGGGGGGCCGGGGCCGGCCAGGTCGCGATCGGGTTGCCCCGCCACCGGCTGTCGTCCGGCACGGCGTCGCCGCGGGTCACCAGCGAACCGGGGCCGATGGTGGTGCGGGCGCCGATGCTGGCGCCGGGCAGCACGATGCCGTGCGGGCCCAGGGCGGCTCCCGCGCCCAGTGTCACCTCGTCCATGCTCATCACCCGATCATGGAACAGGTGGGTCTGCACGACGCAGCCGCGGTTCACCGTGGCGCCGTCACCCAGGGTGACCAGGTCGTACTCGGGCAGCCAGTAGGTCTCCAGCCAGACGCCGCGGCCGATCCTCGCCCCGAGGGTGCGCAGCCACGCGGTGAGCAGCGGCGTGCCGGTCGCGAAGCGGACCAGCCAGGGCGCGGCGAGGACCTCGACGAACGTGTCGGCGAGCTCGTTGCGCCACACGAAGGAGGTCCACAGTGCGCGCTCGGCGACCCGGAACCGCCCGACCAGCAGCCACTTCGCGGCCGTCGCGGTCGCGGCGGCGACGATCGCCGCACCGAGCAGCACCGGGCCGGCGGCGAGCGCGGCGACCCCCAGGCCGCAGCTCTGCCACACGAAGGCGAGCGCGGCCAGCACGCCCACCGCCAGGGCGGCGGCGCACATCACCGGGACGATGCGGCACAGCTCGATCGCGGCCCGGGCCAGCTTGAGCCGGAGCGGCGGGTCGAAGGTGCGGCTGGTGTCGGCCGCCTCGACGGTACGGCGCAACGGCATCGGCGGCGCACCGAGCCACGACGTGCCCTTCTTCGCCTTGCGCGGGGCCGACGACAGCACGCCGACGAGTCCCCGCTTGGGCACCGAACGGCCGGGTGCGGCCATCCCGGAGTTGCCCAGGAACGCCTGCTTGCCGATCCGGGCCGGGGCGACCCGCAGCCACCCGTGGCTCAGCTCGTACGTGGCCACCATGGTGTCGTCGGCCAGGAAGGCCCCGTCGGCCACCGTGGTCATCGCCGGCAGCGCGAGCACGGTGGAGGCTTCCACGCCGCGCCCCACCTTCGCGCCCAGCAGTCGCAGCCACACCGGCGTGAACAGGCTGGCGTAGAGCGGGAACAGCCCGACCCGGGCCATCCCCATCAGCCGCTCGGTCGTCCACACCTGCCACGCCACCCGGCCCTGCACGGGGTGGTATCCGGCGCGCAGGCCGATGCTGAGCGCCCGGACGGCGACGAGCACCACAAGCGCATAGCCCACGACGTAGGCGACCGTGCCCACCGCGACGGCGGCCAGCATCGTGCCGACGGCCGGGCGGACGGTCGCCGTCCAGCCGAGCAGGACGAGCCCCGGCAGGGCGGCCGCGACGGGCACCAGGCCCAGCAACTGCGCGGTGATGCCGTACGCGGCGGTCCAGAACCGGGACGCCACCCGGGAGCGCGGCGGACGCTGGGCCGGCCAGGCGGCCGCGTCCTTGGCGGCGGGGGCCGCCGGCGAGCCGGCCCAGCGCTGGTTCGCCGGTACGGCACCGGCCACGGTCGAGCCCGCGGCGATCCGCGCACCCTTGCCGATCCGGGCGCCGGGCATCAACGTGCTGCGGGACCCGACCCGGGCGCCCGCCCCCACGCGCACCTTGCCGATGTGGACGACATCGCCGTCGATCCAGTGGCCCGACAGGTCGACCTCCGGCTCGATCGCCGCGCCCCGCCCGAGCTTCAGCAGGCCGGTGACCGGCGGCGCGGAGTGCAGGTCGACGTCGGGACCGAGCTGCGCGCCGAGCGCCCGGGCGTACGTGACCATCCAGGAGGCTCCGGCCACGCTGGTGGCGCCGGACAGCTCCGCGAGCCGTTCGGCGGCCCACAGCCGCAGGTGCACGCGGCCACCGCGCGGATAGCTGCCCGGGCGTACGCCGCGCAGCAGCAGCCGGGCTCCCGCGGCGGCCACGGCGATCCGGCCGAGCGGGCTGAACAGCAGCGCCCAGCCCAGCGCCACCCACCACCAGGACACGACCGGCGTCCAGGACGCCGGGGCCAGCAGCGCCAGGACGTTGCCGAGGGCGGCCAGCACGGTCAGCCAGCGCAGCCCGATCAGCGCCAGCATCGGGACCATCAGCACGGCCTGGACGAGCCCGGCGCGCCGCGGCGTCGGCCGGACCTCCCGGCGGGTCGCCGCCGTGGTGTCGAGCGCGTCCAGCACCGCCGCCAGCCGCGACAGCCTCGGGTGCAGGTAGATGTCGGCCACCGAGACCCGCGGGTGCCGCCGGCGGATCCACGCCACCAGCTGCGCCGCGTTCAGGCTGCCGCCGCCGTGGTTGAAGAAGTCGGCGTCCGCCTCGGTGGGGCGCACACCGAGGATCTCGGCCCAGCCGCCGGCGAGCCACTCCTCGGTCGCGGTCAGCTCACCAGCCGCGTCCTCGGCGACGGCCAGCGGCCAGGGCAGCGCGGCCCGGTCCACCTTGCCGGACGTACGGGTCGGCAGCGCGTCCACCACGGCCAGCAGCGGCACGAGCGCGGCCGGCAGCTGCTCACGGATGCGCAACGCCGCCGCGGCGGCATCGAAGGTGACACCGTCGGCGGGCACCACGTACCCGACCAGCAGTTGATTGCCCGCGGCGGTCCGCTGCACCGCGGCGGCCGCCCCGGCGACCCCGGGCAACGCCTGCAGGGCGGCGTCGACCTCGCCCAGCTCGATCCGGCGCCCGCCCAGCTTGACCTGCTCGTCACCCCGGCCGACGAACAGCAGCCCCTCGGGCTCGGCCCGGACGATGTCCCCGCTGCGGTACGCCCGCGACCAGCCCAGCGACGGCAGGGGCGCGAACTTCTCGGCGTCCTTGGCGGCGTCCAGGTAGCGGGCCAGACCCACCCCGCCGATCACCAGCTCGCCGGTCTCACCCAGCGCCACCGGGTCGCCGGCGCTGTCGACCACCGCGAGCTCCCAGCCGGCCAGCGGCAGCCCGATGCGCACGGGACCGTCGCCGGTCATCCGCGCGGCGCAGGCCACCACGGTGGCCTCGGTCGGCCCGTACGTGTTCCAGACCTCGCGTCCCTCGACGGCCAGGCGCTGCGCGAGCTCGGGCGGGCAGGCCTCCCCGCCGAAGATCAGCAGCCGTACCTCCTCCAGCGCCTCGACCGGCCACAGCGCGGCGAGCGTCGGCACCGTCGACACCACGGTGATGCGCTGCTCGGCGAGCCACGGGCCGAGGTCGACGCCGCTGCGCACCAGCGACCGCTCGGCCGGCACCAGGCAGGCGCCGTGGCGCCAGGCCAGCCACATCTCCTCGCAGGACGCGTCGAACGCCACCGACAGCCCGGCCAGTACCCGGTCCCGCGGGCCGATCGCCTCACTGGCCTCGTCGGCGAGGAACAACCGGGCCTCCGCGTCGACGAAGGCCGCCGCGGCGCCGTGGCTGACCGCGACCCCCTTCGGGGTGCCGGTCGAGCCCGAGGTGAAGATGATCCAGGCGTCGTCGTCCGGCCCGGGCCGGGCGGACCGGCCCTCGGGGGTACGGCGCAGCGAGACGCTCAGCCCGTCACCGAGCACCGCGACGACCCCCGCCTCGCCGAAGACGAGCTCGGCCCGTTCAGCGGGATCGTCGGCGTCGACCGGCACGTAGGCGGCACCGGCCGCGAGCACGCCGAGGATCGCCAGGTACAGCTCGGCCGTGCCGGACGAGATCCGGACGCCGACCCGGTCGCCGGCGCCGATCCCGTGCCCGGCCAGCGTCGCCCGGATGGCCTCGACCTCGTCGGCGAGCTCGCGGTAGGTCAGCGCGGTGGTGCCGTTGTCGAGCGCCTGGGCGCCCGGGTGGGTGCGTACGGTGTCGTCGAAGATGTCGACCAGGGTGCAGGTGGCCGGCGCCGACGGGGAGCGGAACACCGCCGGGGGCACGGGTGCGGCGACGAACGGAGGGAGCGTGACCAGTTGCGGTTCAGTCGTCACGGTCACCGGGCGTGCACCATCTTCACCTCGAGGGTCGGCGTCAACCAGGCGTGCGGCATACGGACCCGCCCTGGGCAGCCCTCAACGTTACGTCGCCGTAACCCGGAATAACGGGCATACCAGCGACTTCGTGTCCACCACCACATCCGCGACCGCGCCGCGGCGCACCGCACGGCCCGGCGATGTTTTTCGCGCCGGGTGCCGGTACCGCCGGGCCGGGACCGTGGGCGTGACCTCGGCGGGGCGCAGTTCGCGGAGTATCGTCCAGCGCGATGAAGGCGCCGCTTCGATCCACTGACCCCCAGTTTCTCGGTGGCTACCGTCTGCTGGCCCGGCTCGGGCAGGGCGGCATGGGCACCGTCTATCTCGCCGAGGACCGGCACGAGCGGCTGGTGGCGATCAAGACCGTCAAGCCCGAGCTGGCGTACGAGGAGGAGTTCCGCGCCCGCTTCCGCAGTGAGGTCAACCGGGCCCGCCAGGTGCCGCCGTTCTGCACCGCCGAGCTGCTCGACGCCGACGCCGACCACGAGACGCCGTACCTGGTCGTCGAGTACGTGGACGGTCCCAGCCTGGCCGAGGTGGTCGCCGAGCAGGGCCCGCTGACCGGCGGCAGCCTGTACAGCGTGGCGGTCGGTGTGGCCACCGCGCTGGCCGCCATCCACGGCGCCGGCGTCATCCACCGCGACCTCAAACCGGCCAATGTGCTCTTCGCGCTGGGCACCCCGAAGGTCATCGACTTCGGCATCGCCCGGGCCTTCGAGGCGACCAGCCAGCACACGGGCACCGATCAGATGGTCGGCACGGTCGCGTACATGGCGCCGGAGCGCTTCGACAGCGACTCGCGGCGGATCGGGCCGGCCGCGGACGTCTTCGCGTGGGGCGTGGTCGTCACGTTCGCGGGCACCGGTCGTACGCCCTTCGGCGGCGACAGCGCGGCCGCGACGGCCGGCGCGATCCTGACCCGGCCGCCGCACCTGGAGGGTCTGCCCGCACCGCTGCGCGCCCTGGTCGCGCGGACCCTGGAGAAGGAGCCGGAGCTGCGGCCGACGGCGTTCGAGCTGCTCGACGAACTGGTCGCGGTGGGCGCACCGACGACCGTCAACCTGGCCGGCCGGCCGGCGTTGGCCCAGGCGGCCGAAGCGGCCCGGCAGGCGGGCCCTGACAACAGGTCATCGGTACGGCGGTGGCGGCGCACCGCGCCCGTCCTGGCGGCCGCGGCTGTCGTCGCGCTCGGCGCACTGGCCTTCAGCCCGGTCCGGCAGCTCCTGCCCGGTCAGGCGGCGGAGGACTCGGCGGCCGGCCCCTCGTCGGTCCTCGACCCGGGCGTGACGGCTCCGCCCACGCCGAGCGAGAGCACGCCGTCCCGTACCGATGCCGCTCCCAGTGCGGGCCCGGCGCCCGCCACCGGTCCGACCGCTCGCGGCGCTGACGGCGGCGCGGGCGGCCCCGCCGACGAACCGCAGGTGGCACCGACCCTGCGCAAGACGCCGCAGACCGGCCGGTGCGCCGACGGCGACCTGGAGATCGCGGTCACCGCGCAGAGCGACGACCCGACCGCGGTCGGACCCCAGCGCGGGCTCGTCACGATCGCCAACAACTCCGATGCCGCCTGCCGGGTCGACGGCCGCGTGTTCGTCAGCCTCTACAACGCCGCCGACGAACGCGTGCAGCTGCCGACCGCCGCGGTCGACGAGCCGGGGGAGTCCGTCGACATCCTGCTGCGGCCGGGCACCGGGGCGTTCCAGGGCATCAAGTGGGAGGCCTGCGACCGGGACGACTCGGACTGCCCGACCGGCAACACGCTGCGCGGCAGTCTCACCTCGTCGAAGCGGGGCGTGGTGATGACCCAGGAGAACTTCCCCGATCCCAGCCGCAGCCTCATCACCATGAAGTCGCTGAAGCTCGGCACCATCCAGCCGAGCACCCAGGGCGTCGTCGCCTGGTAGCTCCGGCCCGCCTGAGTGGTCAGCGGGCGAGCTCGTGGAGCGGCACGGCGGCGAACTGATCGCCGACATCCTGGCCGAGGCGGCGAGCGACGACCGGCGTCCGGCCGAGGTCGCGTACATCACCGGGATGCTCGCCGGCCTGGGCCGGGTCGCCGAGCCACGCCTGGCTCCCCGCCCCGGAGCGTGCTGCGTCGTGGTGCCCGATCCCGCCGCTCGCTGATCTCGATCTTTCCGCTTCCGGTCCGCCTTCTTGTGCTGACTTCGGCGTGTAGCCCGACGTAACAGTTATTCAGCACCGGGGAATCGCACTATTCGCACGGGGTCGCCGAGCGTTTCCGGGTAGCCCGCGCGACAGCGGAACAGCAGGTCAACCGAGTTCTGGAAGTTTCGACAACAAGCCGGTCGTTGCGGCCGGAAGGTTTCCGAGAAGCGTCGGCCGGGCCGGGTGAACCCGGTCCGGGATTGGTCTTGACCGGCTGGATACGAACTCGTAACGTGCCGAATTAGTTTCCGATTTATATCGATCAATCTATGAAAGTTTCGCGGCTGGGCTACCCGGCCGCCGGTCCACCGTGCGCCGGGAATGGCGCGCCGAAGGGGGAGTTGACCGTGAGAGATTCAGTGCGGTTCAGCCGCAGATCGGTACTCGGACTGGCCGCCGCGGCCTCGGCCGGCGCCGTCCTGGCCGGGTGCAGCGGCGACGAGGGCGGGTCGGGCTCGGGCAAGAAGATCCGGTGGTGGCACATCGCCAACGCCGATCCGATGCTGTCGGAGTGGGCCAAGATGGCCCGCCAGTTCGAGGCCGCGCACCCCGGCGTGAAGTTCGAGATCACGCCGCTGGAGAACGAGGCCTTCAAGACCAAGCTCACCACCGTCGTCCAGGCCGGCGACCCGCCGGACATCTTCCACACCTGGGGCGGCGGCGTTCTCGCCCAGCAGGCCGACGCGGGCATGGTCAAGGACCTGTCCGCGGACGTCGGCCAGTGGAAGGACACGCTGATCCCGACCGCGCTCGACGCGTACACGATCGAGGGCAAGACGTACGCGTCCGCGGTCGACACCGGCATGGTCGGCTTCTGGTACAACAAGGAGCTCTTCGAGCGGGCCGGGGTGAGCAAGCCGCCGGTCACCTGGGCGGAATACCTCGAGGCGGTCCGCAAGCTCAAGGCCGCGTCCATCACGCCGATCGCGCTGGCCGGCAAGGAGAAGTGGCCCGGCCACTACTACTGGGCCTACCTGGCCCTGCGGATCGGCGGCCTGGACGCGCTGCGGCAGGCAGCCGGGGACAAGAACTTCGACACGCCCGACTTCGTCGCGGCGGGCGCCCGCCTGACCGAACTCGTGGCGCTGCAGCCGTTCCAGAAGGGCTACCTGGCCGCGGGCTACTCCACGGCGGACGGTCAGGCCGCGACGATGGGCAACGGCAAGGCGGCCATGGAGCTCATGGGCCAATGGGCGCCGGTCGTCGAGCGCGACAACTCGGCCGGCAAGAAGGGCCTCGGCGAGCGGCTCGGCTTCTTCGCGTTCCCGGCGGTCGACGGCGGCAAGGGCAGGATCACCGACGCGTTCGGCGGCGGTGGCGGCTTCGCCGTCGGCAAGGACGCGCCGCCGGAAGCCGTCGAGTTCCTCAAGTTCATCGCCCAGCCCGAGAACGCGCGCATCGAGGCCAAGACAGCCGGCGTGCTGCCGGTCGTCAAGGCGGCCTCGGACGCCGTCACCGATCCCAACCTCAAGCTCGTGGCCGACACGATGAACCGGGCGACCGGCTTCCAGCTGTATCTCGACCAGGCCTACGCCCCGGCTGTCGGCCAGCAGGTCAACGACAGCGTGGCCGAGCTGCTGGCCGGCAAGTCATCGCCGGAACAGGTGGTCAAGGCCGTCACCACTGCGGCGAAACAGGGCTGAGCGGCGGTGCTCACCGACGAACGCCGGCCCGCGCCGGCTCCGCCGCAGCCGCCGGCCGGGCCCACCCCGCGCCGGCGGCGACCCTGGCCCACCGTGGTGGCGTTCCTGAGCCCCGCCCTGGTGCTGTTCGCCGTGCTCGTGCTCACCCCGATCGTGATCGCCGCGTACGGCAGCTTCTTCGACTGGAACGGCTTCGGCGCGCCCACCGCCTTCGTCGGCCTGGAGAACTTCCACCGGCTGCTGACCGACCAGATCTTCGCGGGCGACCTGCGGCGGGCGTTGCTGCTGGTGGTGCTCTCGCTGGCGATCCAGCTCCCGGTCTCGCTGGCCCTGGCCATGCTGCTCAACCAGCCGCTGCGGGGCCGGCGCGCCTACCGGATGCTGTTCTTCACCCCGTACGTGTTGTCCGAGGTGGTCACCGCGGTCCTGTTCACGATGATCTTCTCGCCCAACCAGGGCCTGGCCAACCACGTCACCCGGCTCATCGGGCTGGGCGACCTGGGCGCCACCTGGCTGGCCGACCCCGACACCGTGATGTACTCGCTGTTCCTGGTGATCTCGTGGAAGTACTTCGGCTTCCACACGATCCTCTACCTGGCCGGCCGCCAGGGCATCCCGCCGGAGCTGCACGACGCCGCGGCCATCGACGGGGCCGGGCCGTGGCAGGCGTTCCGGCGCATCACCCTGCCACTGCTGGGACCGACCATCCGGATCAGCGTGTTCCTGTCGATCCTGGGCACCATCCAGCTCTTCGACATGGTCTGGGTGCTCACCGGCGGCGGCCCGATCCGGTCCTCGGAGACCCTGGCCGTGTCGATGTTCCAGGAGGGCTTCAAGCGCTACCACGTGGGCTACGCCAGCGCCATCAGCATGGCGATCTTCCTGATCAGCCTCACCTTCGGCCTGCTGTACCAGCGTTTCGTCCTGCGCCGGGACCTCGAGGGCGCGATCACCACGATCGGAGACCAGCGATGAGCACGACCGCCGCCACCGGGCGAAGGCCTCGCAATCCCCGCCACGTCGCGCGGGCGGGCGCGCTGCACATCGTCAGCATCCTCGTGGGCGCCGTCGTGGTGGTGCCGATCATCTTCGGTGTCCTCGGTGGCTTCAAGGACAACGGCCAGCTGTTCGCCAACCCGTTCGGGCTGCCGGAACCGTGGGTGCCCGGCAACTATCTGGACACCCTCGGCTCGGGCGCGTTCTGGTTGCAGGCGGGCAACAGCCTGACCGTGGCCATCGCCAGCACGGTGCTGGTGGTGCTGGTCGGCGCGATGGCCGCGTACATCTTCGCCCGCTATGCCTTCCCGGGCCGGGAGCTGCTGTTCATGCTCTTCGCGATCGGGCTGATGTTCCCCTTCGCCGTGGCGATCCTGCCGTTGTTCGTCCTGCTGCGCGAGATGAACCTGCTGAACAACCCGCTCGGGGTCATCCTGCCGCAGGCGGCCTTCGGCCTGCCGATCACGATCGTCATCCTGCGCAGCTTCTTCCGGACGATCCCGGCGGAGGTCGAGGAGTCCGCGGTGCTCGACGGCTGCGGCCCGTTCCGGTTCTTCTGGCGCATCCTGCTGCCGATGTCCCGGCCCGCCCTGGGCACCGTCGCGGTGCTCGCCGTGGTCGGCAGCTGGAACAACTTCCTGCTGCCGCTGATCGTCTTCAACGACTCGCGCTGGTGGACGCTGCCGCTGGGCGTCCAGCAGTTCCAGTCGCAGTACTCGGCGGACACCGCGCGGATCCTGGCCTACGTCACGCTGGCGATGCTGCCGTCGCTGGTGTGCTACGCGTTCGCCGAACGCCAGCTCATCAGCGGTCTCACCAGCGGGATCGGCAAGGACTGAGGTCCAGGTCGCCCTGGACCTCAGTGCCCGCTCAGCCGGGGGTGCAGGCGGAGCCGTTGAGCGTGAACGCGCTCGGGGCTCCGCTGTTGCCGGTGTGGGTGGCCTGGAACCCGAGGCTGACCGAAGCGCCGGGGGCCAGGCTGGCGTTGTAGCTGACGTTGGTCGCCGTGACCGACCCGGAGGCCGGGGCGTAGGTGGCGTTCCAGCCGCCGGTGATGGTCTGACCCGCGGGCAGGCCGAAGGCCAGGGCCCAGCCGTTGATCGCGGCGCTGCCCGTGTTCGTGACGGTGATGCTGGTGGTCAGCCCGCTGTTCCAGGCGTTGACGGTGGCGGTGGTGCGGCACGCCGCGGGACCGCCCGGTGGCGGAGTGCTCGGCGGCGGGGTGCTCGGTGCCGGTGTGGTCGGCCCGGGAGTGGTGGGGTCCGGCGCCGGGCTCGACGGCGGGGTGGTGCTGCCGAACTGGGTGAAGAATCGCCACACCTCGGCCGAGACCCAGGACGTCGAGGCGTTGCGGTCCGTCGGCAGGGGCACGTGGTCACCGTCGTGCGCCGCCCACTGGACCGGATAGCCGGCCCGGCAGCCCGCGTACGCGGTGGTGATGTGCGTCCCGCTGCCCTGCGCCGGCTCGGGCGGGTTCTGGGCCGTGCAGCCGTTGGTCCGCACGAAGGTGTCCCGGATCGCCCGGCCCTGGGAGATGTTCAGGACGCTGTCGCGGACGCCGTGGATCCCGAAGTAGGCGACCGGCTGGGTGCCCCCGGCGCAGCCGCTGAGCTGAGCGCCGGCGATCGGGGCGACCGCCCGGAACACGGTGGGCCGGGCGCAGGCCAGGGCGTAGCTCATCGCGCCGCCGTAGCTGAAGCCGAGCGCGAACCGCTGCGCCGGGTCGACGCAGAGGTCGTTCTCGACCACCCGCAGGATGTCGTCGACCAGGGTGACGTCCCGCCCGCCGGTGTTGGCCCAGCCCGCGTCGAGGCCCTGCGGGGCCACGAAGATGGCGCTGTTCTCGGCGCGCTGCTGCAGGCCGTAGAAGCCGTTGCCGACCACGTCGTTGGCGCTGCCGTTGAGCCAGTGCAGCCCGACGACGAGCCGGTACGCCCGGCTGCTGCTGTAGTTGCCCGGCAGCCGCAGGATGTACGAGCGGTTCTGGCCGCCGCTCTGGATCGTGTAGGTCCCGTCGCGCAGGGTCGGGGTCTTGCCGCAGCCCGCGGTGGCCGCCGAGGCGGTTCCCCCGGTCAGCCCCACCACTCCCGCGGCGAGAAGGATCGTCCCGGCGGTGGCGGCCGCGGCGAGGAGCCGGCGCCATGGTCTCACTGTCATTGGTTTCCTCCTGACTGGTGCGTTCGGACGGCTCACGCGACGGTGCAGGGCGCGCCGTTGAGGCTGAACGAGGGCGGCCGCCCGGTGTCGCCGGTGTGGGTGGCCTGGAACCCGACGGTGACCGAGCCGCCGGGGGCGATGGCCGCGTTGTGGCCGACGTTGCGGGCGGTCACCTGGCCGGTGGCGGGGGAGTAGGTGGCGTTCCACCCGGAGGTGATGCTCTGGCCGCCGGGCAGGGTGAAGACCAGCGACCAGCCGTTGACGGCGGTGGTGCCGGTGTTGGTGACGGTGAGGTTCGCGGTCAGGCCGGTGTTCCAGGCGCTGATCGTGTCGGTGACCCGGCACGCCCCGGTCGCGGGCGGCGTCGACGGCGGCGACGGCGGGGTCGACGGTGGCGTGGCGGGCGGGGTGGCGGGCGGGGTCGACGGTGGCGTGGTGAGGCCGAAGAAGGCGATGGCGGCGGCGGCCATTCCGGTGCTGGGCAGGCTGTGCCCGGCACCCTGGATGCTGTACGCCTCGACCTGCACCGTGCCCGAGGCGTCGGCGTAGCGGCGGCGGTTCCAGTTCGCCTGCGGGGTGTCGGTGGACGACGGTGTCTGGCTGAGCCCGAACACGTTGGTCCACTGCTCGATCGACTCCTGGAGCAGGGAGTACGGCACCAGCGTGTCGTTCGTGCCGTGCCAGAGCTGCACCCTCGGCCGAGCGCCGGTGTAGCCGGGTGAGGCCTGGCGGACAGCGTCACCCCACTGCTGCGGCGTGCGATTCATGCTGCCGCCCGTGCACTGCCCGCCGGGCGGATAGTCGGCCGCGTTGGCGAAGCAGGTGAACGGCACGCCCATGAACGCCGCGCCGGCCTTGAACAGGTCGGGGTAGAGGGCGAGCATGTGCTGGGTCATCATGCCGCCGGACGAGCTGCCGGTGGCGTACACCCGGTTCTGGTCGCCGCCGTACCGCTGCCCGGCGTAGGCCACCATGGACGCGATCGAGACCGGGTCGCTGCCGCCGTTGCGCTGCTTGGCCGCGGCCGACCAGGTGTCGAAGCACTTGCCGAAGCCGGCCTCCTGCATCGCGGAGGGGTAGATCACGATGAACCCGTACCGGTCGGCCAGCGAGGCGAACTCGCTGCCGGAGTAGAAGCCCGGACCGGAGCCGCCGCAGCCGTGCATGGCCACCACGATCGCCGGATTGGCCGGGCGCGTGTCCGGGACGTAGATGTGCATGCGCATCCCGCCCGGGTTGCTGCCGAAGCTGGTCACCTCGGTCAACGAGGCCGCGTAGGCGGGCCGGGCCGCCGGGACGGCGAGCCCGATGAGGCTCAGCGAGACGGCGACGGCCAGCAACAGATGACGTCTGATCTTCATGCCTTGTCACTCCTGGGGAAGGCAGAACCGGTGCGCGCCGGATCATCACGGCGCGCAGCATCGTCGGAGACGTACGCGTGACTGCCCTGTGTCACGGCATCGATCGCGCGGCCCGGCGCAACCCTCGACATATGGCAGTTAGCGTGCACCCAGGACCGCAAACTGTCAATCGACGCAGGTCAATCGAACGGGACCGTCGGAGGCCGTTACAGTCGGCGCGTGACAAGTCCGTACGACATCGAGGAGATCTTCCCGGATGACGCCGCGGAGACGGTGCGGCTGCCCCGCCGGCAGGCGGGCAGCTCCCCGCAGGGCCTGACGGTGACCCTGCTGGCCGACTACACCCTGCGCGACCGGGCCTGGCTGCCGTCGGCGGCCATCGTCGCCCTGCTCGGCGAGGCCGGCGTCAGCCCGGCCGGCGCCCGGACCGCGATCAGCCGGCTCGCCCGGCGCGGCGTGCTGGAAGGCAGCCGGCAGGGGCGGCGCAGCTCCTACCGGCTCACCCCGGCCGCGGCCGGTTTCCTGTCCGTCGGGGGCAGCGCGATCGTCTCGCCCGTCGTGGCCGAACCGTGGGACGAGCTCTGGACGGTGCTCGCCTTCTCGCTGCCACGCGACCAGGCTGCGCAACGGCGCGGGCTCCGAGCGCAACTACGCTGGATGGGATTCGCCCCGCTGTACGACGGTCTCTGGATCTCCCCGCGCCGGTTCACCGGGAAGGCCCGGGAGCAGCTCGCCGCGTTCGGTGCCACCATGACCGTCTTCCGGGGCCGGCATCTGGACCTGGAAGCGGGGACCGGCCGCTCACCCCTCGACGCCTGGGACACCGCGGCCATCGACGCCCGGTACGAATCCTTCATCGCGACGTGGCGCCCGGTGCTGCCCCGCCTGCACGCCGGGTGGATCGGCGGCCCCGAGGCGGTCCGGGCCCGCACCGAGATCATGGACACCTACCGGCGGCTGCCGATCCTCGACCCCGGGCTGCCCAGCCGGCTGCTCCCGCCGGGGTGGCTGCGCGAGCCCGCCCGCGACCTGTTCGTCGCCATCTACGACGGGCTCGCGCCCAGCGCCCAGGATCACGTACGCGCCGTCGCCGCGGCCGGGGCCGGTGAACCGCCCAGCGGCATCGGTGCCCACACCGTCGCCGAGCTGGCCGCCGGCCTGCCGGCGTGACGCTCAGAGCGTCTCGGAGCCGGTCGCTCCGGCATCGGCCGTCGCACCGCTCTCGCCGTCCTGGTGAGACAGTCGTCCTGCGCCGCCACGCCCGCGGCGCTGTCTCCCTGGGAGCGGCCGGGCTCACCTCGGCCACACGCCTACGATTTGTTCCTGATACGGAGGAGGCGCCATGTCGGCTGGGCTGATCACCACACGCTCCCGGTCCGACGTCGCGACGACGGTGCGGCACCTGACCGCCGCCCTTCAGCGACGCGGCATCACGCTGTTCGCGACCATCGATCACGGGGCCGGAGCTCGGGGCGTGGGCCTGGAGCTGGCCGACGAGGTCGTGCTGGTGTTCGGCAACCCCGCCGCCGGCACGCCGCTGATGCAGGCCGATCCGCGCGCCGGCATCGACCTGCCGCTGCGCATCCTGGTGTGGTCCGGCGCCGACGGGACGCGGGTCGCGTTCCGGGACCCGCAGGCCATGGCCGAGGACTTCGAGCTGGCGGGACAGGCCGAGACGCTGGCCCGGCTCCGCGGTGTGCTGGACGCTCTGGTGGCCGAGGCCGGCGGCTGACGCCGACCGGCGGACCGGGCCGCGTTTCGCGTCCGGTCAGCTCAGCGTCCGGAACGGGGCGAGCGTCGCCCGGATCCGGTCGGCCGCGCCCCAGTCGTCGTCGAACTGGGCCAGCACGGCCAGGTGCTGCCGCAGCTGGATGATCGGCATCCGGGCCGGCCAGCCGCTGTCGAGTGCGGTCAGCTCGGCGTAGCGGGCGAAGAACCGCTCCGCCTCGGGCGGCGGCGCGGTGGACCACACGTGGGCGAGGTCGACCTCGGCCCACGTGTAGGACACCGCCGGGTCGATCAGCGCGGGCCGGCCGTCCGCCGTGGCCAGCACGTTCTGGGTCCACAGGTCGCCGTGGGTGAGGCAGGGCGGCCGGTCCGGCAGCAGGTCGGGCAGGCGCCGGCACAGCCGCTCCAGTGCCGCCCGGTCGCCCGCGTCGAGCGCCGCGTCGACGCGGGGCTGTCCGAGCCACCGCAGCAGGCGGTGCTCGGCGAAGAAGGCGAAGCCGTCCTGGCTCCAGGTGTTGATCTGCCGGCGGCGGCCCAGCCAGTTGTCGCGGTGCCACCCGAAGCGCCCGTGGACGGTGCTCCGGTGCAGGTGGGCCAGCGCCTGCGCGAACTGGTCCCAGAAGTGCTCATCCCGCGGCCGCGGCCGCAGCACCGACAACACGAGCACTTCCCGATCGGCCCGGATCACGTCGGGGGTCGCCACGCCGCCGAGCTCGCGCAGAGCTGTCAGCCCCTCGGCCTCCGCGGCGAAGACGTCGTCATCCGGCGGGTCGTCGAAGGCCTTGACGAACACCGGCGGCGCGTCCCGGCGGGTCGCTATGCCCGCGCGTGCCGCCAGCCCGCCGGTCACCGGCTCGACCGTGACGACATCGCTGATCCCGGCCCGCTGCAGGCGGTCGAGGAGGAACGTCGCCGAGTGCGTCACAGAAGCTCCTCAGGTCCGCAGTGCCCGGTCGTGCGATCGTACTCATCTTGAACATTCAAGCTCGGAGTGTCATAGTTACCTTGAATGTTCAAGCAGGATTGAGGAGAGACCATGTCTGTGCTCCGGATCGACGGCAGCATCCAGGGCGACCGCTCGGCCAGCAGTGCGCTCGCCGACACCGCCGAGGCCGAGTGGCTGGCGGCCCGCCCGCAGACCACGTTCGTGCGCCGGCACCTCGGTGCCGAGCCGCTCCCGTCGGACGCCTGGGCGCAGGCCGCGTTCGGCACCTTCGCGCCGGCCGAGGAGTGGACCACCGCCCAGCGCGAGGCCATCGCACTGGCCCGGACGCTGGCCGCCGAGCTGCGGGACGCGGACGGCACCATCCTCGCCCTGCCGCTGTACAACTGGGGCGTCTCGCAGCACGTCAAGATCTGGATCGACCTCGCGATGGCCGGCGGTCACCACGGCGAACGCCTGCTCGACGGCAAGCCCACCATCCTGGTGACCTCGCGCGGTGGCGGTTACGGGCCCGGCACCCCGCGCGAGGGCTGGGACCACAACACCGGTTATCTGCGGCGCATCGTCGCCGACGTGTGGGGAGCGGAGCTGACCGTGATCGAGCAGGAGCTGACGCTCGCCGCGGTCACCCCGGCGATGGCGTCCCTGCTGGAGACCGCCGACACGTTGCGCCGGGACGCGCACGAGGCGGCCGCCCAGGCCGGGCGCAAGCTCGCCGTCTGACCGGCCTGATCGGCGGGAGCCATACTGGTGCGGTTCGTTCCCGCCGACGTGCCGAAGAGGTCCAGGACGTGCCAGACGACCGAGTACCGTGGCTGACCGCCGAGGAGACCGCCACCTGGCTCTACACCGCCGGCGTGCTGATGGCGCTCCCGGCCGCGATCGACGCGCAGCTCAAGCGGGACGCCGGGGTCAACTTCTTCGAGTACTCGATCCTGGTGACCCTGGCGCGGGAGCGGGACCGGACGGCGCAGATGACCACGCTGGCCACGCTCACCGGGGGATCGTTGTCCCGGCTGTCGCACGCCGTGGGGCGGCTGGAGAAGCAGGGCTGGGTCCAGCGCACAGGCAAGACGCGCTGCATCGAGGCGACTCTCACAGACGCCGGCCTCGACCACCTGACGGCGGCGGCACCCGGGCACGTCCGCGAGGTGCGCCGGATCTTCATCGACACGATGACCCCGCGCCAGGTCGGCCAGCTGCAGACGATCTTCCGCCAGGTGCTGACCGTCGCGTCCCCGGCCACGGCCGCACTGCTGCGTGAGCACCTCGACGAGGCCGAAGGCTAGCCGGTCCGATCGGCCGCCGGCGGCAAGCTCCAGCCGGGCTGCCGCCGGCGGTTCGCCGCACCACGGACGCCGGCGTGACTGTCCCTGTGACTCCCAGGATCACCGGAGCTCTGCCTGCGGCGCGGACCGGGTCGCACCCTTGACCCCATGACAGAGAACCTCGGTGGATTATTCGAGATCAAGAACGGCCCGTCCCTGGTACGGATGGGCTACGGCGCCATGCAGCTCGCCGGGCCGCGCGTCTGGGGCCCGCCCCGGGACCGCGCGGAGGCAGTGGCGGTGCTGCGGTCGGCGGTCGAGGCGGGCGTCAACCACATCGACACCGCGGACTTCTACGGCCCGCACGTGACCAACGAGATCATCCGCGAGGCGCTGGCGCCGTACGGCGACGACCTGCACATCGTCACCAAGGTCGGCTCGGTGCGCGACGAGGACGGCGGCTGGCCGCACGCCCGCTCGCCGCGGCAGCTGCGCGAGCAGGTCGAGTCGAACCTGCGCACCCTCGGGGTCGGGGCGCTGGACGTGGTGAACCTGCGCGTCGGTGGCGGCGCGGACGGGCACTCGCCGGTGCCCGGTTCGCTGGCGGAGCCGTTCGGTGCGCTGGCCGAGCTCCGCGACCAGGGCAAGGTCCGGCACCTGGGAGTGTCGGTCGTCGACGCCGGGCAGATCCGCGAGGCGCAGTCGATCGCGCCGATCGTGACCGTGCAGAACTGGTACAACATCGCCCACCGCGGGGACGAGGCGATCATCGCCGGCCTGCACAGCCAGGGCATCTCCTACGTGCCGTTCTGGCCGCTGGGCGGCTTCGACCCGCTGCAGTCGGGCGTGCTGGACACGGTCGCGGCCCGGCTGGGCCGGCCGGCGAAGGCGGTCGCGCTGGCCTGGTTGCTGCACCGCTCGCCCAACATCCTGCTGATCCCGGGTACGTCGTCAGTGGCCCACCTGCGGGAGAACCTCGCCGCCGCCACCCTCCACCTGGACGCCGCGACCATCGCCGAGCTCGACGCCGTCGCCGGATGAGTGGGGGTCGCAGGACCAGGCACCGGTTCCGGCCGCGGCCTACCGTGAACCCATGAGCGTCGAGTCGAACCCGCTGGGCGACTACCTGCGCGCCCGCCGCGAGCTCGTGACCCCTGAGCAGGCCGGCCTTCCCATGCTGGGCCTGCGCCGGGTGCCGGGGCTGCGCCGCGAGGAGGTCGCGATGCTGGCCGGGATCAGCGCCGACTACTACCTGCGGCTGGAACAGGGCCGCGACCGGAACCCGTCCGTGCAGGTGCTGGAAGCGCTGGCCCGGGTGCTGCACCTGGACGACGACGGTACGGCGTACCTGCTCGGCCTGGGGGCGGAGAAGCCGCGCCGCTCGCGGCGCCGCCCGCGGCGCGAGAGTGTCCCGGCCGGCATCGCGAAGCTCGTCGCCACGCTGCCGCTGCCCGCGTTCGTGGAGGGCCGCTACTTCGACGTCCTGGCCGCGAACGCGCTGGCCACCGCGTTGTCCCCGCGGCTGGTGGTGGGCGGCAACCGGCTGCGCGACGTCTTCCTCGAGCCCGCCGAACGTGAGCTCTACCCGGACTGGGACGCCGACACCGAGCGCCTGGTCGCGGGCTTCCGTGAATCCGTCGGTACCGACACCGACGACCCCCGCTTCATCGAGCTCGCCGGTGAGGTGTCGCTGGCCAGCCCGCGCTTCCGGCAGCTGTGGGGGCGTCACGACGTACGGGTGCGCGAAGGTGCCCCGATGCACCTCGACCACCCGCAGGTGGGTGAGCTGCGCCTGAACCGGGAGAAGCTCGGCATCAGCGGCACCGCCGGCCAGATGCTGGTCATCTACCACCCGGACGCGGGCACCGACGCGGCCGACAAGCTGGCGCTGCTCGCCTCAGCGACGTTGGCGCCCGCCGGGGGCCCCGGCGCGGGGGGCAGCTGAAGGCTCTCGATGTATCGTCCTGCCCGTGACTGATCCACTCCTGCCGGGCGACCCGGTCGAGCTGGGCGGCTACCGGCTGCTCGGGCGGCTCGGCCAGGGCGGCATGGGTGCCGTCTACCTCGGGCGGGACGCCGGCGGCCGGCTGGTCGCCGTCAAGATGATCCGGCCCGAGTACGCCGGCGACACAGAGTTCCGCGGCCGGTTCCGCAGTGAGGTCAACCGGGCCCGGCAGGTCCCGCCGTTCTGCACGGCCGAGGTGCTCGACGCCGACCCCGACCATCCGACGCCGTACCTGGTGGTCGAGTACGTGGACGGGCCGAGCCTGTCCGAGGTGATCGCCGAGCACGGCCCGCTCGGTGGCGGCAGCCTGCACAGCGTCGCGGTCGGGGTGGCCACGGCCCTGGCCGCGATCCACGGTGCCGGGGTGATCCACCGCGATCTCAAGCCGGCCAACGTGCTGTTCGCGCTGGGCACGCCCAAGGTGATCGACTTCGGTATCGCGCGGGCCTTCGAGGCGACGAGCCAGCACACGCGGACCGATCAGATGGTCGGCACGGTCGCCTACATGGCGCCGGAACGCTTCGACACCGACCATCGGGGTGTGGTCGGCCCGGCCGCCGACGTGTTCGCCTGGGGCGCCGTGGTCGCGTACGCGGGCACCGGTCGGACCCCTTTCCGGGCGGATTCGCCCGCGGCGACCGCGGCCCGGATCCTGACCCAGCCGCCGGAGCTGGCCGGGCTGCCGGAGCCGCTGCGCCGGGTGGTGGCCCGCACGCTGGCCAAGGACCCGGTGGAACGGCCCACCGCCCACGAGCTGCTCGACCTGCTGCTGGACCTGGACGCCGACGAGAAGTCCGAGATGATCCGCCCGGAGCTGCTGGAGGTGGCCACGGCCGCGCAGCACACCCACCGGATCTCCCGGGGTGGCGCACGAGCGGGCCGGACCCGGCGGATGGTCCTGGCCGCCGCGGCCGTGCTGGCCCTGGCCGTGGCGGGCCTGGTCACCGCCCAGATGCTGCCCCGCCTGGGCCTGGCGGCGAACCTGCAGGCCGGCTCCCCGCCCGGTGACGGTCCGCTCCCCGCGCCGACCTGGGAGCGGCCCGCCGGTGGCCTGGCCATCGTCGACCGCCTCGACCGGCCCGGCCAGTGGCGGGACACCCGCTCCGACCCCGACGGGCGCTGCATCTTCGACCAGGGCCGGCTCGAGGCCCGAACCGGGATGTCGCCGGTCTACCGCTGCGAAGGGCCGGCGGAGAAGTTCGCCGGGGACCAGGCGATCACCGTCGACGCGGCGATCCTCACCCCCGGCGCCTGCGCCGTGATCTGGTTCCGCGTCGCCGGCGCGAAGGCCTACCTGGTGTCGGTCTGCGAGAACGACGTCCGGCTGGGCGTGGACACTCCGGACGGCGTCACCGGCGAGGTGCGGGCCGGGCTCACCGGTACGGCGCTGGGCGGTGCCCGCCCGGTCGAGATTCTCGTACGGGGCGAGCAGGCCACCGTCTCAGTCGCGGGTGCGGCGCTGCTCACCGCCCGGCTCGACCAGGCGGCGCTCGCGTCCGGCCGGGTCACGTTCGGCGTCATCGACGATGTCATCAGCGGCGACGCCCGGGCCGCGTTCACCCACGCGGAGGTCGTGAAACTGTGAAGCGGAAACTGCTCGCCGTGCTGCTGGTGCTCGTGGCCGGCGGGTGCGGCACCAACCCGCCGGAGGTCTCTGCCTCGCCCCGGCCGGTGCCCGCCTCGTCGGCACCGTCGGCGAGCAAGGCCGCGCCGCAGCCCCGGTTCGCCGACCTCACCCAGGGCAGCACCACATCGGTGGTGAAGCTGCACGGGTACGACCCGGCGAACGCGTCCGCCGTCGTGGAGCCGATCATCTTCATGACCGGCGACGCGTACTGCCGCGCCTTCAAGATCAAGCGTACGGACGGCCGGTGCGTGCACGCGGAGTACGTGACCGAGGAGAGCCACACCAAGGTCACCGTCCCGATCGCGGCGACGGTGAAGTACTACACGTGGGAGGACTCCAACGGGGACGTGTGCATCGACGCGCCCGAGAAGGGCGGGACGTGCCCGATGTCGCAGCGCGAGTTCGCCGGGTGGTTCAAGCTCAACAAGGAGGCCATGGTCGCCGTGGCCACCGAGAACGGCGAACTCACCCGGATGGCTGTCGTCTACACCCCCTGAGGCCGGGTCAGCCCGAGTTCGGTCCGAGCTTCAGGTGGCTGGTGATCTGGTAGCGGTCCCCGCGATAGATCGAGCGCGTGAACTCGGTGACCCGGCCCGCCCCGTCGCGGGTGGTGCGTTCGAACAGCAGAGCCGGTGAGTACAGCGGCACCCCCAGCACCCGGGCCTCGCCCGCGTCGGTGACCGTCGGCGCGATCGTCTGCACCGCGTCCGTCGGATCCACCTGGTAGCGCTCACGGAGCAGCCTGTACAGCGATCCGGAGACGAAGTCGCCGGCGGCCATGCCGGGGACCAGCGTCGCGGGCAGCCTGATCTCCTCCAGGGCCATCGGCTCGCCGTCGACGATCCGCCGGCGCTTCACGTACAGCAGGTCGTCGCCGGGGGAGACGTGCAGCCGCTGGCCGAGCCGGGCGCCCGCCGACTCGGTGCGGAACTCGAGGACCTCGCTGAGCCAGTCCCCGTCGGCCGGGGGGACCGGCAGGCCCGACGCCGCCGGGATCTCCTGGGAGATCTTCTGGGGACTGGTGAACGTGCCCCTCCCGTGCTGGCGGACCAGCAGGCCGTCGCGGGCCAGGTCGTCGATGGCGGCCCGGACGGTCGGCCGCGAGACGCCGAGGTGCTCGCAGAGGGAGCGCTCCGACGGCATCGGGTCGCCGGGGGCCCGGGTGTCGATCAGCTCGCGCAGTCTGTCCCGTACCTCAGCACGCCGCACCGCGTCCCCCGCAGAAGTTGTCCAGTGGTCTGCCTCGGACAGTGTCGCGGTTGCGGGCATGTCCTGTCGAGTACCTGATGGCGTGCAAAGAGGAAACCGGCACGAGCAGGTATTGACGTGGACCACTGGCATGGACCACGGTACTCGGGCGGTCAATTTTTTGACCACTGGTCAGTTCGGCCGCGCAGTATCCCGGCGGGCACCCCCATCAGGCCCGCCGGCGCCTCTCACCCGAAGGAGCCCACCCCCCATGGGTCTGACGTCAACCCGCAAGGTCGCCATCGGTGCGACCGTCGCCGCGACCGCCGCGGCCCTCACCGGCATCGGCATCGCCGCCGCGCCGAGCAGCAGTGCCGCCGCCGGCTGTGGCGTGCTCTTCGACGACTTCAACTACTCCTCGCGGACCGACGCGGCGCTGGGCCAGCGCGGCTGGAGCATCCGGAGCAACACCGGCGGCCCCGGCGTGGCCGGTGCCCGCTGGCTCGCCGACAACGTGTCCTTCCCCACCGTCGACGGCCAGAAGGTCGCCCAGCTCAAGGCGGTCACCGACGGCACCGCCGGCGGTACGTCGCACGCCGAGTTCTCGCAGAGCAACCGGCGGTTCTTCGAAGGCACCTACCTCGCCCGGATCAAGTTCTCCGACGCCCCGGCGAGCGGCTCCGACGGCGACCACGTGAACCAGACCTTCTACACGATCTCCCCGCTGGCCGCGCCGATGGATCCGACCTACTCCGAGCTGGACTTCTCCGAGTACCTGCCGAACGGCGGCTGGGGCGAGGCGGGCCCGATCAACTACCAGACCACCTGGTACACCTACGTCGCCGACCCCTGGTACGCCGACAACCAGCACAGCCAGCAGGCCCGCAGCATCAACGGCTGGCACGACGTGATGGCGACCGTCTCCGGTGGACACGTGAAGTACTACATCGACGGCGCGCTGGTCGGCGACCACTCGGGCAAGGTCTACCCGCGGCAGAACATGTCGATCGACTTCAACCAGTGGTTCATCGACCTGGCCGGGCACGCCGGTGGCACCAGCACCTGGCTGCAGTCCGTCGACTACGTCTACCACGCCAAGAAGCAGGTGCTGAGCCCGGCGCAGGCCACCGCGGCGATCAACAGCTACCGGTCGGCGGGCACCGCGCACGCCGACAACGTCGTGACCACCAACGACTGTGACCCCGGTGTACCGCCGACGACCAACCCGCCGACCACCACGCCACCGGCCACCGGCGCCACGATGCTGCAGTCGAACTTCAGCGGCCGCTGCATCGACATCCCGGGTGGGGTGGCAAACGCCGGCGCGCTCCTGCAGACGTGGGAGTGCAACGGCAGCGACGCGCAGAAGTGGGCGTTCCAGTCCGACGGCACCTTGCGGGCGATGGGCAAGTGCATGGACCCGGCCGGTGGCGCCCTGGCCAACGGCACCCGCATCCAGCTGGCCGACTGCAACGCCAACCCGGTGCAGCGGTTCACCCTCACCTCCGCCCGGACCCTGGTGAACGTCTCGTCGGGCCGGTGCGTGGACATCAAGGACTGGGTCGGCAGCAACGGCGCCGCCCTGCAGCTCTGGGACTGCGCCGCCACGGCCAACCAGATCTGGGGCAAGATCTGACCGGACCACGACCCCGGTGACGGCCGGGCGTCCGAGGACGCCCGGCCCGTCCGCTTTACCGGTACGCCGGTGACGTGCAGAATCGGTCTCCGTCAATCGAACAGATCACGGGGACAGTCATGCCGTTCGACGGGTTCATCTCCTACAGCCATGCCGCCGACGGGCGTCTCGCCCCCGCGGTCCAGCGTGGTCTGCACCGGCTGGCCAAGCCGTGGCACCGGCGCCGCGCACTGTGGATCTTCCGGGACCAGACCGGGCTGGCCGTGACGCCCGCGCTGTGGAGCTCCATCCAGCAGGCCCTGGACGGCTCCAAGTACTTCGTGCTGCTGGCCTCGCCCGAGGCGGCCTGCTCACCGTGGGTGAACCGGGAGATCGAGCACTGGGTGGCGACGAAGTCACCGGACCGCATCCTCCCGGTGGTCACCGACGGCGAGTGGCGCTGGGACGCCGACGCCCGGGACTTCGCCGCCGATTCCACGGCGGTGCCGGCTGCGCTGCGCGGTGTGTTCAGCGAGGAACCGCTGTATCTGGACCTGCGCTGGGCTCGTGACGACGTACACCTGAGCCTGCAGCACATCCGCTTCCGCGACGCGATCGCCCAGCTGGCCGCCCCGATGCACGGGGTGAGCAAGGACGAGCTCGAGGGCGAGGACGTCCGGTACCACCGGCGGGCCCGGCGGTTGTCGGTCGTCGCGGTGGCGACGCTGGTGCTGCTCACCCTGCTCGCGTCGCTGGCCGGCGTCGTCGCCACGCGCAACGCCGGCCGGGCCAACGCCGCCGCGGCGGAGGCCGTCCGGCAGCAGCGGGTGGCGACCGAGCAGCGCGGCACGGCCGAACGGGCCACGGAGGAGTCGCTGCGCCAGCAGGAGAACGCCCGGGTGCAGGAGGTGAAGGCGCAGGACGCGGTGGCCGAGACCGAACGGCAGGCGCACCTCGCCGAGGAGCAGCAGGCGCTGGCCGAGGACGCCGCCGCCGAAGCGAAGCGCGAGCAGGCCAACGCCGAGCGGTACCGGGCCAACGCCGACCGGCAGAAGGCCAACGCGGAACGGCAGCGGGCGGCGGCGCAGGACGCCTCCGAGGACGCGGCGCGCCAGCGGGAGAACGCCGAGCACCAGCTGGCCAACGCGCGGCGGCAGGAGGAGCTGGCGAAGCAGTCGACGGCCCGCGCGAAGAAGCAGGAGAAGCTGGCCCGGCAC
Source organism: Actinoplanes sp. NPDC004185 (assembly GCF_053603475.1). Classification (NCBI taxonomy): domain Bacteria; kingdom Bacillati; phylum Actinomycetota; class Actinomycetes; order Micromonosporales; family Micromonosporaceae; genus Actinoplanes; species Actinoplanes sp. NPDC004185. Next base: position 18,337 of record NZ_JBSGFR010000032.1, on the reverse strand, counting down.
TACCAGGAGCTGGCCCGGAAGGCCAACGAGGAGCGCATCAAGCAGGAGAAGATCGCCCGGGACGCCGCCGAGGACGCCCGCCGCCAGCGCGAGGAGATGGCCCTGCAGCAGCGCATGGTGATCAACCGGCGGTTGATGGGCCGGGCCCGTGCCATGATCACGGACGACCCGAAGAAGGCCCTCATGCTCGGCGTGGCCGCGCAGCGCCTGCACACCGACGACCAGACCCTCGAGGAGCTCAGCCACCTCGCCATGTCGACGCACTACGCCGGCGCCCTGGCCGACGCGGTTGATGCCGTGTCGGTCGCCGGCCAGGTGGTCGCCGTCGCCGGGCCCGGCGGGACGGTGACGCTGTGGAAGACGGCGGACCCGGCCAAGCCGGTCCGGATCGGCCCGCTGCCGGCCGGCGCGACAGCGGACAAGACGCTGATGAGCAGCGCGGACGGGCGGATCCTGGCCGTCTGCGACGGCAGCCCCCAGGCGGTGCTGTGGGACGTGACCGACCCCGCCCATCCGGTACGGAAGGCGGCCCTGACCGACGCCGCGGGAATCGTGGCCGTCACGTTCAGCCCGGACGGGCACACCGTCGCCACGAGCAACCGCGACAAGAACACCGTTCTCTGGGACCTCGCCCCGGCGACTCCCTCGACGCTCGGCACGCTGCCGGGGGCGTACCCCCTGAGGTTCAGCCCGGACGGGCGCACCGGAGTGACCAGCGGCACCGCGGTCACCGTCTGGGATCTGACCGATCCGGCCCACCCGGTCCGCGGGGCTGAGCTCACCCAGCTCTGGGGCGACCCGGTCGTCGACGCCGCCGTCGAGTTCAACCCGAAGCTGCCGGTGGTGGCCGTCGAGGAGTACGGCGACTACCTGCGGCTCTGGGACCTGACGGACCCGGCCCGGCCCCGCCGCGGCTCCTCACAGGTGGCGGCCTCCGGTGAGGCTCACCTGAGCACGATGAGGTTCAGCCCGGACGGAGGCATGCTGGCCCTGGGTGACTCGGACGGGTCGACCACGCTGTGGACGGTCGACCAGAATGACGGTTGGCCGTGGCTGCCGACGCAGGTGGCCACCGTGACCGCCCGCGGCGGCCCGGTCGAGTCGATGTCCTTCAGCCAGGACGCCCGCACGCTGATCACGGTCGGCGACCGCCGGACGGCGACACTCTGGAACACCCGGGGCCGCTTCGCCCGCGACGCGATCGCCGAGCTGCCCGGGCCGTACCCGGGCAGCATCGTGGGCCTGACGTACGGGGCGGACGGCCGCTCGCTGCTGGTCGCCGGCCACCAGGGAACCGCCGTGCCGTGGGACCTGACCGAGCCGGCCCGTCCCGTGCGGCGGGACGGCGTGCCGCTGAGCACCGGCAAGGTCGAGGCGATCACGCTCAGCCGGGACGGCCATACGCTGGCGGCCACCGGCGCGGACAAGACGGTGACGCTGTTCGACATGGCCCGTCCGGCCGCGCCGGTCCAGCTGTCCACGATCACCGAGGAAGGCGACCTCGTGTACGCGGTGGCGTTCAGCCCGGACGGCCGTACCGTGGCCATCGGGCGCCGCGACGGCAAGACGTCGCTGTACGACCTGACCGACCGCCGGAAACCCGTGCTGCTGGCCACGCGCGCCCTGCGCAAGACGTTGACGGCCATCACGTTCAGCCCGGACGGGCTCACGATGGCCGTCGCCGAGGGCTACAACGTGTCCCTGTGGGACCTGGCCGACCGTTCCGCCCCGGAGCGGCTCACCTCGATCGCCCTCTCCGAATTCGTCGGCTACACCGCCAACGCACTCGCGTTCAGCCCGGACGGCCGCACCCTGGCCGCCGGCACGGACAACGAGGCGGCGGCGATGCTCTGGGACGTGGCCGACCCGTCCGCGCCCAGCCGCATCGCGACGCTGATCGGCCACACCAACGAGATCCTCTCGCTGGCGTTCACCCCGGACGGGCGCACGCTGGCCACGGCCAGTCTGGACGATGCCATCATGCTGTGGGACATCGCCGACCCGGCCACCCCGATCCGGTACGCCACGATGAAAACTCCCGGACTGCAGAGCTTCTACACGGCGCTGAGCCCGGACGGCCGCACCCTGGCCGCGGGCGGCACGTACGGCGACCCGAGCACCGCCGTGACGCTCTGGGACACCACGGTGCCGAAGGACGTCGCGGCCGACCCGGCCCGGCAGGCGTGCGCCATCAGCGGTCGCGGCCTCAACGCCGACGAATGGGCCCGCTACATCCCCGAGATCCCCTTTGAGAGCACATGCTGATAGCTCCACAAGCACGGCGGCCGGTGGGCCTCGAAGTGCGGCCTGGTCTCGACGGTGAGCGTGAGCAGCTCCTCGGCGGGACCAGTCCATCGTGACGGGCACGTCGCCGGCGGTCGGTCGGGTGTCCGATCCTTGACGCCGGTGGTGCGGCGCAAGCGCGGCCCCGTGCGCGTTGGTGCACGCCGTACGGGTTGTTCGGTCGGCTTTGCGCCGTTGGGGTGTTGATCGCTGGTGTCTCGCCCTAACGTCGGATTTGCCTCAGCCCGGGCTTTCGCGCCGAGGGAACCCACTGATCGGAGTGCCTTCCGTGCTGATCGACGCTGTCCGGTTGTTGCGCCGGCCGGAGTGGTCGCGGGACCGCCGTACGGATGCTGTCCGGCCCGGGAAGGTGGTGGCCGGCAATGCCGAGCCGATGGTGGTCTTCCTGCTCGGGATCAGGATCAACCGGTGGCGCGGGATCCGGCACTGGCTGCCGCTGTTGCTGGCGATGCCCGGCATGCTGCGCGAGCTGACCAGCGCCCCCGACGGGGGCCTGCTGGGCTATCGGCTGCTGTTCGGGCCCGGTCCCCGGCAGGCGATGCTGGTCCAGTACTGGCGCCGGCCGGAGGACCTGCACCGCTTCGCGAGCGACGCGGCGAAACCGCACCGCCCGGCTCAGCGCCGGTACTGGTGGCATTACGGGTCGAGTGACTCCGTCGGCGTCTGGCACGAGATGCTGATCTCCGCCGCGGGTTCGCATCACGGGATGTACGGCAACATGCCGCCGACCGGCTTCGGGGCGTGGCGCCAGGTCCGCGATGCGCGCTGGTGGGCCGAAGGGCGCTGACGGCCGGCGGAAACCGTCAGCCGGTCTGCATGCGCTCGTACAGGGCGCGCAGCTCGGTGCCGCCGGCCTGGCGGCGGGAGCGGTCGAGCAGCACCCGGAGGGTTTCGGCGACCTCGGCCGACGTGCGCACGTGCTGCGGCGCGATCCGTTCCGCGGTGAGCAGGAAGCGGACGGCTTCGCGATCCTGCCCGCCGATGCGGGTCAGCGCCCGGGCGGTGTCGGCGTAGTAGAAGACCTGCCGGACGCCGGCCGGGATCGCCCGCGGGTCGGTGCGCCGGGCGATCTCCACCACCCGGACCGGGTCGCCGTCGCCGGCCTCGATGCTCATCCGCCAGATGTCCACGTTGGTGGGTCCGAAGAACATGCCCATCGTGTTCGTCTCGCCGGTGCGGCGGGCCAGCCCGGCCGCCTCGACCAGCCAGTCCCGGCTGTCGTCGAGCCGCTGCCGGCACCGGCTGGCCAGGGCGGCGACCAGGTGGAGGGAGCCGAGCACCTCCGGTCCGCCGGGCAGCCCAAGATGCCGGCCCAGGTCGTCCACGGCCCGCTCGGCGAGGGTCTGGCCTCGCTGGTACGAACCGCAGGCGGTGGCCGCCCGGGCCAGCGCGTACGCCGCGTGTCCCCGCAGCACCGGGTCACGGGTCGCGTTCGCCGCGTCGCGGCACCGCTCCGCGGCCAGCCAGGCGTCCGCCGGATACCCGAGACCGCGCAGCACCGTGGACGCGATGTGGGTCGCGTCGCACAGCAGTCGCAGCGCCTCGAGCTGGTCCGGGCCGGCCGTCTCGGTGTGCAGGTCACGCAGCAGGTCCGGGAGCAGGCGGGAGGCGCCGGCGTAGTCGCACGCCTGGTGCAGGGCGTCGGCCAGGGCGACGCTGCGGCGCAGCTCGGCCACCGGCGGCGCGGGCCGGGCGGGTGGCTCGGTCAGGTCGATGTCGACCAGGGCCCGGCGCAGGTCGAACACCCCGGCCCGGGCGGACGCGGTGGCCCGGTCGAGTGCGGGCACGCCGGTGCCGGCCAGATCGGCCGGGGCACAGTCCAGCGCGCCGGCGATGTCCGCCAGCATGAACCGGTTGTCGGCCGTCTGCAGCCCCCGTTCGATCCGGCTCCAGGTGGCGTGCGAGACACCGGCCCTGCTGGCGGCGTACCGGACACTCCACCCACGAAGCAGGCGGCGGGCGCGGATCTGCTCGCCGACCGCGGGGTCGGCGATCCGTCGGAGGGTCATAGGGGCGACGGTAGTCGCGCCGCTCCCGGGGGTGGTCCATGCGTGTACCAGCGCGACTGCTTGCCTTTCACGACAACCTGTCGTAATCTTTACGACAGGTTGTCGCCAAAACTGCCTGGGGGTTTCCATGACTGATCGTGCCGAACTCATCGAACTGCTGAGCCGCTATGCCGACATCGCCGACCTGAAGGACTTCGCTGAGCGCCCCCGCCTCGTCTTCACCGACCCGCTCACGATCGACTTCGAGTCCGTCGCCGGCATTCCGCCGATGACCGTGCCGCTGCAGGACTACGTTGGGAACCTCCAGGCCTCCTTCGCGTCGTTCACGGCGACTCACCACGCCATCACCGGCCACGTGATCGCCCTCGACGGCGACCGCGCGACGATCCACGCCCACGTCCGTGCCGAGCACTGGCTCCCGGCGGAGCTGGCCGGGGACGGGCCCGACCGCTGGCTGGTGGCCGGCTTCTACGACAACGAGGCGGTCCGCACGCCGGACGGCTGGCGGCTGAGCCGCGTCAAGCTGACCGCCGCCCACCAGGAGAATCCGCAGCTGGCCGGGATCGCCGTGGCTGCCGGGCAGGCGGGCCGGCAGTAAGGGCGCGCCCGCGACGATGGGAACGCCCGGGTGGGGGAGGATGAGCGGATGCCGCGGATCCGGGGAGCCAGCATCGACGAGCACCACGAGATGGTGTGGGCCGAACTCGCCGGGGCGACCCGGCAGCTGCTGCTCGAACGCGACTACGACTCGATCACCATGGGCCACATCGCGGCCCGGGCCGGCCTCGCGCGCAACACGCTCTACAACTACGCCGCCGACAAGGGTGCGCTGGTCCTGGCGCTGACCGAGCGGGCCGGCCGGCCGACGGTCGAGCGGGTGACGGCGATCGCCGCCCGATCCGCGGAGCCGGCCCCGGAGCGGCTGCGGGAGATCATCGAGGCGGTGCTGGAAGCGTTCACGGACCCGGCCCTGCAGATGATGTTCCGGCCGGGCTCCGGCCCGCCGGACGCCGCGGCGCCGAAGGGGCCGGGCAGCCCGTTCCACGCGATCGTGGTCGAGGTGGAGAACGTCGTACGGGACGGCATCGCCCGCGGCGAATTCCGCGAGGTCGGCGACGTACCCCTGGCGGTGGAGCTGTTGTCCGGCGTCATGCGCGCGGGCGCGGAACGCCTCGGCCGCGATCCGGCGGCCTCGGCGGCCACAGTCCGGATGGCGCGGGAGATGATCCTGTCGTCCCTGGCGCTGGTGGACTGAGCGGTCGGTACCCCTGGGGCCGCCGGTGGCCAGGGCTTTTCCCTGGTGCGACCCGGTGGCTGAGGGCGCAAGGCTCATCGCATGAGCACCGCGGAGCAGTTCCACGTCAACAAGGTGTCACCGTCCTACTGGCGGGTGACCTTCGACAACGGCCCGGTCAACCTCCTGGACCCCGACACCGTCGAGCAGCTCGGCGCCCTCATCGGGCGCATCGAGAACGACCCGGATCTCACGGTCGTCGTCTTCCGCAGCGACCGGCCGGGCTACTTCATGGCCCACTGGGACTTCCTGGCCGACAGCGCCCGGGTGGCCCGGATGCCGCCCGGACCCACCGGCCTGCACCCCTACCTGGACAACTTCGTGCGGCTGAGCCGGGTGCCGGTGGCCACGATCTCCGAGATCCGGGGCCGCACCCGCGGCGCGGGCAGCGAGTTCGTGCTCGCCACCGACATCCGCTTCGCGTCCGAGCAGGCGGTCCTGGGCCAGTTCGAGATCGGTGTCGGCGCCGTCCCGGGCGGCGGGCCGATGGCCCGGCTGGGCCGGTTGGCCGGCCGCGGCCGGGCCCTGGAGATCCTGCTCGGTGGCGAGGACATCTCCGCCCGGACCGCCGCCGAGTACGGCTACGTGAACCGGCTCGTCCCGGACGCCGACATCGAAGCTGTCACCGACGCGTTCGCCCGGCGGATCGCGGCCTTCGACAAGGTGGCCGTCACCGGCATCAAGGAGCTGGTCGACCGGGCCACGCTGCCGGCCGACGAGGAGCTGGCGGCGGGGCTGGCCGCGTACTTCGCGACCGCCGGACGGCCGGAGCACCGGCCGTTCGTCCGGCTGTTGCTCGACAAAGGACTGCAGCAGCCCGGGGGTGTCGAGACACACCTCGGTTCCGCGATCGGGGAGCTGTTGAAGAATCCCGCTTCAGAATCGCCGGTGGTGGGTAAGCCGTTGTCCGCATTGGACAATGAGGAGGGACCATGGAAGCGCAGCCGATGAATTCCCCGACCCAGCAGCACGCCGGCGGAGCGGTGGCCGGCACCAACGTGATGGCGATCCTCGCCCTGGTCTTCGCCTTCATCTTCGCGCCCCTGGGCATCGTGTTCGGCGCCGTGGCCAAGCGGCAGATCCGGCAGACCGGCGAGCAGGGCGCCGGCCTGGCCAAGGCGGGCTTCTGGCTCGGCATCGTCTTCACCGTGCTGTCCGTGCTCTGGGTCGTCTTCGTCTTCATCCTGGCGGCTTCCCAGACCACGGCGTGACCGGCTCGGCCCCTCGGCGTTGATCACCGCCGGCCGCAACCTGGCCGGCCGTGATCAACGCCGAGGTCGTTGCGGTACGCGGTACGTTGACGGCATGGTCACGACGCGACTGGATCTCGCCCGGGTCCGCGCGGCTCGCCGGGAGATCAACCCGATCTTCCTCGACACCCCGCTGTACGAGTGCGACGCCCTGGGCCGCGAGCTCGGCTGCACGGTGAGCATCAAGCTGGAGACGGCGAACCCGGTGCGCTGCTTCAAGGCCCGGGGGACGGAACTCGTGGCCGGCCTGCTGACCGGCCAGGGTCGTACGGCCGTGGTGTGCGCCAGCGCCGGCAACCTCGGCCAGGCACTCGCCTGGTCCGGTCGTCGCCGTGGCCTGGACGTCACCGTCGTCGCGACCCGCCGGGCGCCCACCGCGAAACTGGATCGCATCCGCGCCCTGGGCGCGGAGTTGCTGCTGACCGACGGCGACTTCGAGACCGCCCGGGAACGGGCCCGGGACGTCGCGCGCGAGCGTCGCATCAGGCTGGTCGAGGACAGCCTCGACCTCGAGACCTGCGAGGGCGCGGCGACCATCGGCCTGGAACTGGCCGAGGCGGGCTCATCGGTCGACACCGTCCTGATCGCTCTGGGCGGCGGCGCGATGGCCACCGGCGTGGGCTACGTCCTCAAGACACTGTCACCGGACGTCGAGGTGATCTGCGTGCAGCCGTACGGCGCACCGGCGATGACCCGCTCCTGGCAGCAGCGCCGGGTCGTCACCACCGACTCGACCGACACCATCGCCGACGGGGTCGCCGGCCGGTTCCCCATCCCGGAGGTCCTGGACGACCTGCTCGCGGTGGCCGACGACGCGGTGTTGGTGCACGAGGCGTCGATCGTCGCCGGCCTGCGGATGCTGCTGCACCACGCGGGCCTGGTCGTCGAACCCTCCGCCGCCCTGGGCGTCGCCGCGATCCTGGAGGACCGCGACCGCTTCGCCGGCCGCCACGTCGCCACGATCATCTGCGGCGGCAACGTCGACCTGGACGCCCACGCGCGCTGGGTGCGCAGATAGGAAAGGTGTCGGGCCGGCGTTCCGCTACTGTGACCGTGGTCACCGTTGACACCGGAGGAACCCATGCTGGCCTGGTCGACCATCGTCCACGGTGCTGTTCTTTCGGCCGTGGCGGCGGCCGGGCTGACCGCCCTGTTCCGGCCGCGACGCCTGCCGGTGATCGTCATCGCCGCCCTCGGCGCATTCGCGGGCCCCGTCGCCTGGAACGCGGTGCTGCGTGCGACCCATGCCGGCACCTTCTTCGTCGATGCGCCTGTGACCCTGCTGCCCGCTTCCTGGCAGGACACCGGCGGCGGCGTCTTCGCGACGGCCGTCACCGCGCTCGCGCTGGGTCTCGGGCCGCTGGCCGCGGGACCCGGCCGGCGTGTCGCAGGGGTGGCGCTCGGGTCCGGCCTCGCGGCCTTCCTCGTCGATGTCTACCTGTAGTGACCCTGCACGTCAGCCTCCGCCACAGCGTTCTTCCGCGTTCCGCGCACAACGCAGCCGACGCCGTGAGACCGTCAGAATGCATCGGCCGCCGGACCATTTGATCATGCCCGCAGACGACAAGGACAGCGCCTTGAAGTGGACCGTCGCACGCCGCCTCGCCGCCATCGGGGCGCTGTCCATCGCCGCGTCGCTGGCTGTCGGGACGATCGGCTTCACCCAGGCCCGATCGGCCAGTGACCGGGCCGACCGGGCTTTCCGGGTCGCCGAGGCGCTGGCCACGACGATCGACTCCCAGCACACCGCCTCGGTGGTGCTCGCCGACGCGGCGATCCTGACGCAGGACGTGTCCGCCGACCGGCGGGCCGAGGTGATCGACCAGCTCACCGAGCACGCCGGTGAGCTGAAGGAACAGCAGGCGATGTTGACCGACGTCGACCTGGACGCCGAGATCGACGCCTCGGTCGCCGCGTACCTGCCGACGATCGGGCCGGTGCTCAGCGATGCGGCCCAGTTGGCGCAGGTGTCCGGCGTGCTGCCGCAGGCCGCCTTCGACACCGCGCAGGAGCACTGGGACGACCTGGACGCCGGCAGCGACGCCCTCAAGACGCTCCTCGCCGAGATCTCGGCCGCCGACGTGGTGGCCGCCCACGACGGCAGCAGCCGCACCACGCTGGTGCTGACCGGGGTGACGCTGCTGTCCGCTCTGCTGGTCGGCGTCGTCATCTGGTTCATCGCCAGGTTGATCGCGGCGCCCGTGGCGGCCACCAAGGCGCTGCTCGAGCGGGTGGCTGCCGGTGACTTCCGGCATCGGCTGACGGTGCGGACCGACGACGACCTCGGCGAGATGGGTACGGCCCTGAACACCACCGTCGACCGGGTCGGCCAGGCCATCACCGACATCTCCCGCAACGCCACCACGCTGGCCGAGTCGGCGCAGGCGCTGACCGAGGTCAGTCAGCAGGTCTCCGCCGGCGCGCAGCGGGCCTCCGTCGAGGCCACCTCCGCGGCTGACAGTGCCACCCAGGTCAGCGAGGATGTCCAGGCGATCGCGACCGGTACCGAGGAGATGCGGTCGGCCATCTCGGAGATCGCCGGCAACGCCACTTCCGCGACCACGATCGTCGCCAACGCCGTCACCGCCGCCGAAGGCGCCAATCAGACCGTGGTGAAGCTGTCCGGCTCCAGCGCGCAGATCGGCCAGGTCGCCAAGGTGATCGCGGCGATCGCCGAGCAGACCAACCTGCTCGCGCTGAACGCCACCATCGAAGCGGCCCGGGCCGGCGAACTGGGCAAGGGCTTCGCCGTGGTGGCGGGCGAGGTCAAGGACCTGGCCAGTGAGACGGCCAAGGCGACCGAGGACATCGCCCGGCAGATCGCCGCGTTGCAGGCCGACAGCACCGACGCCGCCGCCGCGATCAGCGGAATCTCCTCGACGATCAACGAGATCGCCGACATCCAGCAGGGCATCGCCGCCGCCGTCGAGCAGCAGTCGGCGTCCGCCCAGGAGATCGGCCACCGGGTGTCACGCGCGGCCGGCCGCACGGGCGACATCGCCGAGCGCGTCACCGCGGTGACGACCACGTCGCAGCAGGCCACCCTGTCGGCGTCCCAGACCCAGCAGGCGGCCCAGGAGCTGGCCGTCACCGCGGCCAGCCTGCGGTCGGTGATCGGTCAGTTCAAGCTGGCCTCCTGACGCCGTTCGCCGGTCAGAGCCCGCGGGCGGTCAGCGCGAAGGCCAGCATGCCGGTCGCGGTGAAGTCGATCGACGGTTCGGTGGTGGCCGACACCTGCTCGTCGTCGGTGTAGTGGACGTCGTCGCGGTCGTAGGCGGCGAAGCCCTCGGTGGCGCACGCGCTGTCCCGGCCGGTCTCGATCAGTTCGTGGATCCGCTCGGCCTTGTTGGGGCCGTTGACGACCGCTCCCGTCATGCCGGGGGCGGGGGAGCCGGTGGTGAGGCCGGCGATCTGGTCGTGCGGGCACCGGGGATACGTCGTACCCGCGGCGACCACCAGCGACGTACCCCAGGCGTTGGCGCCCAGCGCGACCCCGCGCTGGGCCGTGCCGAATGCGGCGTAGCGGTCGTCCCCGGTGAGGTCGCGGTAGAGCGCCGCGGTGGCGACGTAGCCGAGCTGGCGGGAGGCGTAGTCGTAGCCACCGTTGCCGGCGGCGGCTCCGAAGAGGTTGACGCCGGCCGCCCGTACCCCGGCGTCGAGGCGCTTGCGCAGGTCCTGCCGCAACTCGTCGGGACTGATCGCTGCCCCGGTGACCGGCGTGGCGGTCAGCACGTGGCTCAGCTCGGCGTCGGCGACCGCGCTGAGGTCGTAGACGTTCAGGGCGTCGGTCCGGCCGGTGCCGGCATTGACCTCGGCCCAGCGCGCCGCCCGCAGGGTCCAGTCCCGGAACCGCGGATCCCGCAGCAGGATGCCGGCCCGGGCCAGCTCGCTCCCACCGGTGGCGAGGTCGTCGGCCCAGCTGTCCTCGGGATAGAAGCTGTGCGGCTGAGCCGTGACCAGGTCACCGACCTCGGAGGTGGCGGCCTGGTCGAAGATCTGCGCCGCCGCGGCGAGGTGGCGGCGGGCCCGGGCCGGATCGGAGGCCGCCTCGACCTGGGCGGCCAGCGCGAAGGCGGCGGCCACCCGGCCGGCCAGATTGGGACTGAGCTGCGCGCCCGGTGCGGCAGCCCGGAACACCGGCCGGTAACGCTGGTAGTAACGCGCGTCGCCCGGCTCGACAGCGAGCTGGTCGTCGGCCTGCGGCAGCCGCCAGGTGTCATGGTCGCCGAGGAAATCCGCGGCGACGCCGCTGCCGATCCCGACCTGGGTGTAGAGCGTACGGGTGCGCTCGTCCCACATCTTGTCCAGCCAGTCGATGCCGTGCCGGGTCTCCTCGGCCAGGCCCGCCGGGGCCGGCCCGTCGCGCTGCACCAACAGCATCGCGACCAGGGCGTACGCGCTGGTGTGGGTGAACTTGAGGTAGTCGCCCGCGTCGTACCAGCCGCCTTCGACGTCCACTGGACCGCCGGTGGGCTCCAGCGCCGCGATCATCCGGCCGTCCTCGTCGTAGCGGGGGTCGGCGTAGACGGTGGCCTCCCGGTCGGCCAGGTGCGCCGGCGTACGCCGCCAGGCGCCCGCGACCTGATCGGCGCCGTCGCGATGAGCTTGGAAGTACGCGAGCGAGTTGGCCACGAGCGGACCGAACAGCTCAGCGGGGGGAGCGACCCGGAACGCAGGGGACTCGGCGGTGACCGGGCCCTGCACCCGGAGCCGGTACGTGCCGGGCCGGGTCAGTGCGGTGAGATCGATGGCGTGGACCGCCGGGAACCTTGCGTTCCACTCGCCCCGGCCGTCGCCGATCCTCGGGGACAGCACGGTCCGGCCGGCGGTGTCGATGACGGTGGCGTGGGCGCCACCGGCGTCGCGCGGTGCCAGCAGGGTCGCTGTCTTGGCTTCGTCGATGCCGTAGCCGAGCTGATCGAGCCGCAGCACCGCGTCCTGCTCCGGCAGCACGGCGACCGGACCAGGTGGCGGCACGGCCGGGCTGGTGGGCGGCGTCACGCGGGGTTCGGCCGGACCGTCACACGCGACCACGCCCAGGGCGGCTGTCAGCAGCATCGCCACGAAGCGGCGGCGGGTGCCGGGCACTGATCGGGTCACGGAGGCCGAGTATGGGCCAGCCCGGAGCGCATGATCCGGACCCGGTGTCCGTCGCTCGTCCGGGACGGCGGACTGCTCCCGACGGGCGGCCGACCGCCACGGCTGGTTAACTACGAGGATGGCCGCGTACCCGTTCCGGATGCTCCGGCCCGGCCCTGCCCGGCCGATGCGGATGGCCGGCGCGGTCCTCGTCCTGCTGCTGCTCGCCGCGGGCCTGCTGTTCTCCGCGGGTAGCGCCCATCACGGTCACGATGCCGGCGCGGGGGAGCGGCTCACCGCTGCGGACCTCGCGTGCCTCCCGCACGCGCACACCGGCGACACCCCCGCCCACCAGCACGAGCACGGCGACAACTGGACCGCCTACTTGTCACCGCGCGCCCGTCCGGCCTCGGACGCCACCCTGGTCGCCACGGTCGCCGTGGATGCGCCGGCCCTGTGCCCGGATCTGCGCGGGTCGCACACCGGCGCCGCCGCGCGCGACGCGACGCTGAGTCAGCTGGGCGTTCTGCGGGTATAGCAGCCTCTTCCCTGCTCACCGCACCACTGCACGCCATCGCGTTCACCGGCTGTCGCGCCGGCGGCGTCTGTTTCGTGTCCCGCAGCCCCCCAGGAAGACGATTCCCTGTGCACCCGCAACCGCCTCGCCGCACCACCCACGCCTACGGAACTCCGAAGAACCGGCTCGTCTACGACCGCTGGGGCCGCTTCGGCCGGCCGGTCGTGTTGCTGCACGGATTGTTCTACGACCGCACCATGTGGTGGCCGGTCGCCGCCGAACTCGGCGACAGCTGCGCCGCCGTCGCCGTCGACCTGCCGGGCCACGGCGACTCCGCGGCCCGCGACGACTACGACGTCACCCAGCTGGCCGAAGACCTGGCCGTCCTGATCAACGGCCTGGCCCTGCACCGGGCCCCGGTGATCGTCGGGCACGCCGAGTCGGCCCGCCTGGCCGAGACGTTCGCCGCCGCGTACGCCACCCAGGCGGTGCTCACCTTCCAGGACACGCCGGCCGAGCCGCCCGGGACCGCGCGGGAGCTGGCCGCGGGCGATCTGAGCGGCGTACCGGAACTCTACCGGCAGTTCGCCGTCGCCCGGCACGACGACGCGCTGCTCGCCGGCTACCGGTCCTGGTTCAGCCCGCCCTCGCACAGCGAGCCGCGGCCGGACACCACGCCCCTGAGCCTGGGTGCCCAGGGGCGGCTGGGCGGACGGTTCCCGCACCTCTGTGACGCGGCCAGCTTCGCGGACCTACTACGCACCCTGCACTGAATCCAGGGGTCCACCTGTCGCGATCACCTGGCACACGCGCGTCGCACAGTTGCCCCGTCACTCGGTGGCCGCGTCCACGTCGGCCTTGTCGCCTTCGCCGACCCAGACCGCCTTGAGGTTGCAGAACTCGCGGATGCCGGCCGACGACAGCTCCCGGCCGTACCCGGAGTTCTTGACGCCGCCGAACGGCAGCTGCGGGTACGAGGTCACCATCCCGTTGATGAACACCGCGCCCGCCTCCAGCTCGGTGATCAGCCGCTGCTGCTCGTCCGGGTCGGCGGTCCAGGCGTTCGCCCCGAGGCCGTACGAAGTCGCGTTGGCCAGCTCGATCGCCTCGTCGATGGAGGCGGCCCGGTACACCCCGGCCACCGGCGCGAACACCTCCTCGGCGTACATGCGCATGTCCGGCGTGAGGTCGGTGACCACGGTCGGCGGGTACCACCAGCCGGCACCTTCCGGGGCGCGGCCGCCGCACCGTACCGTCGCTCCCTTGCCGACCGCGTCGGCGACCTGCTCCTCGGCGTCCTTGCGGCCCTGCTCGGTGGCCAGCGGCCCGACGTCGGTGGTGTCCTTCATCGGGTCGCCCACGGTCAGGGCCGACATGTGCCCCACGAACGCGTCGACGAACTGGTCGTAGACGTCGGTGTGCACGATGAAGCGTTTCGCGGCGATGCACGACTGGCCGTTGTTCTGGCAGCGGGCGGTGGCGGCGACCTCGGCGGCCCGGTCCAGGTCGGCGGTCGGCAGGACGACGTACGGGTCACTGCCGCCCAGCTCCAGCACGGTCTTCTTCAGCTCGCGCCCGGCGATGGCGGCGATCGACCGTCCGGCGCCTTCACTGCCGGTCAGCGTGGCCGCCCGTACCCGGGGATCGGTGAGAATGCGCTCCACCGCGTCGGAGCCGACCAGCAAGGTCTGGAAGGCCCCGGCCGGGAAGCCGGCCCGGGTGAAGAGCTCACCCAGGTGGAGGGCGGTCTGCGGGACGTTGGACGCGTGCTTGAGCAGCCCGGTGTTGCCGGCCATCAGGGCCGGCGCGGCGAACCGCATCGCCTGCCACAGCGGGAAGTTCCACGGCATCACCGCCAGCACCGGCCCCAGCGGCTGGTACCGGGCGTACGCGCGGACGGCCCCGACCTCGGACGCCTCGGCCGGCTCGTCGGCCAGGAAACGCTCGGCGTGCTCGGCGTAGTAGCGGCAGGCGGTGGCGCACTTGGCCACCTCGGCCTTGGCCGCCGCGAAGGTCTTGCCCATCTCGAGCGTCATCAGGGCGGCGACGTCGTCGCGGTCGGCGTCGAGCAGGTCGGCGGCCGCGGTCATCCAGGCGGCCCGCTGGGCGAAGGTGGTTCGCCGCAGTTCGTGGAAGCCGGTCAGCGACCGGCCGATGGCGACATCGATCTGCTCCTCCGTGAGCGCGTCGAAATTCTTGAGCACTTCACCCGTGACCGGGTTGATCGTCGCGATCGGCATGGTCGCACCCCCTTCAGGTCTGCCCCAGGGCCTACCCGGCTGCGGTTCTGCTAACCGCCGCCGGGCGTAGCGGCGGGGCCGGCGGGGTAACGGTGCCGCGTGACGGATCGACGCTTCCCGCGGTTGGTCGCAGTGGCGTGGCGCCGGCTGCGTCACCGTGTCGGCTGGCTGGACCACCTCGTCCGGGCCGGGCTGCGGTACGACGAGGCCGACGGCGGCCGCCTGGCCGCGGCCGTGACCTACTACGCGTTCTTCGCCACCTTCTCGCTGGGCCTGCTCGGTTTCGCCGTCTTCGGGTTCGTCCTGGACGACCCGGCGGTGCTGCGCGCGGTGGAGCGTTACGCGGCGGAGAACCTGCCCACGGTCGACGTGCAGACGTGGCGCAACGCCCGCAACACCGCGGGGGTCGTCGCGTTCATCGGGTTGCCGATCACGGGCTGGTTCTGGGTCGACGTGCTGCGGTCCTCCATCCGCAAGATCTGGGACCTGCCCGAATATCCCGGCAAGCTGGTCGTTCGGGTGCTCCTCGACCTGCTCGTGCTGGTCGGGCTGGGGGTGCTGCTGGCCGCGTCGCTGTCGGTGGCGTACGTGACGACGACCCTGGCGAACCGGGCGGTCGACGCGGCGGACACGGCGGCCACCCCGTCGCGGTGGGTGCTGGCCACGGTCGGACTGCTGATCGGCCTCGCGGTGAACACGGTGCTGGCGGCCGGCATGCTGACCGGGCTGCCCCGCCTACGGATGCCGGTGCGCCGGGTGCTCGGGCCGGCGCTGCTGGCGGCGGCCGGGCTGGAACTGCTCAAGACCATCGGTCGCCTGTACGTGCAGAACACCGCGGCCAATCCGACGTACCACCTGGTCGCCGGCTCGGTGGGGCTGCTGGTCTTCCTCAACGCGGTCAACCAGCTGGTGCTCTTCGCCGCCGCGCTGACGGCGACCAGCACCGCCGGGCGCCCGGCCGACCTCGCCGCCGAGGGCGACAGCGACGAGATCCCGGATGAGGACCCGCCGGGCTGAGGCTCGTCGAGCGCTTGCGGCTCGGTGGCGTAGAGGTTGAGCGCCCCGGCGGCCGAGTGTCTCGCCCGAGGCGAGGGCGTCGAGGCACGGTCCGTGGCCCTGCTCGTACTGTCTTTCGTCCAGGTCGAGCGTCAGGCCGCCGGTGAACGCAGCGGTATGCGCGCCCTGGCCCCGGCTGAGGGTCACGGAGACCTCCGCCGTGCCGGGGACGGTGCGCTTGGCCAGCTCGGCCAGCTCGCGCAACAGGCCGTCGATGTGGGTCTCGCCGAACGGGAGGAGACTGCTCTCGTGGAAGGCGTCGGTGGGATCCGTCGGGTGTGCGCCGGTCATGGCAGGTGTCCTCAGGGACGGGGTCGCTGCGAGAACCCCCTCGGGGGATCCGGGACCCACACCGCTGCATGATGCAAGCACGCCGACGTCATAGTGGCGCCGACTACAGATTCTGTCGGACCGTGTGACCTCGGGCGGTCCGGCGGCCCGCCCAAGGCCGAAAGTAACCAGCAAACTATCGGAATGTTTCGGCGTTGACACCGAATGTTTCACGCTATTACGTTGGCGTGGTCTCGTCCGCCGACGGCTCCTGGGGGCCGGACGCCAGAAGGGCTCTGCCGACAATGACCTTCGTCCTGCATGTGGCGACCAGTGGTTCCGACGACGCCGACGGCTCGGAGAAGCAGCCGTTCCGCACGATCAACCGGGCAGCGGCCGCGGCCCGCCCGGGCGACACGGTTGTCGTGCACGGCGGCGAATACCGGGAGTGGGTCGCGCCACCGCGTGGCGGCCTGAGCGACACCCGCCGGATCACCTACACCGCGGCCGACGGCGAGCACGTGGTCATCAAGGGCTCGGAGCGGGTCACCGGCTGGGTGCCCGACTCCGGCACCGTGTGGCGGGCCGAGGTGCCGAACGCGCTGTTCGGCGGGTTCAACCCGTTCGCCGAGGAGGTCGCCGGCGACTGGATCGTCTATCCCGAGGGTGCGCCGCCCAAGCACCTCGGTGACGTCTACCTCAACGGCCGCAGCTTCTACGAGGCCGGCGACCGCGCCGAGCTCGACGACCCGCCGCTGCGCACCGAGGTGGTGGACCACTGGACCGGCCTGGCCGACCAGGTCCGGGACCCGGAGCAGACCCGGCTGGTCTGGTACGCCGAGGTGGGCGCCGAGCACACCACCATCTGGGCCAACTTCCAGGGCGCCGACCCGAACACCGAACTGGTCGAGATCAACGTTCGCCGGTCGGTGTTCCACCCGCTCGTCCCGCACGTGGACTACATCACCGTACGCGGCTTCGAGCTGGCCCAGGCCGCGTCGCCGTGGACCCCGCCGACCGCGGACCAGCCCGGCCTGATCGGCCCGAACTGGGCCAAGGGCTGGATCATCGAGGACAACGTCATCCACGACGCCAAGTGCTCGGCGATCTCGCTCGGCAAGGAGGCGTCCACCGGGCACAACTACGCCACCGAGCGCGGCGACAAGCCCGGCTACCAGTACCAGCTCGAGTCGGTGTTCGCCGCGCGCCAGATCGGCTGGGACCGCGAGCACATCGGCTCGCACATCGTGCGCCGCAACACCATCTACGACTGCGGGCAGAACGGCATCGTCGGCCACCTGGGCTGCGTGTTCTCCACCATCGAGGACAACCACATCTACAACATCGCGCTCAAGCGCGAGTTCTACGGCTACGAGATCGGCGGCATCAAGCTGCACGCGGCCATCGACGTGGTGATCCGGCACAACCGCATCCACGACTGCTCGATGGGCACCTGGCTGGACTGGGAGACCCAGGGCACCCGGGTCACCCGCAACGTCTACTACCGCAACAACCGGGACCTGTTCGTCGAGGTCAGCCACGGCCCCTACCTGGTCGACCACAACCTGTTCGGCTCGCGCGCGTCGTTCGAGTCGTTCAGCCAGGGCGGCGCCTTCGTCGGCAACCTGTTCGCCGGGACGCTGCGCCTCGAGGCCGTGATGGACCGGGCCACGCCGTACCACCGGCCGCACAGCACCCAGGTCGCCGGCTACGCGTTCATCCGGGGCGGCGACGACCGCTACATCGGCAACGTCTTCCTGGGCGGCGACACCGCCGAGGCGTACGGCGACGGCGGCCAGGGCGGAAGCGAGCCGGGCTACGGCCTCGCGGGCTACGACGACTACCCGGCGTCCTTCGAGGAGTACATCGCCCGCATCCAGGCGCAGCCCCCGGGCGACCACCAGCGCTACCTCGACGTGCTCCAGGCGGTCTACGCCCGCAACAACGTCTACGCCGCCGGCGCCCGGCCGTTCGCCGCGGAGACCGACCCGCAGGTGCTCGGCGACGCGACCGTGTCGGTCGTCGAGGAGGGCGACGCGGTCTACCTGCAGACGACCTTCCCGGCCGGGTTCGACGAGGCCCGCATCGGTCCGGTCGGCGGCCGTGACCTGCCGCGCGTCCGCTTCGCCGACGCGGACTTCGAGGAGCCGGACGGCAGCCCGGCGGTCATCGACGTGGACCTGACCGGGCAGCGGCGCAACCCCGGCGAGACCGCGGCGGCCGGTCCGGTCGCCGCGCTGACCTCGGGCGATTCCCGCGTACGGGTCTGGTGACGTCATGAATCGGCGGGGCGGGGCCGCGGGGGGGGGGGCGCGCTC
>NZ_JBSGFR010000031.1:0-111242 GCF_053603475.1 Actinoplanes sp. NPDC004185 | reverse complement strand
CCGGCGTCGCGTTCGGCTTCGGCGTGCCGGTTCTGCAGGCTGTCGCGTCCGTGGGCGCGCCAGCCGCCGCCGTCGCGGATCCGGCCGATCTTCTTGACGTCGACGTGCAGGAGTTCGCCGGGCCGGTCGCGTTCGTAACGGCGGATCAGCTGGCCGGTGGGCCGATCCAGCCATGCCAGCCGGTGCAGATGATGGCGCGTCAGCACGGCATGGATGGTTGAGGCAGGCATGTCCAGCAGCGCGGCCAGCCGTCGTGGGCCTCGTTTGAGCTTGGTACGCAGAGCGCAGATCCGCGCCTCGACATCCGGCGGTGTTTTACCCGGTAACCGATGCGCGGTGCTGGGACGATCGATCAGACCGGCGTCGCCTTCGGCGCGCCACCGCGCCACCCATTTGTAGCCGGTCGCGCGGGAGCAGCCCAGTTCCTCGACGACATGCGCGACTGGGCGTCGTTGACCTATGACACGCTCGATGAGCAGGCGTCTGCCATGCAGGGTCAGCCGGGCATTACGGTGGGCCATGAAGACCTCCGGTCTCGGTGGAAGCGTCGCAACTCCCACCTCGCCGGAGGTTTTCTCACATTCCAAGCCGCCACGCCGTACTCAACAACGGTCATGGGCACTACACCTAGCGGGCGGACTCGACCGCCCGGCGCTCGGTGTTGATCCGGAGAAGTCCCTCGATCCCGCTGAGGAAGGTCTCGGCCACCAGTGCGGAGTCGAAGAGGCATCCGGCTGCCATCGCACCGTCGCGGAGCATGACGAAGTGGCGGGCGGCGGGATCCGCTGTTTCCTCGTGGACCTGCGCCATCAGCGTGGTCAGCGTGTCGAGGAACCATTGCCGGTGGGCGATGATCTCCCGGTGCACGGGGTGGGCGGTGTCGGGATACTCCGCCGCGGCGTTGAGGAAGGCGCATCCGCGGAAGTCGGGGGACTGGATGCCCTGCGCGATGGAGCCGGCGATGTCCATGAGTGGTTCGACCGGCGAGGCCGCGTCGGCGGCGACCGCCGCGTCGACCCGGCCGCGATCCATCTCGTGGACCTGGCGCAGGTAGGCCAGGATGAGGTCGTCCTTGCTGGGGAAGTGCCGGTAGAACGTTGCCCGGGTCACCTTGGCCTCGGCGATGATCCGGTCGACGCCGACGGAGTGGATGCCCTCCGCGTAGAAGATCCTGGTCGCCGTGTTGAGGAGCCGGAGTCGCGCCTCCGAGGGCCGGGATTCGATGTCGCCGCGCGTCATCCGGCCATTCTAGTGATAGAACGTTCGTTCTGCTTGGCTGGGCGGGTTGCCGAGCGTGAGCACAGCGCCCGGCGGTCGGATGTGATTCCCTCGGCAAGCGGGGGTACTCAGCGCCGCATGACGCCGGTGAAGGTAGGCCTGTGCGGGGCCAGTATGGCGCTGACGTCGTACGCACAACGCTTCCGCGTGCTTGAGGTGCAGCAGACGTTCTACGAGCCACCCCAGGAAGCGACGCTGCGCCGGTGGCGGGCCGGCGTTCCACCGGCGTTCGAGTTCACCATCAAGGCGTGGCAGTTGATCACGCACGAGGCGAAGAGCCCGACCTACCGGCGGTTGCGCACACCGTTGACCGCCGAGGAACGCACTGAGGTCGGCGGTTTCCGGTGGACGCCCGTCGTCGCGCGCGCCTGGGAGACCACACTCGGGTGCGCCGCGATCCTGGGGGCGACCGCGATCCTGCTCCAATGCCCGGCGAGCTTCCGGCCGACCGAGCCCGCGATCGCCCGGCTGCGCGAATTCATGTCCCGGGCCCGCCGGCCGGCCGGTGTCCGGCTGGTGTGGGAACCGCGCGGCCCGTGGCCGGACGAGGTGGTCCGGGGACTGTGCGAGGAACTGGATCTGACCCACGCCGCCGACCCGTTCCTGCGACCCAGCCTGACGCCGCTGGCCTACTACCGGCTGCACGGCATCACCGGTGCGCGCCATGTGTACACGGATGCTGAGCTGGCCCAGCTTGCCGGCCTCGTCGACGCCGGCCCGGCGTACGTGATGTTCAACAACCTGCCCCGCGCCGCCGACGCCGGCCGGTTCGATCGGCTGGTGCGTCCGGACGCAGACGACGCCCGGCCGGCGCCGGCGGGCGCAGACGTACTGCCGCTCTCATAGCTGCCCCCGAAGGGCTCTTGATGCCGCTGTCGTCATGCAATATATTGCACATCAGAGCGGGCGGGTGACGTCGGCGCCGACGGAAGGAAGTGCCTGATGAGCACCACCGATCGAGAGATCAAGAACGTCGTGCTGGTGCACGGTGCGTTCGCTGACGGGTCGGGCTGGCGGGGTGTGTACGACAAGCTGACGACGCTGGGCTACCGGGTCGCGATCGTGCAGATCCCTCTCACCTCGCTGGAGGACGACGTCGCGGCGACCACCAGGGTGCTCAACCGGCAGAGCGGCCCGGCGATCCTGGTCGGCCACTCCTGGGGCGGGACGGTCATCACCGAGGCGGGAGTGCACCCGAACGTCGCCGGGCTCGTCTACGTTTCCGCGCTGGCCCCCGATGCGGGCGAGACCACCGCCCAGCAGTACGACGGGTTCGCCCCGACGCCGGACTTCGTCATCGACGTCGGCGAGGACGGGTACGGGTTCCTCAACCACGACAAGTTCAAGGCCGGGTTCGCCGCGGACGCCAGTGACGCCGACGCCGCCTTCCTGCGGGACGCGCAGGTGCCGATCAACATGGCGGTCTTCGCGACGCCGGTGAAGAACGCCGCCTGGCGCGACAAGCCGACCTGGGCCGTCATCGCGACCGAGGACAAGGCCTTCGATCAGGCCATGCTGCAGCACATGGCCGGGCGCGCCGGCGCGGAGATCACCACCGTCCCGGCCAGCCACGCCCTGTTCACGACCCAGGCCGGCGTCGTGGCCGACGTGATCGTCACCGCAGCTTCGACGGGAACTCTCCCCAGCAGCAAGCGGAGTCTTTGACTTCCCCCTTTGTGCGGTGTGGAATATATTGCATGCCGATTCCTCCACGCGTGGGCGTGATCTCACGATCCCTGTTGCGGGAGAACGCCTACCGGTGGATCCGGGACGCGATCGTCGACGGCACGTTGGCGCCGGGGGAGCGACTCAACGACGCCGAGCTGGCGGAATGGCTCGGAGTGAGCCGCACCCCGGTGCGGGAGGCGCTGACCCGTCTCGAGGAGACGGGTCTGGTGCAGACCAAGCCCGGCCGCTACACCATGGTGAGTCCACTGGACGCCGGCGCCGCGCGGTCGGCGCAGTCGGTCACGGCCGCGATGCACGAGCTGGCCGTACGGGAAGCGGTTCCCCGCCTGACCGCCGACGAGATCGAGGCCATGCGGGCGGCCAACGGTCGTTTCGCGGCCGCGCTGCGGGCCGATGACGTCGATGCGGCCATCGCTGCCGACGACGAGTTCCACGGCGTAGCGGTGGGGGCCTCGGCCAACGCGGCGCTGCGTTCGGTGCTGGAGCAGTTCACCCCGGTGCTCCGACGGCTGGAGAGGTTGCGTTTCTCCTCCCTGAACGGGCGCACCTCGGTGGCCCTGCATGACCGCATCATTCAGTTGTGCGAGGCCCGCGACGTGGAGGGCGCCGCGGCGGCTGCCCGGGACAACTGGATGAGCCTCGACGAGGTCTTCACCCGGGAAGCGACGTTGCCGACGTGACAGGGACGCTTCTGCTCATCATCGGCCCGCCGGCCGTCGGCAAGATGACCGTGGGAGACGAGATCGCCGCCCGGACCGGTCTGCGGCTTTTTCACAACCACCTGGCGATCGAGCCGGTACTGCGCTTCTTCCCCTTCGGTAGCCCGCCGTTCGGACGGCTGGTCGATCGTTTCCGTCGTGACCTCATCGAAGAAGTGGCGGGCAGCGATCTACCCGGGCTGATCTTCACCTACGTCTGGGCGTTCGACCTGCCGGAGGACGAACGGGCAGTGGACAGCTTCGCGGAGCCGTTCAGGCGACGCGGTGGCCGGGTGCTCTTTCTGGAACTGGAGGCAAGCCAAGAGGCGCGGCTCCGGAGGAACCAAGGCCTTGCCCGCCGGCCGTGAGCCGCCCGCGGTGATCAGGGGGTCAGGGCGTGCCGGGTCCGGTCCCCGGTCCAGGCCGCCTCGAGGATCGCGGTCAGGCTGGCGGTGTCGGTCGGGCCCGGATGGTTCTGGATCAGGCGGGTGACGCCACCGGCCATCTCCGCGAACCGGGGGAGGTCGGCGCGGTCCACGCCGATGTCCGCCAGCGTCGCAGGGATGCCGATGTCGGCCAGGAGGCCGTCGAGCCAGGTGAGGAACGCGTCTGTGGCCTCGGCCTCCGAGGCGTCGGTAACGTCGAGCCCGCACACCCGGGCGAGGATGGCCAACCGGTCGCCGATGGCGTCCCGGGCCGCGTCCAGGGCGTAGGGGAGGAGCAGCCCGACGCCCAGGCCGTGCGGCGTGTGCGTGGCCGCGCCGATGGGGTACTGGAGGGCGTGCGGGGCCGCGTTGCCCGCGTGGGCGAAGGCGAGCCCGGCGAGCATGGACCCGTACGACATGTCCGCGCGCGCGGCCGTGTCGCCGCCGTCCCGGACGGCACGGCGCAAGCTGCGGGCGATGCGCTCCGCGGCCCTCAGCGCGTAGTGGTCGGTGACCGGGTTGCGGCCGAGGAAGACCTGCTCCACCGGGTCGCGGGGTCCGTGGGGCCGGGGTCGCGCGGTGTAGCTCTCCACCGCGTGGCAGAACGCATCGATGCCGGAGTGGGCGGTGACGGTCGCCGGGCAGGTGTAGGTGAGCTCGGGGTCGACGATGGCGAAGTCCGGCACGATGTGGACACTGGAGACGCCCACCTTCAGCTCGCGGTCCGGGTCGGTCAGCACGGAGACGGGTGTGAGCTCGGAGCCGGTGCCTGACGTCGTCGGGACCGCGACGAGGGGAATCGTCGGCCCCGGCACCTTCGACTCGCCGTAGTAGTCGCTCGGCGTCCCGCCGTGGCGCCGGATGACGCCGACGATCTTGGCCAGGTCGATCACCGTGCCACCCCCGATGGCGAGGATGACGTCGGCGTCCATATTGGCGGCGACCGCGACGGCCCGGGCGACGTCGGCGAGTGGCACGTCCGGAGTCGCGTCGGAGAACACCCCGACCACCTCGACCCTCCGCCGTACGGCGGCCACGATCGCGGCGACGCCCGGCTGCCCCAGGAGAACCCGGTCGGTGACGATGAGGACTCGCGTGCCGCTCTCGGCCACCACTCGTGGGATGTTCTGCGCGACTCCTTCGCCCACTATCAGCTGGCGTGGTCCGCGGACGGTCTCAAGCATGTCAGTGCCTTCCTGGAACGTCGGCGGGCGGCGCCGGCCGGGGCCGGTCAGGGCAGGTCGATCGCCGCATAGGTGAGGTCGAGGTACTCGTCGATGCCCTCGTGCGATCCCTCCTTGCCGATCCCGGACTGCTTCACGCCTCCGAACGGGGCCGACGGGTCCGAGATCAGGCCGCGGTTGATGCCGAGCATCCCGGTGTCCAGCCCTTCGGCGAACCGGAGCGCCCGCTGGAGGTCCCGGGTGAAGACGTATCCGACCAGGCCGTACTCGGTGTCGTTGGCCTTGGCCAGCACCTCGGCGTCGGACGTGAACGAGATGATGGGCGCCACCGGGCCGAAGATCTCCGTCGCCAGCATCCGCGCGTCCCCGGGCACGTCGACGAGGACCGTGGGCGGGTAGAAATGGCCCGGCCCGGCCGGACGTTCGCCGCCCACCACGACCCGGGCGCCGCGACCGACCGCGTCGGTGACCAG
The DNA here is from genome assembly GCF_053603475.1 of Actinoplanes sp. NPDC004185. Classification (NCBI taxonomy): domain Bacteria; kingdom Bacillati; phylum Actinomycetota; class Actinomycetes; order Micromonosporales; family Micromonosporaceae; genus Actinoplanes; species Actinoplanes sp. NPDC004185. The sequence goes on along the minus strand of NZ_JBSGFR010000031.1, from coordinate 105,495 downwards.
GTCGTCGAGCTTGGTGACCGAGGCTTCGTCGATCAACGCCCCGACGTCCACGCCGTCCTCGAGACCATGGCCCATCGACAGCGCGCCCATCCGTTCGGCGAAGCGCGCCGTGAACTCCTCGCGCACCGGTTCCTCGACGTAGATCCGGTTGGCCGCGATGCAGGACTCCCCGATGTTGCGCATCTTGGCCACCATGGCCCCGTCGACCGCGACGTCCAGGTCAGCGTCGGCACACACGATCAAGGCCGCGTTGCCGCCCAGTTCCATCGAGGTGCGCAGCACGTTGTCCGCGGCCTGGCGCAGCAGCACCCGCCCGACCTCGGTCGACCCGGTGAACGAGAGCTTGCGGGTCCGCCGGTCGGCCAGCAGCGCCGAGACCACCGCGCCGGCCCGCTGGGTGGTCACCACGTTCACGACGCCCGGGGGAACGCCGGCCTCCTCCATGATGAGGGCCAGGAACAGCATGGTGAGGGGGGTCTGGGATGCCGGCTTGGTGATCGTCGTGCAGCCCGCCGCCAGCGCGGGAGCGATCTTGCGGGCGCCCATGGCCAGCGGGAAGTTCCAGGGGGTCACGAAGACGCACGGTCCGACCGGCTTCGGCACGGTGAGGATGCGGTATCCGCCGGCCGGAGCGACGCTGTAGCGCCCCTCGACGCGTACCGCCTCCTCGGCGAACCAACGGAAGAACTCGGCGCCGTAGGCCACCTCAGCCCGGGCCTCGGCCAGCGGCTTGCCCATCTCGAGCGTTATCAGCCGGGCGACCTCCTCGGATCGCTCGATCAGGGCCCGGTACGTCGCGGTCAGCAGCTCCGACCGTCTCCGCGGTGGGGTCGCCGCCCACTCCGGCATCGCCTTGCTCGCCGCGTCCAGTGCGGTGAGCCCGTCGACGACGTCGGCGTCCGCCACCTCGGCGATGGTCTTGCCGGTGGCCGGGTCCTCGACGGCGAAGGTGGCTCCGCCGGCGGCGTCGCGCCAGGCGTCGCCGATCCGGAGCCGCCGGTGTTCGGTGGCCAGGACGTTCATCGGGTCACTCATGCGTCCCCTCCTGCGATGTGCTCGGTGCTGTCCGCGCCGGCCGGCGCGATCACCGCCCGGCGTCGGACAGCGCCAGCCCGGTGCCCGCATCGAACAGGTGCGCCCGGTCCAGATCGACCGAGACATGCAGCCGTTCGCCCGGTGTGCCGGTGACGGTGGGCCGGGCCTTGACCTTGAGGATCTCTGTCCCCACCCGGACGTCGACCACCGTCCGGTCACCGAGCGGCTCAAGGCCGTAGAGCTCACCCGGCAACGAGGCGTTCCCGCGCTGTTCGACGGACAGGTCTTCCGCGCGCAGGCCCAGCAGCAACGGACGACCGTCCTCAGCTGTGGTCCAGCGGGGCCGCGGAAGCGTCCAGCCGGCGGCACCGACCAGACGATCACCCTCGGCGTGGCAGGCGAGCAGGCTGATCGGGGGGCTCCCGACGAACCCGGCGACCCACTGGTTGGCCGGCCGCTCGTACACCTCGGCCGGTGTGCCGACCTGTTGCACCTTTCCCTCCCGGAGCACCGCGACCTGGTCGGCCATGGACAGGGCCTCGACCTGGTCGTTGGTCACATAGACGAAGGTCGCGCCCAGGCTTCGGTGGATGCGGGTGAGCTCGGTGCGCATCTCGACGCGGAGCTTGAGGTCGAGGTTCGTCAACGGCTCGTCCATCAGGAACGCGCGCGGCCGACGAACCAGCGCCCGGGCCAGGGCGACACGCTGCATCTCACCGCCCGACAATTGCGCGGGGCGACGCTGGAGCAGGCGTTCGATGTGCAGCAGGCTCGAGATCCGCTCGACGGCAGCGGCGATCTCGCTCGAGGACCAGCGGCGTGCCCGCAGCGGCGAAGCGATGTTCTCGTACACCGTGTGTCGCGGGTAGAGGGCGTAGCTCTGAAAGACCATGGCCAGATCCCGTGCGGCCGGGGCGTCACCGGTCGCGTCGTTCCCGTCCAGATGCACCGACCCGGCGTCGAGCTTCTCCAGGCCGGCGATCGCCCGCAGGGTCGTCGTCTTGCCGGCCCCGGAGGGCCCGAGCACGACGAAGAACGAACCGTCCGGCACGTCCAGCGTCACCCCGTCCAGGGCCCGGACCTTGCCGAAGGACTTGCACAGCCCGTGCGCTGCCACGGTTCCCATCAGGCCACCAGCTCTTCCGTGCTCACGTCATAGACCGCCGGGGCCCGGCCGCTGTGCCGCAGCCCGACCTTCGCGTCAGCGGCGAACCGGACAGTCGAGGGCATGCGCACCCGTACGTCGCGCCGGCCGCCGTGGTCGACCACGTAGATGATCTCGTCACCCAGCCACTCCGCCGAGACCACGCGGGCCGGTACCGAATGGTCCGCCCCCGGTGCCGCGACCTCCAGCGCCTCCGGCCGGACGCCGGCGACCAGGCGACGGTCGCGCGCCAGGCCCGGCGGTGCGGTGAGGGTCAGCCCGCCCTGACCGCGCAGCTTCCCGTCGGCCACCTCCACCTCGATCAGGTTCATCGGCGGTGAGCCGATGAACGCGGCGCAGAACAGACTCACCGGACGGTCGTAGACCTCCAGCGGCGTACCGATCTGCTCGACGCGGCCCTTGTTGAGGATGGCGATCCGGTGACCGAGCGACATCGCTTCGACCTGGTCGTGGGTGACGTAGACCATCGTCGTCCCCAGCTCTCCCTGCAGGTGCTTGATCTCCGTCCGCATGTCCGCCCTCAGCTCCGCGTCCAGGTTGGTGAGGGGCTCGTCCATCAGGAATGCGCGCGGTCGTCGCACCAGGGCGCGAGCGAGCGCGACACGCTGCTGCTCTCCGCCGGACAACTGGCGCGGTCGCCGGTTCAAGAGCGGAGCCAGCCGCATCAGCCGGGCGGCCTCGTCGACCCGCTCGCGTACCTCCGCCTTGGGCAGTCCCTCGGCCCGCAGCGGGAACGCCAGATTGTCGCGGGTCCTCAGATGCGGGTAGAGGGCGTAGAACTGGAACACCATGGCGATGTCGCGCTCGGCGGGCGGCAGGTCGTTGACCAGCGTGGTGCCGATGCGGATGTCGCCCGTCGTCTGCCTCTCCAGGCCGGCTATGGCCCGCAGCGTGGTCGTCTTGCCGCAACCCGAAGGGCCCAGCATCACGAACAGCTCCCCGTCAGCGATGGACAGGTCCACGTGCTCGACCGCGACGGTCCCGTCCGGGTATCGCTTGTGCAGCGCGGTCACCTCGATGCCGGCCATCAGCGTCGCACCGCCCCGAGCGTCACACCGGCGACGAGATGCTTGCGCACCAGAAAGGCGAAGACGAGCACCGGCAGGGCGAACACCACGGAGGAGGCGGCCACGAGACCCCAGTCCACAGTGGTGCCGCCGATCAGACCGGCGATGGCGGGTGGCGCCGTCCGCACCTCGTCGCTGGAGGTGAGGAAGATGGCGAACACGAACTCGTTCCACGAGAAGATGAGCGCGAAGACCGCCGTAGCGGCGATGCCGGGCACGAGCAAGGGCAGGGTGAACTTCCGGAACGCCTGCAAGCGGGTGTAGCCGTCGAGCATGGCGGCGTCCTCGTACTCCGCGGGCACCTCGTCGACGAATCCCTTCATCATCCAGATCGTGAACGGGACGTTGAACGCGGTGTAGATGAGGATCAGCCCGAGCGCGCTGTCGATGAGTCCGACCTGGCGGTACATGAGGAAGATCGGGATCACGACCACCACGGGCGGCATGAAGCGGGTGGACAGGATGAAGAACAGCTGATCCTTCTTGGCCCGTACCGCGAAGCGGGAGTAGGCCCAGGCCGCCGGGACCCCCAGCACGGTAGCCAGCACCGTGGAGACCCCGGCGACTATGACGGAGTTGAGGAACGAGACGGACAGGGACGAGCGACCGCCGCCGGAGGCGACGAACACATCTCTGTAGTGGTCCAGCGTGACCTTGAAGTCGAAGAACTTGGCCGGTACGGCATAGACGTCCCGGCTCTCCTTGATGGACGTCTCGATCATCCACAGCACCGGGAAGAGCATCACGACGGCCAGCACGGTCAGCAGCGCGATCTCCAGCACGGAGCGGCCCCGGCCGGCACGGCGGCGTGTGGGCGGCGTGTGGTCGCGGACCGGACCGGGGGAGACGGCCTCGTTGACGGAGACGGCCATCAGTCCTCCTTGAGCTTGTTCAGGTAGCGCAGGTAGAGCTGCGTCAGGACGATGACGACGAGGACCATGAGGATTCCGTACGCCGAGGCCGTTCCGGTGTTGAAGCCCAGGAACGCGACCTTGTAGACGTGGAACGACAACGTCTCGGTGGAGACCCCCGGGCCTCCGCTGGTGAGGATGTAGACGAGGTCGAACAGCCGGAAGGCCTCGATGGCCCGGAACAACACGGCGATGAGCAGCAGTGGCCACACCAGCGGGAGGGTGATGGTGCGGAACCGGAACCACTCGGACGCCCGGTCGATCGAGGCGGCTTCGTAGAGGTACCTGGGCACCGCGGTGAGGCCGGCGAGCGCGATGAGCATGATGAACGGCGTCCATTGCCAGGTGTCGACCACGATCAGGGAGATCAGCGCCGTCCGCTGCCGGGTGAGCCACTCGACCTGCCCGAGGCCGAGCGAGCCGAGCATGCTGTTGACCACGCCGAACTGCGCGTCGAGCATGAACCGCCAGAACAGCCCGACCACGACCGGGGACAGCATCATCGGGACCAGGAACAGAGTGGTCAGCAGTCCACGCCCGTGCCGGCGCCGTGAGATCAGGTAGGCGATGGTGAAGCCGAGCACGGTCTGCAGACCGACCGCGCCGACCACATAGACCAGCGTCGTCAAGGCCCTCAGGTGGACCTGGGCCGACGTCAGGATGGCGGTGTAGTTCCCGAACCCGACGAAGTTCGCGGGCCCTCCGCGGGTGGCCGAGTAGTCGGTGAAGGACAGGTACAACGCCCACAGCAACGGAAACACCGACATTGCGAGCAGCAGCAGCAGGGCCGGGGCGATGAAGGCCACGGCCAGCCCGCGGTCGCTCAACCGGCGGGACCGGCCCCGGGCAGGCGGCGCAGCCGCCGGCGCCACCTGCCCGGGGCGGTCGGTCGTCAAAGGGACGGTGTCACTCACAGTCCGCCGCCGCCCTTACGGCCGCTGGAGTCGAGCACGCTCTGCTGCTCCTTGGCGATGGCGTCGAGCGCGTCCTTCGGCTTCTTCGCGCCGTTGAGAGCCGCGTTCACGTTGGTGTTCTCGATGTCGACGAGACGCGCGTACTCGGGCACGTTCCACATGTCCCGCATCCGCGGCACCGAGTCGGCGTACACCTGGTTGAACGGCCCGGCATTGAGGAACTCGGGAGACTCAAGCGCGTCCGTACGCGATGGCACGCCGCCCGCCGCGGCCCACTTCTTCTGGATGTCCGCCCGCTCGAACCACTTCATGAAGTTGAGGGCCTCGGCCTGGTTCGCCTTGGCGGAGTAGGCCGACACGTGCATGCCCATGCCGCCCAGAGGTACCAGGTTCGTCTTCTGGCTCGGCAGGGTGGCGAAACCCAGCTTGTCGAGGATCTGCTTCCGCGTGGTGCCCAGCGTCGACTGCTTCGGGTCGAGCAGACCGCCGCTCGCGGCGATCCAGTTGAACGCGATGCAGGCCTTGCCCTGGGCGACCGTCGCGTTCACCTCGTCGATGAACCAGTTGCCGGAGCCCTTGGCGGTCAACGGCTTCATCTTGTTGACCAGGACGTCCATCGCCTCCTGGCCGGCGGGGTCGTTGAGGACGCCGTCGATCTTTTTCGTCTTGGCGTCCCAGAGGTTGCCGCCGTAGACGCCGTTGACCGTGTTGTAGGTGACGGCCGCGGCGTCGGAGCCGTTGGCCTGGTGGAAAGCCAGCCCGCTGACGCCGGGGTTGTCCGCCTGGCACTTCTCGGCGACTGAGAGCATCTCGTCCCAGGTCTGCGGTGGCTTGTCGCCGATCAGGTCCTTGCGGTAGATCATCGTCCAGGTGTCACCGAGCAGCGGGAGCCCGTACAGGCTGGCGTTCTCGTCGCGCTTGCCGGTCTCCGCCTGGGGGAACTGGCCGTAAGCCGCCAGGAGGTACGGGTTGTAGGCCTTGACGTCGATGTTCGCCTTGACGAAGTCGGTGAGGTCGACGATGTTGCCGTTCGTCACGGCCTCGCCGATGTGTTGCGAGTCCAGGATCGCGATGTCGAAGTCGGTCTTGCGCGCGGCGAACTGGGTGAACATCGCGTCGTGCCAGTTCGCGTTCGGTACGGTGTTGACCTTGATGGTCGCGTTGGGTCGCTCTTTCTTGTACTCGTCGTTCGCGAAGGCTTCCAGCGCTTGGGCGGGGGGCCACTCGAACCAGATGAAGCTCAGGGTCAGCGGGTCCTTGGTGAGTTCCGGGATGGTCGCCGGTGCCTTGGGAGCGCTCGCCTTCGCGGCGTCGTCCTGGCCGTCGCTGCAAGCCGCCGTGGTCATGGTCACCAGCAGCAGGGCCGCCGTCGCCAGCCGCGCCCTTCGACCGGGAACGGGCGGTCGTCCTGTTCGCTTCGGATACCGCATCTTCTTGCCTGCTTTCTGGGTAAGGACTTCTAGAGCCTCGCTAGGGGCATCGCTGAGCAGGTGCTGGGTTCCAGGGGTGTGGCGGGCTGTCGCGGGGGCCGGCCCGTGGACCGGGAGGGAGCTCCAGGCGATCGAAGTCAAGCGATGGCGGGCGGTTCCGCGCTGGCGAGCGACCGCCACGTTTCCTATACGATCCGGTGAGGGCGTCAGCATGTCGCAGCGTTGTGATCGATGTCAACAGGTTCGCCGGCACGTAAGAAAGGACCTCACGTCACGATGGACGACGAAGCGGTGGTCGCGCGCGACCGTGGCGCCATGACGAGCGGGATGCCGCCGGCCAGAGCTCATGGCCGACTGGCCGACGAGGTCTACGACACGCTGCTCGGGCAGCTGATGTCGCTCCGGATCGAGCCTGGTTCCCGCGTGACGATCGACGTCCTGGCGCGCGAGCTCGGGGTCTCGCAGACGCCGATCCGGGACGCGCTGAACCGGATGGAGGCCGAGGGCCTGGTCGTACGCGTGCCCCATGCCGGCTACCGCATCCCCCCGCAGATCACCCGGCACCGATTCGAGGACATGCTCGAGGTCCGCCTGCTCCTGGAGCCGGCAGCGGCGCGCAGATCCGCCGAGCGTGCGTCCCTGCAGCAGGTGGACGGTCTGCGACGAATGCTGGAGGAGATGGCCGAGCTGGAGGGCGGCAGCGGGCCCATGGCCTACGGCGCCTTCGGGCTCCGCGATGCCGCCTTCCACGATCTGGTCGCCCTGAGCGCGGAGAACCAGATCATCCGTGAAGCGCTCGCTCGCCTGCACAGCCACGTGCACCTCTTCCGGCTGCACCACGACACCCAGGTCACCCACCTGGCCATGGCCGAGCACGAGGAGGTCGTGGCCGCGATCGCCGCGCGTGACCCGGACGCGGCCGCCTACGCGATGCGTCGTCACATCCTGCGGTCCGGCGAGCGGTTCCGGCGTTTGTTCGACGAGGTCAAGGACGCGGACGGGATGACGGCAGAGGCTTGACGGGCTCGCCGGCCCGGACGATGCTGGCTCCACCGGATCGGATCGGATTGGATCTACCTCACACGCCCCACCCAGATGCGAGGAGAAGCAGGTGCCCAGAGCGCTGCTCCTGACCGGCGACGCCGCCGAGGAGCTCGACACCATGTATCCCTACTACCGCGTGCAGGAGGGCGGCTGGGACGTCGACGTCTCGTCACGGACGATGCGTGACGTGCAACTGGTCATCCACGAGTTCGACCCCAACTCCGACGCCTACGTGGAGAAGAACGGCAGGAAGCTGCCGGTCGACGTGCCCTGGGCCGACGTCGACGTCGAGCGCTATGACGCCCTGATCATCCCCGGGGGACGTGCTCCCGAGTGGATCCGGGTCGACGCCGACGTCAGGCGCATCACCGAGCACTTCTTCGCGCGCAACCTCCCCATCGCGCTGGTGTGCCACGGCGCCCAGGTGCCGGCGGTGTACGGGCTGCTGAAAGGCCGGAAGACGGCATGTTTTCCCCCCATCACAGGTGACATGGAGAACGCGGGCGCGACGGTCATCGATGCTCCCGACGTCGTGGACGGCAACCTCGTCTCCTGCCGCGGGTGGCCCGACATGCCGCAGTTCGGCCGGGCCATGATGGAGCTCTTCTCGAAGTCCGTAAACAACTGATCTGCGCCCGTGTCGATACATCAGACCGTCACAGTCGACGGATCTCCCGTTCACGTCCTGGAGAGCGGCACCGGGCCCGCGGTGCTGATGCTGCACGGCTCCGGACCCGGCACGACCGGGTCCGGCGCCTGGACGACAACCGCGCAGGCGCTGGGCCCGTCCTGGCACGTGGTTGCTCCTGACCAGGCGGGGTTCGGCCGTACGCCGATCCCGGCGGGCTTGCGGGGTGGGCTCCGGCTGTGGACGGAGCAGGCCGCCAGCCTGATGGACGCTCTCGGTCACGAGAGCTACGCCGTGGTGGGCCACTCCATGGGCGGCGCCGTGGCGCTGGCGCTGGCGGCCGCGCGCCCCCAGCACGTCACCCGGGTCGTGGCGGTCTCGACGATGGGCGCCCCCGGGGCGCCGCTGTCCGCCGGGCTCGACGCGATCTGGGCCGCCCCCGCCGGCCCGATCGGAGCACGAGACATGCTGGGTCGCCTCGTCCTCGACCAGGCGCTCGTGACCGATGCGGCCGTCGATGCCCGCGCGGCGGCGATGCGAGCGGGGGAAGCCGCATTCGCGTCGTTGTTCCCGCCGCCCCGGGCCCGGTGGGTCGACGACCTCACCCTCTCGGCGCGGACGCTGGCAGCGGTCCGCGCGCCCGTGCTGCTCGTTCACGGTGCCGACGACCGAGTGACCCCGCTCAGGACGGCAGCCCTGCCCTTGCTCGGACACCTGGCCGATGTCCGTCTGCACGTGCTCGGCCGATGTGGTCACGTGCCGGCGATCGAGCACCCGTACGAGTTCAGGCTTCTCCTGTCCTGCTTCCTCCGCGTGGCCGATTGAGCATGGACCGGCCCCCGTCCAGGGGCCGGTCCATGTCGATGCCGAGCGCTGTTACCGGCTGGGGTGCTACTCGACGATCCAGATGCCGTAGTCGCGGGTCGCGGTGCCGAAGTCCTGGAAGCCCAGGATGGTGTTGTTGCCGACGTAGGTGTAGTTGTTGATGCCCTTGGCGATCACTGTGCCGTTGGCGCCCGGACCGTAGACGGGCCCGCCGCTGTCGCCGCCGCGCACCGCCGGCTGGCCGTCGACCTGGCGGGCCTCGACGGCGTCGCCCGGGTCGGTGTTGTACTTCTCGACCCGCAGCCCGCACACGGGACCGCCGATGTCGCGGGCGGAGGAACCGCCACTCTGGCAGAGGTACTCGCCGGGGAACGTCCAGTCCCACCCGGCGACGGTGGCGACGGCGTTGCTGTCCAGCCCGCCGACGTACATGACGTTGTCCACGTTGCCCGGGGTGCTGATCAGGGCGATGTCGTGGCCGTCGTTGTCGGCGGTGAACGTACCGATGAATTCGCCGGCGCCGTCGCGGATCTGATTGCCGTTGCTCCCGCAGTGCCCGGCGGTCAGGATGAACCGTTCGTTGTTGCCGTTGCGCACGGGGAAGCCGGTCGTGCAGCGCGAATTACCGTTGATCTGATCGGCGCCGCTCTTCCAGGGCGCCCAGTCGTCGCGCCTGCTGGTCAGCACCTTCGCGCCCTGGTCGACGACTTCGACCGGTACCCCGACCTCCGGGGCCAGCCGGGTGGCGCCCGTCCGCACGCTCGTGGCGACGACGACTTTGCTGCCGTCCACGGCGTACTTGATCCGTGGCTGCTGTGCGGCGTACGCCGAGCGCAGTCTGGCGCCCGCGGCCCGCAGCTCCTGCAGGGAGTGCTCGGCCACGCCGATGCGTACGGGGGCGATCGACCGGGAGGTGGCGATCGTCTGCCTGATCCGGGTGGGCGGTGTGCCCTTCCACCACACGACGACCTGCTTGTCCTGAAGCTCGATCCCGGCGTATCCGGGGTAGGCGTTGCGCTCGATCTCCTGACGGATGGCGCCGGCCGCTTGAACGAGCGGAATCTGCCGGCGGGCGTTCTCGGGGAACGGGAAGGCGGTGGGGGAGGAGGCGGTGGCGGGGGCAGCTGCCAGGACGGTGGCCGCCAGAACGGCGACGCTGACAGCTGCGCCGAGGCGCTTGCTACGTGTCATCCGAGTGCCTTTCGCTGGGCACGCGTGCGGGACGCGCACCGGTGGGGATGGTGACGCCGAGGGATTGCGTCGACAGCGCTGGGGAAGAGACCTCCTCTTGTCGACCGAATGGGGGAAGGCGGCAAGAAACGCTGCGGGGCTTACTGCGATCCATTGACTGACATCGTTGTCAACGGTAGAGCGTCAGGGTGTTGTTAACAACCCTTTACATCGACATCGGCAAATGGAAGCGTGGGTGGGCCGATCGCGGTAGATCGGCCCACCCGCGTACGTGGTGACGGTCGTCAGGACAGGAAACCGGCGAACGGGCCGTTGAGGATGCCGTTCTTCTGGGTCTGGCTGAAGGTGCAGTTGGGGTAGTCGTAGAGCGAGGCCGACATGCAGGTGCCGTCGGTCGAGGTGGCGTCGGGCAGGCCGAAGGCGTGGCCCAGTTCGTGGACCATTCCGCCGTACCAGCGGTTGATCGGGCCGTTGACGCCCGCGGCGCCGTCGGCGTCGTGGCCGCTGAGCAGCACCCAGCCGTTGCCCCCACCGCCGCCGGACCGGTTCGTCTCCTCGGCGCTGACCTCTTCGACGTTGATCCATCGGCTGTCGGCGCCGAACCGCTGCTGCAGCTCGCGCTGACCGTTCTCGACCACGCACCAGTAGTGGTCACTGCCGGTGCAGTTGTTGGTGACGTACCAGTTCGTGTCGTGCAGGCCGTTGACCACCTCGACCACCGGGTCGTTCAGGGTGAACGTCTTGCCGAGCTGAGCCTTGAAGAACCGTTGCGCTTCCTTCATGACGCTGGTGATGCCGTCGGGGTACCGCTGGTCGAACGCCTTGTCGGTGGGCTTGAGCCAGTAGACCCGGACAGTCCGGGCCGGCGGCGTTCCGGTCGGCGGCTTCGTGGTCGGAGCGGTCGGCGGCGTCGTGGTCGGCTCGGCTGGAGGCGGAGTCGTCGCGGTGGTGCTGCCGGTGCAGGCGACGTTGTTCAGAGTGAAGCCGGTCGGTATCGGGTTCGACCCGGTCCAGGTTCCGTTGAAGCCGAACGACGCGCTCGCGCCGGTGGCCAGTGCCGCGTTGTAGCTCATGCCGGCCGCGGTGACCGCCGCCCCGGACTGGGTGACTGTGGCGTTCCACGCCTGGCCGACGGTCTGCCCGGCGTCGTACGACCAGCGCAGCGTCCACCCGTTGATCGGGTCACCGAGGTTGGTCACTGCCACGGAGGCGCCGAAACCGCCCTGCCATTGCGAACCGACCGTGTACGACACCCGGCAGCCGGCGGCGGCGGCGTGCGCCGTCATCGTCATGACCGAGAGTGTCGCGCCCAGGCCGACCGCGAGCACGACTGCCCAAAGGCGCCGAGTGCGTCCAGGTGCCATCTTGTTTCCTTCCTGATCGAGGCCAGTGCAGGGCTGGCGAAATCGTTTTCGGAAGGTAGCAGCTATCGACGCTTGTCGATAGGGTCTGGCGGGCATTCTGCTGGTTAGAGCCGATGCCAGTACGCCGAAAGTTTTCGGGACGCCTTGCCGCGCTCATGGTGGTGAGCTCCGGCCGGCGGCAAGCGAACCGGACCGGGTGGAAGGCGCTCAGCGGTTGATCCCCACGCCGGCCGACGACAGGGCTGTCCGGCGGGTGCCCGGGGTCTAGAGTGGACGCGTGCTGGGAGTCGTCGCGGCCGCACTTGGCGGTCCTGAGGTGTTGCAGGTGACCGAGCTCCCCGAGCCCGAGGCCGGGCCGGGGCAGGTTGTGGTCCGGATCTGTGCGGTCTGTGTGCACCCGGCTGACGTCGCTGCCACCACCGGAGAGATCCCTCTCGGGCCGGATGTGCCGCCGTTCTCGCCCGGGTGGGACATCGCCGGCGAGGTGGCCTCGGTCGGCCCCGGCACGGCTGAGTTCGGCGTCGGCGACCGTGTCGTCGGGATGATTCCGTGGTATTCGACCCGGGGTGCACCGGGTGGCTACGCCGAGTTGGTGGCGGCTGACACGGACTGGTTGGTGCGGTTGCCGGACGGGCTCGACTACGTGTCCGCAGCCACGGTGCCGCTCAACGCCCAGACCGCACACCAGGGGCTGTCCCTGGTGTCATTGGCCATGCTTCCGGCCGGCAGCAGCATTCTGGTCACCGGCGCCAGCGGCGGTGTCGGCGGCTTCGCCACCCAGCTTGCCGTTCAGAGCGGCTACCGTGTTCTGGCGCAGGCCAGCCACGAGGATGAGCGGTGGGTGCAAGGGCTCGGCGCTCACGAGGTGGTTCCCCGATCCGTCGACCTCGCCAAGGTGGGGCCGGTGGCCGCGGTGTTCGATGCCGTCCCGGTCGGCGAGGCGGCGGCCGCTGCCGTCGAGGACAGGGGAATCGTGGTCGTGACCCGGCCGACGCCGGCCATCGTTCCGGCGCGCGGGGTGCGCCAGGAGCTGCAACTCATCCGGCACGACCGCGAGCTGTTGGCCGACTTGGTGGGGCAGGTGGCGACGGGACGGCTGCGCACGCGCGTGGCGGTCACGATGCCGTTGACCGAAGCGGCCGACGCCCACCGGCGGGTGCTGGCCGGTGGCCTGCACGGAAAGCTCGTGCTGACGGTGGGCTGACGGGGGAGCGTGGCGGCCGTCAGCTCGCGCGCTCACCGGTCTGTGGAGGACTTCCGGTCCAGGTACGGATCGGCTTCGGCTCGCACCGTGAGACAGTTCGTGGGGATTGTGTCGACCATCGTGCCGGCGCCGTTCAGGCAGCGGTAACGAACCAGGGCCGCCCATTCGCAGGCACTCTCGACCACTCCCGCACGACGGGCGCCACTGCGGTGCACCCATACCGGGTCGCCTGGCCGGCACGCCACCGCCGCTCCCGGGCCGGTCAGACCCGGCAGGGATCCGGCGGTCACGGCCGGCTCGTACGTCTCGGTGTGGTGGTCGCTCTCCTTGGCCACAACCCAGGTGATACCGGCCTTGTCGGTGGTCTTCGCGTGCCGCTTGGCGCTGAACATCGCCTGGTCCGCGCGCCGCAGCAGATCGGCCAGGTCGGCGGAGCGGCCGGCCGGTACGACGCCGATCGAGGCGGTGACGGACAGGGTGTGGCCCTTCACGTCCATCGGGGGTGCGATCGCGGCGCTCAGCGAGCCGGCCACCTCCTGCCACCACGCCTCCGGGACGTCGGTACGCGGGGCGCGGGGCAGTGCGGCGAACTCGTCACCGCCGAACCGGGCCACCAGGTGATCGCCCAAGCAGGCGGCCATGCGCCGGGCGACCACGCGGAGGACTTCATCGCCGGCATCGTGCCCGTACGTGTCGTTGATCGGCTTGAAACCGTTGAGGTCGAGGATCAGGACGGCCGTCGAGCTGTCGGCGTCGCGCAGCAGCTCCGGGGCGAGCGCGTGGAAGAGGCGCCGGTTGGCGAGTCCGGTGAGCTCGTCGTGGTCGGCCATCCACTGCAGTGAGGCGCGCTCCCGCTCCAGCTGCTGGACGTGCGCCGCGAGCTGATCGATGCGGGCCTGGAGGCGGGCGGTTTCGGGCTTGGTCCGCGGCTGCGCGTCATCCGGCGGTGCACCGCTCGTGTCGGCGGCGGCAGAATCGAGGATCCGCATCGGCCGTCCTCTCCAGACTGCGGCGGACCAGCGGGAGCTGTCGAGTCGACGGCGAGGCCTCGCCGAGCGCCACAGGGGAATCATGGCAGTCGCCCGAGGCCCGTGCAAGATTTCACGGGGACAACTATCACGCTGACATGATGCATCCGTGGCGGGTTTCGGCTACTTTAGGTACGTGCTCTTTCGTGGTGAAAGAGCCGTTCCTGGGCCTGAAGCACCGTTTTCCCAGTTCAGACCGGTAATGGGAGGGGCGTCGGGCCGCTGGACCGGTGGCAAACCGATGACCCACCGTAAGCAACTCCAGAAGGAGGGGCACTGATGAGTGGCGAAACCGGCTGGATCATTTCCAGCAGGTCGACGGGCAACGGAGGCAGTTGCGTCGAGGCCCGCCGCCAGGACGACCTCATCGAGGTCCGCAACAGCAAGGCACGCGAGGCCGGCACCGTGGTGTTCACCCTCGAGGAGTGGGACTCGTTCCTGTTCGGTGCCAAGCGCGGGGAGTTCGACCAGCTGCTGACCGACTGATCGTCAGCGGAACTCTCCGACCGGTACGGAATCCTTGCTGATGAGCTCGAAGATCCGCCGGTATTCGTCGACCTCGACCTGCTCCTCCAGGTAGAGCGCGCCCACGTGGGATTCGAGGTAGACCACGTCCGGATCGTCCGGGTCGTCGAACTCCAGGATCCGGAAGGCGCCGGCCATCGCCGCGTGCGCTCCGACCGAGAACGGCAGCACCCGGACGTCGACCGTATCCTCCTGGGACAGCCGCCGCAGATGCTCGATCTGCCCCTTCATCACCTGCTCGCCGCCGACCGTCCGGGTCAATGCTCCCTCGCCGAGCACCGTCACGAGGCGGACCGGTGGTTGGCGGGCGAAGAGCGTCCTCTGCCGCTGCATGCGGAGATTGATGTGGCGCTCGGCGATCTCCGAGTCGACCGGCTGCTCGGCGCCGAAGACGGCTCGCGCGTACTCCGGGGTCTGCAGCTCGCCGGGGATCACCTCGCCGTCGTACCCGAACATGCGCGACGCGGACGCCTCCAGCCCGACGTACAGCTTGAACCATTCGGGGATGACCGGACTGGCGTCCCACCACTCCTGCTGTGAGGTGCCCAGCGCGAGGTCGGCCAGCGCGTCGGTGATGCTCTGGTCCGCGCCGTAGAGCCAGCAGAGCGCGCGTACGTTGGCCCCGGTGACCGGCACCTTGCCCGTCTCGATGCGGTGCAGCGTCGGCTCCGAGATGCCCAGCCGCGCCTCCACCACATCACGCCGGCTCATCCCGGACGCCGTGCGCAGCCGCGTCAACCGCCGCCCCAACGCCCGCCGCACGACGCGTTGGCCTGTGACCGGCACCCTTACCTCCGCCTTGCCAACCCGTGTGGACGGTGACGCCGACCACCGTACCCGCAACGCCGCGTTGTCAAAAGGCAACCCGTCGTTGCTCACCGAACGTGGCGGAGGCGACGAGCCCTTGATCGCGTTTATGCGCGCCGGTGCTCCGGGGCGGCCGCGTGCACAGGCCTGTGCGAGGTCACCCCGCGCGGATCGGTACGGCAGTGCATTGCGCGTCGACCCGGTCGATCAGCAGGTCCTCGGGTGTCCGGTAACGGCGGTTCAACGCGGCAACGGCGTGCTGGTGAGCCAGGCGGTCGTACGGCGTCTCCTGCATCTTGGCCACCGACTGCCGTACCACCGACAGGAAGGCGGCCGGCCACCGCACCCGGTGCACCGCCCGGACCACCCTGCTGTCCCGGTCGACCAGCGTGATCCGCACGCCGTGCGTGCCGTCGACGCCGGCCGGTCCCTCCTCGGCGGGGACCATGTGGGGGTGGAAGGTCACCTGCCCCCAGGGCAGCACCGGTCCGAGGCGGTACAACAGGACCCCCGCAGCACCGACGTCGATCCACGCGAACTGGGTCGGGGCCGCGGTGACCGCTTGCACCTCGAGGTCGTGCGGACGACGCAGCGCCAGCAGCAGCTCCACCGGCGCCCCGGTGACCATCGTCAGGCCGGCGTGCTCCGGGAGCTTGACGTCCGGATCCAACCGGCTGCCCTTGCTGAGGACGGTATGCACACCCTCAGGGTATGGGCTCGGGAGCGAGCGCGTGGGCGCTTGGCCGACCCGGTGCGACCCAAGGCCGCTGATCAGAGACCTTGTTCTCCCGTACGGGGCTACGCCGGCCGGGTGGCCGTGACCAGGGTCGAGCGCAGCCACGGGCCGCTCCACCAGAGCCGCCAGCCCAGCCCGCGCCGGGTGACGTCGCGCAGGCCGAGGTGACGCAGGCGCCGCTCGTAGCGGCGGGTGAACCGGATGTCCGCGATCAGCAGGCGGCCGCCGGGGCGCAGCATCCGCACCGCCTCGTCGATCGCCAGGTCGGCCCGGTCCCGGCCGACGTTGTGCAATGCGCTCATGGAGACCACCACGTCGAAGGAGCCGGCCGGGAACGGCAGGTCGGTCAGGTCACCGGTCTCCACGTCGACCCGGTCGGCGACACCTTCGAGGAAGGCGTTGCGCCGGGTCGCCCGGGCCGAGTTGCCCGACTGGTCCTGCGCCCGCCACAGGTCGACGCCGACGGCCCGGCCCCGCGGCAGCCGGTGGGCCGCGGTCATCAGCACCGCACCACGCCCGCAGCCGATGTCGAGCAGCCGCTCGTCGCCGCGCAGGGATCCGAGCAGTTCGTCCCAGACGACGAACTTGCCGCGCCTGGTGGCATGCACCGAAAGCCCGACACAGGCGAGGATCAGCCCCGCACCGACCAGGGGCCAGGCGGACTTGGTGATGATGACCTGCCACCAGGTGGACAGGACGAGCGCCGTCGGTACGGCGAGCAGGTACGGGGCGTCGATGCCGTAGGAACCGCGGTGGGGGGCGGGAGCGAGATCGTTCGTCATGCCTCTACTAGACCGTTGCCGAGGGTCCGACCGCATCGGTCCGGGGATCGGTCCTGCGGTCATCCCCGGGACGGAGGGAGAAGCCACTTGCCAGCAAGATAGTAAGCGCGCATACTAAATCCATGAAGACGATCGCCACCGCTCAGCTCACCTCCGACGTCCGGCCTCAGGCGTTCTTCGCCCGCTGGGCTGACATGGCCACTTGGCCGGAGTGGAACACCGACACCGAATGGGTACGCCTCGACGGGCCCTTCCGCACCGGCGCGACCGGGACGCTGAAGCCCAAGGGTGGTCCGGCCACCCGGTTCGTCGTGACCTCACTAGTGCCGGGCCGGGAGTTCACCGACGTGTCCCTGCTGTGGGGCGCGCGACTGACGTTCCAGCACCTGGTGACGGTGGACGCTGACGGCCGCACCACGATCTCGGTGCGCGTCACCCTGGCCGGCCCGCTCACCTTCTTCTGGAACGCCGTCCTGGGCAAGAACATCGCCAAAGGCCTGAGCGACGATCTCGCCCGCCTGGAAGTAGCCGCCCGTACGACCGAGGTGCCGGCATGAACCACTGGCTCGGTGTGGTGTGCCGTGACCACGTGCGGCGTGGCACCGAGCGCGGCATCGCCCAGCTCGGTCACGGCAAGCGGGACGGACTCGCCCGGCTCACGGCCGGCGACTGGCTCGTCTACTACTCGCCGCGGGCCAGCTTGCGCGGCGGCGAACCACTGCAGGCGTTCACCGCACTCGGCGTGGTCGCCGACGACGAGATCTGGCAGGCCCACGAAGGAGACTTCCATCCGTGGCGGCGCCGGGTCGACTACCTTCCGAACGTGGTCGAGACACCGATCCGGTCGCTGGGGCTGGCCTTCACCGCCCAGGCAGGCTGGGGTGTCCAGTTGCGTCGCGGCCTCGTCCAGCTCACCGATGACGACTTCAGCCGGATCCACCGGGCCATGCAGCAACATCCGGTGGCGGCATGAGCCTGGCCACTCGGCACGACAGCGCCGACGAGAGCCCGGGCCTGCTGTTGTGGCAGGTCACCAACCGGTGGCAGGCGGCGCAGCGGGCGGCGCTGAAACCCTTCGACATCACCCACGTGCAGTTCGTGCTGCTGGCGACGCTCACCTACCTGGAGACCTCCGGGCCCGTGACCCAGAAGGCTCTCGCCGGTATGGCGGCCACCGATCCGATGATGACGTCCCAGGTGCTCCGCACGCTGGAAAGCCGTGCCCTGGTGCACCGGCCCCCGCATCCCACCGACGGGCGAGCCCGGGCCGTAGCCGTCACGGAGGCCGGTCGTGACCTCGTCAACCAGGCTGTGGTCGCGGTCGAGGCATGCGATGCCGCCCTTTTCGCCGTCCTCGGCGCCGAGCTGCCGGCATTCACCAAGGCACTGCGGACCCTCCGCGAGTCCTGAGACCTGCGCTCCGAGGCGCCGCCACATCGGCCAGGCCCTCGCACGCCGCGAAACAACGATCAATCCCGATTTCGGTCTTCATGAACGTCCCGCCGGGGGAAGGCGGAGTGCCTCGTCGTCTTCAGTCGGCTGCCCTATGTGGACAGTAAGTTCCGCGTTGATCGTGCGGGGCTTTGGCCGCAGTCGGTGACTCTCCCGTGCGCCTCGACGGAGAGGCTGTGCTGCTGCACGGCGCCGGGTGCCGGGTCGCCGGCGGCCCTCAGTGGGGCGGACCCCTACACTTCGGCGATGGATGTGGTCTGGTCCGCGACGGAGCCTGGTTCGCGCCGTTTTGTCCCCGCACCGGTGCGGTCCGAGCCGGCTGAATTGGACGACCACTTCCGCCGGCTGCGCCGTCGTCGCGTCCGTGGCTACATCGAAGCCGAGGTTCCGGACGTCGAATCCCCCCGGCTGACCATCGGCTTCCGCGGCGAGTGCGCGGTCATTCATCTGCACGTCGCTGCGCCCGTAGCGCGGTCCTTCGTCCTCGCCGGGGACGACAGCGTGCCCGAGGAGGCGTACGTCAAGCTGCCGGTCATGGACGAACTGGCACGGTTCAACGGCGACGTCGTCCTGGGAGTCCATCGCGCGTGGGACCTGGTGCTGTCCTTCCTGCGGACCGGGCGGGCCGGTGAGCTCGGCGAGTGGCACGCGCTCCAGCCGTCTGATGCCGGTGGGATGCGGTCGCCCTCGTGAGGGCCTGCGGAATCATCGGTGGAGCGGATGGACTCAGGCGAGACCGAGGGGTCTAGTCCGGGGCGCGGTGGCGTCCACCGCCGCTGGGCTTGGCGGCGTCCGTGCCTCGTGGGCCAGGGGCTGGTGGGCTGTGCTCCACCGTCTGGTCGGTCTGCTCATCGACGGATTCGTCGGTGAGCCAGTCGGCCGGGGCGTTGGACGCTTCGGCGCGTAGATCCGACAGCCAGTGCTCCAGATCGTCGCTCGGTCGGTCCGGACCCACTGCCTCACTGCTTGAGTCGGGATCCTCTATGGCGCTCATCGCAGTGCATGCTCCGATCGGTCGGATACGGTCAGAGCGAGAGTACCGGGCTGGTGCGAGGCGCTGATGTCGCTCCATTTCCGTCCCGTGGCCGAGGTCATGCGCCGCAGGCCACCGGTATAGACCGCGGCGCCGGGATCGCTGATGCCCGTCATCGGTCCGGGGATGCGGTGGATGAGGTGCGGAGACGATGACGGACGAAGCGGCGTACCCGCGTGAGGCGACGTTTGAGCAGTTGGTGAGGCCACCGGCTCGGGTGCAGTTCGGTCGTGTCGACTTGAATGAGGCGTGCCGGCGTTACGAATCGGACGGCTATACCGTGACCCCGTGGCTGCGCGACTTCATAAGGCAGTACGGCGAGATAGTGGTGCGGTGGCCTGCCAAGCACGGCGCCGATGACAACATGCTCGCCACGACGGTCGAGGCCGCGCTGGAAGCACCGATTCACAACATTCGGATCTACTCCAAGCGGCTGGGCCGTCCGGTGCTGCGGGTAGGAATGGCCTTCGTCACCGAGGAGCGTGTCCTCCTGGCCGATAACGGCGATATTCTCCTCGGTGGCGACGCGGGGCTGCTGATGGTGGCGAACGGCCTCCAGAATGCCGTTCGAGCGCTACTCGCCGACGATCGGGACAAAACCGCCCTCTGGTGGTGGTGAGCCTTTTTCAACCTGATGGTGCAGGCCAGTCGCGGCAACAGCGGTCGCTGATTGAGGTGGGCGCCCGCGCCGTCAGCGGGGAGGCTCCGTCCGGGCCGCGAGAAAGTTGAGCAGCTTGAACCAGGCTTCCAAGCGGCCGAGGGCGTCCGCCTGCTGGGTACCGCCGACGTTGTCGTCGGGCGTGTTGACCCCTCCCGCGACCGGGATTCCGACGTAGTGGCCGGCGTCCGGCTCCTGCAGCTCGGCGTAGGGCCGCGCGCGCAGCCGGTCGCCGATCGCCCGGGTGAACGGGCAGCTCGCCATGACCGCGTCGTCTTGGCCGCAGAGCAGGAACACCGGGCCGCGTATGCGTTCCACCGGGATTCTGACCCGGTCATCGGCCGGTCGCGGGTTGTTCTTCTCGGTGTTGTCGACGTACGGGATCGGCCGCCCGTGCAAGGTCCAGGCCGGTCCGATCCCGCTCGGATAGCCGGCGTGCACGACCGAGCTGGGGGAGCCGGCGACGACCCCGTCGACCAGGCCGGGAAAGTCGACGGCGAGCAGGAGCGCGGCCTCCGAGCCGCGGGAGAAGCCGTAGACCTCGATCCGGTGCGGGTCCACTCCGGGCTGGCGGGCCAGCCACCGTGCGGCGGTGGCGAAGTATTCCAGCGGAATGTTCCTCAGGGTTTTCGGCTGCCCGGGAACGTCGAAGTAGCCGATACCCAGCGCCGGATAGCCCTTCGCAGCCAGTGCCCTGGCGACGAGGACTCCGTTGGCCGTTCCGCCTTCGGAGCCGCCGAAGGCGAGCACGGCCGGCCGGCGGACCGTGGTGTCGCGCGGGCTGAACAGGGTTCCGGCGAAGCCTTCCTGCGCCACGCGCGTCTCCCGCTCGGTGACCGAGGGCGGCTCCCATTCGCGGGTCAGCGACGCGGTCGCTACCGAGCGCCCGTCCAGCGAGGCGGCAAGGTGGACGGTGATCACCGGGGCGACGAGGGTGTGGACGCCGGGATCAGTCATCGACCACAGGAGTCCGGCGTCGTGCGCGCCGGTGTAGTCGCCGGCCATCGGGGCCGTCCGAGCCAGGTCGATCCGGCCGGACGAATCGGGACGGAACGTGGCGCTCGACCGCCACAGGCCGCCATGACTGTCGGTCGTGGACGCGGTGACGGTGATGAGCCTGCCCGGTGGCGCTCCGGTGACCGTGACACCGAGCGGCGCGTCGAACAACGCAGCCGGCGCCGCCACCATGATCCTGACGTGGTCGGCGTCCGGACTGCCGCATCCCGACGCGACCAGCAGCCCGGCCGCGGCAACGGCCAACCATCGACGCATGTCGCCCCCATGACGAGTCAGCGACCAGTCAACCAAACCCGATGGCGGCGGCGCCACCCGTACCCAAGGCGTGAAAAAGCCGCTGGAGCGAGACGGGGGGCGAGTCGGCGGACGGGTCAGGCGCCGGTGGGTGGCGTTGGCTGTTCATGCTCGGTGGTGCCCTGTTTGACGACGTGCAGGAGGCTCACGGTGATCAAGGGGCCGAGGTACCAGTAACCGGGCCCGAGCGCGCGGAGTGTGCCCTGCCCGAGGTGTGCGGCATATCTGCGGACGAATGGCGACGGGTCGGCGATGAACAGTCTGCCGCCGGGGCGGAGCACCCGGATCGCCTCGTCCAGCGCGCGGTGCCGCCCTTGCGTCGACGGGATGTTGTGAATGGCCATCGCGCTCGTCACGACATCGAACGAGTTGTCGGGGAAAGGCAGCGCCGTCATGTCGCCGCTCTGGACCTCGACCCGGTCGGCGACTCCGGCCGCCGCCGCGTTGGCGAGGGTGGCCTCGGGACGGTTGCCGCTCTGGTCCGCCGACCACAGGTCCACACCGAAGGACCGTCCCAGCGGGAGCCGGCGGGCTGCCGCGATCAGTACCGCGCCGCGTCCGCAGCCCAGGTCCAACACCTGCTCATCGCCCTTGAGGGCGGCCCGGTCGAGGATGTCGTCCCAGGCGCGCAGCTTGCCGCGCAACGTGGTGTGCAGATAGATACCCGTGGCGGTCAACAGGACCGCGCTGGTGACGGACAGGGCGGTACGGCCGGTTCGCCGGCCGGCGGCAGTCAGAGCGGAGGCGACGCCCGCCGCACCGAGCAGCGCCGGGATCGGTGGCGCGTCGATGCCGTAGAACGGGCGGCCGCGCGGGGGCTTGTCGGTCATGCCGAACTCCTTCGAAGTCAGCGGCGACATCCGCCGTATCTTTTACATGCTGTAAGTTTTATTGAAGTCTTACAGCGTGTCAAGGATGGCGGTCCAGGTAGCCTGCCAGGTGATGAGTGAGGTGCCAGAGACCCGTCGCCGCCGTTCCGACGCCCGGCGGAGCATCGACGCGATCCTCACCGCGGCCCGCACGCTGCTCGGCCAACAGCCCGACGCCAGCATGGAGGAGCTCGCCCACGCGGCCGGCGTCACCCGCCAGACCGTCTACGCCCACTTCTCATCGCGTGACGCGCTGATCGCGGCACTGATCGACGCCGCGGGAGCCGAGACCGTCGAGGCGATGAACGCCGCCGGCCTCGACACCGACCCGCCGGTCACGGCCCTGCGCAAATATCTCGACATCGGCTGGCAACTCATCCGCCGCTATCCGTACCTGCTCACCACGGCCCTCGCCCGCACTCCGCCGGGCAGCGAAACCAGCCACGCGGCCGGCACGGCCCAGCTCGAAGGCATCATCCGGCGCGGACAGCGCACCGGCGACTTCGACACTGCCCTGTCGGCCGGTTGGCTGGCTGTCGCCATCATCGGACTCGTCCACACCGCAGCCGACCAGGTCGCCGCGGGACACCTCACCCCCGATCAGGCGCACTCCGTCTTTGCCGAGAGCGCCCTACGGCTGTGCGGTGTGGCCGGCAAGACCGACGACAACGCCGACGCGCACCTCTAGTCGGGAGTCTGAGCGACACCAGCTGATGCCGGGGCGACCGGGTGCCGCTCAGCTGGTCTTGGCCGGTGTCCGGATGCGGCGCACCCGGGCTTTCCGCGTGGGCATTTCCTCAGGTCGCACGCCACAGCACCGATGGAGATCCTGGCCGCGGTGGTGGCCTCCGTGACGGAGAGGAACCGGTCGTGGTGTATCCGGTTGATGAGCGAGTCCTAACGGCACCGGCCGTTTCCCGTTCGATCAGTGTTGTCATCTGCAGCTATGCCGACTCGCGGTTCGGCGAGCTGCTGGACGCCTGTGCGTCGGTCCGGGCCCAGCTGGGCCCGGCTGACGAGCTGGTCGTGGTGATCGACCACAACGACGACCTGATGGCTCGGGTGCGGGCCGTACTGCCCTGGGCCCGGGTCGCCGGCAACGAGGGCCGGCGGGGTCTCTCCGACGCCCGCAACACCGGGGTCCGGCTCAGCCGCGGCGACGTGGTCGCCTTCCTCGACGACGACGCGGCGGCGCGGCCGGGGTGGCTGACCGGTCTGCGCGAGTCTTTCGCCAACGACGAGGTCGCGGTGGCCGGCACCGCGGTCGAGCCGCGCTGGGAGGGCGGCCGGCCGCCGAGCTGGTTCCCGCCCGAGTTCGGCTGGGTGGTCGGGTGCAGCTATCGCGGCCTGCCGGAGGTCAAGACGACGGTACGCAACCCGATCGGCGCCTCCATGGCGGTCCGGCGATCCGTGTTCGGGCAGGTGGGAGGCTTCTCGGGGGCGATCGGGCGGGTCGGCACGACCCCGGTCGGGTGCGAGGAGACCGAGTTCTGCATCCGGGTGGCTGCCCGGGACGGCAACATCGTGGTCTTCGACCCGGCGTCCGCGGTCGACCACTACGTCCCGGCTGTCCGGCAGACCATGCGGTACTTCGTGAGCCGGTGCTATCACGAGGGGCGGTCCAAGCGGATCGTGTCCATGCTCCAGGGCAGCCGCGCGGGTCTGGCCTCGGAACGGCGCTACGTCAAGGTCACGCTGCCGTCGGCGGTCCTGCTGGCCGTCACCGGCATGCGGCGCAACCCGGCGGGGCTGCTGCGGGGCGGCGTCGTCCTGGTCGGGCTGGGCAGCACCATTTTCGGCTACGTGGTCGAGTCGTTGCAGCATGGCGCGCTCACCTCAGCGAATCACTGATGGGAAACGCCATGGACGCGTCGTCCGTACTCTTCAGCATCATCATTCCCACCTTCGAGCGCCGGGACATCGTGCTGAACACCGTGTCGTCGGTGGTCGCCACCCGGCGGCCGTGGCCGTGCGAGCTGATCGTCGTGGTGGACGGCTCCCGGGACGGGACGGTGGAGGCCCTGCGGAGCCTCGACCTGCCGCTCCCGCTGACGGTCCACGAGCAGTCGAATCAGGGTTCCGCCGCGGCCCGCAACGCCGGCGCCGCCGCGGCCCGGGGCCGGTACCTGCTCTTCCTCGACGACGACATGACGGTGGAAGCCGACCTGCTGGTCGAGCACGAGAAGACCCTGGCGGCCGGGGCGGACGCGGTGGTCGGGCACATGGAGCTCGATCCGAGGTCGCCCCGCAACCTGCTGACCCGCGGTATCGAACGCTGGGCGGCTCAGCGCAAGGCGCGGCTCGACCGCTCCGAAGGCCGGCTCGGGGTCGGCGACTTCCTGAGCGGCCAGCTGTCGGTGCGGGCCGAGTGGTTCGCCCGGCTCGGCGGCTTCGACGCCGGCCTGACCGCCAACGGCACGTTCGGCGGCGAGGACACCGACCTGGTCTACCGGCTGCTGCAGGACGGCGCCCGCGTGCGGGCCAACCTGTCCGCGGTTTCGCACCAGCACTACGTCGTGTCCCCGGAGCAGAACATCCGGCAGTGGACGCAGGCCGGGCACGCCGACACCATGCTCGCGCGCAAGCATCCCGGCCTCGGCTCGATCCTGACCGCCAACCACGGCGGGCACACCGCCGCCGGCCGGCTCGTACGCGCCCTCGCGACGCTGCCGGACGGGCTGACCCGGGCGGCCGGCGAACTCGTGGTCCGGCGGGTCGGCCGGGGCCGCATGGACCTGCCCACCGAGTACCTGTTCGCGCGGTTCCGTGACTCGGTGTACTGGCGGGCCGTCCGGCAGAACGGCGGGCTCGACGTGGCGGCCGACGCCGGCCCGCGCATCCTGGCCTACCACGCGATCGCCGACGTCCCGGACAGCCGCGACCGGCAGTACGGCGTGCCTCCTGAGCTGTTCGCGGAACAGATCGCCGCGCTGCTCGAGGCCGGCCACCGCTTCATCGACGCCGACGATTTCCTCGACCACCTGGGCGGCCGGCCGCTCCCGCCCCGCAGTGTCCTGCTGACGTTCGACGACGCGTACTCCAGTGTGCTGACTGAGGCGGCGCCGGTCCTGGACCGGCTCGGGATCCGCGGGGTGGTCTGTGTCGTCGGCGACCAGATCGGCGGGTACAACGCCTGGGTCGCCGACCACGGCGGCGGGGCCCGGCTGCCGTTGCTGGACGCCGCTCAGCTCGCGGCGCTGCGGGCCGGCGGCTGGGAGATCGCGTCGCACAGCCGGCGGCACGCCCACCTCACCACGCTCGGCGCCGGCGAACTGCGCGCCGACATCCGCGCGTCGCGTGACGCTCTGGCCGCGGCCGGGCTCGGGACGCCACGGATCTTCGTCTATCCGTACGGGGAATACGATTCCCGCCTCCGTGGCCACGTCCGCCGGGCCGGTTTCGACGCCGCCTTCGCGGTCACCACCGATCACGCCCACCCCGGCCCGCGCAACCGGTACGCGCTGCCGCGGGTCGAGGTCAAGCGCGACACCACGCCGTCGGCGCTGCTCCGCATGGTCGCCGATCCGCCCCGGAACCGTCCCGGCGTCCGGGTCGGACGGGAGCTGCACGCCCTGGCCGCGGCTCTCGGCGTGCCGGCCACCTTGGCCCGCCTGCGCCGGGACGCGACCGTGCCCGGGGCGGACTCCCCGGCGGCGTGGTGCGGTGAGTTCGAGCTCTCCGGTGACTCGGCGCCCATCGGCGTCGTTGCGCCTCGGGATGAGACCACGATGCGGCTGCTCGTCCGTATGCACGGTGAGCCGCTGGGTTATCTGAGCCTGCCGCGGACCGGGACCGCCTCGGACGCGGTGGAGATCCGGGCCGCGGCCTGGCGCGAGTTCGGGGCCGCCCTCGAAGCGCACCTGGTCGCCGAGGGCGCCCCGATCCCGGCGGAGTCCGAGCGGCCCACGTGGCGTCCCGGCGCTGCGCCACCGGCCTGCCCCAACCGCGTCGACGCCGACGAGCTGTTCTCCGTCGTGGTCTGCACCCGCAACCGCAGTGAGTCGTTGCCCGCCTGTCTCGACCGGCTCGCGGCCCTCGACCACCCGGCGGTGGAATTCCTGATCGTCGACAACGCGCCGGATGACGCCTCGACCGAGCTGCTGGTCAAGTCGTACGCCGCGGCCGACGACCGGTTCCGCTACCTGTGCGAGCCCCGGCCCGGCCTGTCCCGCGCCCGCAACGCCGGCCTGGCCGCGGCGCGGGGACGCTACATCGCGTACACCGACGACGACGTCGCCGTCGACGCCGGCTGGCTCCGCGGCCTGGCCCGCGGTTTCCAGCGCCGCGCCGACGTCGTGTGCGTCACCGGCCTGGTCTGCACGGCGTCCATTTCCAACGACTCCGAGGCGTATTGCGACGCCCGGCTGCTGTCGTGGTCGACGCGCACCCGCCCGCAGTTGTTCGACATGTCGGCGAGCCGGCGCAACGACGCGCTGTACCCGTTCTCGGCGGGTATCTTCGGCACCGGGGCCAGCTTCGCGTTCGACCGGGAGCGGCTGGTCGGGCTCGGCGGGTTCGACGAGGCCCTCGGCGCCGGCACCCGCACCCGCGGCGGCGAGGACCTCGACGCCTTCGTCCGGGTGCTGCTCGGCGGCGGCGCCATCGCGTACGAGCCGTCCGCGGTCGTGTGGCACCACCACCGTGCGGACGAGGACTCGCTGCTGCAGCAGATGTACGGGTACGGGACCGGGCTGACCGCGTACCTCATGAAGCTGATGCTGCACGCCGACACCCGCATGCAGGTGCTGCGCCGGGTGCCCGCCGGCCTGGGCCGGATGGCGCAGATCAAGCGGCAGACCGACGAGCGGCTGGCCGCGTCGGTGACGGCGCCGCGCGGAGCCCTGCGCCGCGAGTTCACCGGCTACCTGGCCGGTCCCTGGCTGTACGCCGCGGCCCGCCGCGCGGCACGACGCTCGGAGGCCCGTACGTGACTGCCACCCTGTCGCACGTCGCTGCGCCGCGGGCTGCTGCCCCGGCCGAGGCGCCGCGGCCCGGCGACACCGCCCGGGCCCGGCTGGTCCTCTCGGCGATCAGCCTGGTCGCTCTGCTCATCGGCGTGGCCGGGCTGCTGACCGGCGCCGGGGACCTGCGGGCCGCCGGCATGCTCGGTTACCTGCTGATCGGGCTGGGCGCGGCGCCGTGGGCGCTCAGCCGGCGGATGGGCCTGGTCCAGCGCCTCGCGTTCACCGGGGGCACCTCGCTGGCTGTCCTGGTCGGGGTGTCGGCCGTGATGCTGCTGGGCCGGCTGTGGCAGCCGATGCTCTTCGCGGCGATCGTCTGCGTCGTCACCGCTCCGCTGCACGTCGCCGGGATCGCCGCCGCCGTCCGCGAACTCCCGGCGCGGTCCGCGTTCCCGCGGACGGCGCCTCCGCGGGCCCTGATGCTGGCGCTCGGCGGTGCGGCGCTCTGTGGCGTCGCGGCGCTCACCCACCGCCATCTCGAACCCGGGCTCTGGGGCTACCTGACCGACATCGGACCGCTGTGGTACCTGGGCCTGCTCCTCATCATCGCGGCGCTGGCCTCGGCCCGATCCGCCGACGAGGTCAGCCTGGGCGTCGGGGTGCTGCTCCTGATGCTGGTGATCACCGGTACGCCGGCCCTGGTCTACGACGGTCCGCGGATCCAGACCGCGGCCAAGCACCTCGAGTTCGTCCAGCAGATCCGCGACACCTTCCAGCTGCACACGCCGGTTGCCGTCTACAACGACTGGCCCGGTTTCTTCTCGGGCATGGCGTGGCTCAGCGACGTCGCCGGCCTCCGGGACCCGCTCGGTCTGGCCACCGCCTGGCCGGCGGTCATCGGTGTCGCCCGGGTGTTCGCGATGCGCTACTTCGCCGGTCAGCTGCTCGACGGCAGAACCCTGCCGTGGCTCGCCGCGGGACTCGGCGTCCTGGCCGACCCGCTCGGCCAGGACTACTTCTCGCCCCAGTCCGTCGGCCTCGTCCTCGGCCTGCTGATCCTGGGCGTCGCCCTGTCGTCCATGCGGGTCGCGGCCCGGGTGACGATCATGGTCCTGCTCGGTTCGGCCGTCACCGTGGCGCACCAGCTCAGCCCGTACATCATCGGAGGCACGCTCTGCGTGCTCGTGGTGTTCGGCCGCCTGCGCCCCTGGTGGATGCCGGCCGCCGTGCTGGTCCCGGTGTTCGTCTGGACCGGTGTGCACGCCGGTGACCTGGCGCAGTTCGTCTCGCTCGGCAGCGTCGGCGACGTCGGGAACTTCGGCGTCCCGCAGTCGTCGGTGACGCCGGGCCTGCACAAGCTGCCGATCGTCACGGTCACGCTGGTCGCCATGCTGGCCGGCGTCCTGCTGGTCGGCGTCCTCGCTCTGACGACCCTGATCCGGGGCCGCCGGCAGGTGCGGACCTGGGCCTTGGCGGTGTCGTCGGCGGTCGGGCTGGTGGCGGTCGCGATCAACCCGTACGGGAACGAGGGCATCTTCCGCGCCATCCTCTTCGCGCTGCCCTGGCTGGCCGTGCTCGCCGCCCCGGCCCTCGGCCGCGGCGCACCGGCGGCGGCCGGCCGCCGGACGCTGGCCGTCCTGCTGACCCTCTGCGCGACCTTCGCCGTCGCCGCGCACGGGCTGGACGCTTCGAACGTCCTGCGCAGACCGGACCAGGTGGCCCTGCACCGCTTCGTCGCGACCGGCTTGCGGCCGCCCGAGACCGGCTTCCTGCTCCTGCTGGGCCCGGCCGTCCTCGACCTGCCGATCGCCGCGCCGGAAGCGGGACAGACCCACGTCGTCCTCCGGCGCAGCGAGGTCGACCCGCAGGGCTTCGCACTCACCGGTACGTCCGCGGCGGCGAACCGGCAACACATCACCGATGAGTTCGTCCGCTACACCGCCGCCAGGTCACCGGCCGCACGCCGGTACGCCCTGTGGTCCCCGGCGTCGTCGGCCTACGGGTGGGAGTACGGGATGCACACCCGGCAGCAGTTCGAGGGACTGCGGGACTCGTTCGCCGCGTCACCGTCCTGGCGGGTCGTGTACTCGTCCGGCGGCACCGTCCTGTTCGAGTACACCGGCCCGTGACGGCGAAGGTGCGCGCCGAACCGGCGCCCGACGACCACGTGGCCCAGCTCTTCGGCCGCGACTCGCTGTACATGCTGATGTGGGCGGTGCAGATCGTCAGCGCGGCCGTGCTCACCCCGGTCACCACCCGCGTTCTCGGCCTGTCCTCGTTCGGCACGGTGACCTCGGCGAACGCCGTCATGCAGGTGCTCTTCGTCTTCGCCGGCCTGGGCCTGCAGACGGCGGTCCAGCGTGAGTACTCCGCCCGGGGCAACCCGCGGGGAGCCCGTCAACTGGTCCTGGCCGCCGTCGTGGTCATCGTGGCCATCTCGGCGCTGGCCTGGTGCACGATCGGCCTGTGGGCGGACGCCCTGCAGATGGCGGACGACGTGACCGCGCTGCGCCTGGCGGTGCTGTGGGCCGGCGCGTCGGCTCTGACCACCGTCTCCCTCGCGCTGCTGCGCAGCCAGGACAAGCTGGCCTTCTTCAGCGTGGTCGGCCTCGTGCAGTCGGTCGTCGCCGAGGCGCTGGCGCTGGGCCTGGTGAAGTTCTACCGGCCCACCGCCGAGGTCTTCCTCACCGGCCAGGTCGCCGCCGAGCTCCTGGCGGCTCTGCTGGGCCTGGCGCTGGCCCCACCGGCGCTCTTCCGGCTGAAGGACCGGGTGGTGCTGGCCCGGGCCCTGGCCTTCGCGCTGCCGCTGGTGCCGTCGGCGCTGAGCAGTTTCGTGCTGTCGACCTCCGACCGGCTGGTCATCGGGGCCGCGCTGGGCAGCGAGGAAGTGGCCCGCTACCAGGTCGCGTACAACATCGGGTCGATGCCGATGCTGCTGTTGTGGATCCTGCACTCGGCCTGGATGCCCCGGTTCTTCGCGATCACCAGCGACGCGGAACGGCGTACCGTGCTCGCCGAGAGCCGCGACGCCCTCTACCGGCTGCTGATCCCGATCGTGATCGGCTTCGCCTGCGGCGCTCCGCTGGTGCTGCGGGTCTGGGCGCCCTCGTCGTACCGGCCCGACAGCCTGCTCCTGCTGCTGTGCATCGTGCTGATCACGGTCATCCCGTCCGCCGGCCAGCTCGCGGCGACGAGGGCCCTGACGGCGGACGGCCGGACTGTGGTGATCGCCGTCATGACGATCCTCGCCGCGGCGCTCAACGTAGTGCTCAACCTCGTCCTGGTGCCCCGGCTGGGGCTGACCGGTTCCGCGCTGGCCACCCTGGCCGCGTACGCCTTCCTGCACGTCGCGCTGTCCATGGCCGGACGCGGCCGGCAGAAGGCTCCACCGCCGGCCCGGCTGTTGCAGCTGCAGCTCGCGGGAGTGGCCGTGTTCGCGGTGCTGTCGGCCGGCATCGCGGACACGCCGGTCGTGCTGGCCGTCCGCGTCGTCGCCGCCACCGGATGCGTCGTCTGGTTCCTGCGCGAGCTGATACGGATCGGGAAGAAGTCCGCCGACACGGTCCCGGCCGCCCCGGCGCCGCCGCAAGCGGCCGACGTGTCCGTTCGTCCGTGAAACCTGACCCGTGCGCCTGATCGCCAAGCTGGCAGCCGCAACCGCGTGGAGATCGCCATGTGGGCCTACGAGACCCGCCGGATCATCCCGGGACCCTGAGCTGGAGCTCCGGTGCGAAACCGGAGCTCCCTCGCTCATCGGCGTTTCTTGGGCAGGTCGAACTGGTCGGCGGCGCGGCAGTCCTTCTGGCCCCCGATCGCGGCGGGACCCAGGTCGGCGAGGGCTTCGCGGGCCCGTTGCCGGCCGAGGTTCCAGGCGTACCAGGGGTCGGGTTCCTTGAGGTCCTCGGCGATCCAGCTGAGCGTGCACCGGCGTACCGGATCGGGCAGTTCGGTCAGGGCCGGGGTCGCGTCGGCGGACAGCGCCCGCAGGTACCAGGCGTCGATCTTGCCGGAGCCCTCGTAGCGGGCCGCGTTGCGGCTGGCCACATAGCCCTCGGGGTCGAGGGCGGCGAGACCGAGCAGCATCAGCACGGCGAGACCGACGGTGGCTCCGGGAATCCAGCGGCCCCGCCACCTGAGGCCGGCCACCGCGATCAGCACGAAGATCACGCCGAGCAGCATCTCGGAGGCCATCACGAAGATCCGCTCACCGGTGAAGCTGTAGACCCGCTGGTACTCCCACATCCGGGACAGCGCGGACGCGACGATGATGACGCTCAGGGCGCAGAGCAGACCCAGCAGTACGCGGAGCAGCACCCGTTCCGCCGGCTGGTCCCGTTTCGCCCAGCGGGCCAGGCTCGCGATCAGCGCGAGGGACAACAGGGTGACCGCGACCAGCTGCCAGAAGCCGCTCCGGGCGTACTGCGAGTAGCTGAGCCCGGCCGTCTTCAGCACGTGCCGGCTGCCTCCGAACAGCACGGTGAACTGCACGGCGACGAAACCGCCGAAGAGCAGCACGAGCGCGGCGCCGGCCGGCGCCCACTCGAGCAGGCCGAACCTGCCCTTGCCCTCGGTGTCCAGGCTGGACGTCGACGGCGGTGCGGCCAGCGTGTAGATCCCGGATACGGCGAGCAGGGCACCGGCCCCGGCCAGGAAGATCCACTGGAAGACCGAGTCGATGCCCAGATCGGGGATGGCGTGGTCCAGCAGCTGGGAGAACGCGACGTCGGCGGACGACAGCAGCGCGCCGAAGACGAGCAGCACCACCGCGGTGAGGACGACCGAGAAGAAGATCCGCCGGGCGATGCCCGGATTGCGGCCCGCTTTCAGGTGGCTGCGGACCCACGGGATGCCGGCGAGTGCGGCGTACGGGGCAGCCACCAGGCTGAACAGGATCGATCTGATCTGTCGGCCGCCGACGATGGCCAGCGCGGTGCAGCCGATCGCGCCCAGCACACTGAACGTCACCAGCCACCACGCGTTGCGGAACGCCGGGACGAGCAGCAGGGCCAGCGCCGCCACAGCCCAGCCGGAGCGGATCAGCCGCTCGCGGCGCGGCAGATCGGCGGACTTCCGGACGGCGAATGCGACACCCAGTGTCAGGGCCAGCCAGCCGAGGAACCAGCCGATCCCCACCCGGTTCAGCGGCAGGAAGATCAGGAAGCCGAGGGCACCGGCGAGCACGCCGGCCGGGACGGCCCAGCCCAGCGTCTTCTTC
Source organism: Actinoplanes sp. NPDC004185 (assembly GCF_053603475.1). NCBI lineage: Bacteria > Bacillati > Actinomycetota > Actinomycetes > Micromonosporales > Micromonosporaceae > Actinoplanes > Actinoplanes sp. NPDC004185. Next base: position 73,400 of record NZ_JBSGFR010000031.1, on the reverse strand, counting down.
GGTCCGGGCCAGTGCTTCTCGCGGAAGGTCTGCCACGCGCTCGGCGGCCGCTCGTACGTGCCGAGCGGGCGCGGCGGGTACAGGGGCGTATGGGGATGCGGACGCTGAGGAGCCGGTGGCAGAGGTTGCGGCGGGACGGCCGAGGGGGGTGTGGCCGGGCTCTTGACAGCTGCCGGAGCGGCCGCAGCCGGTGTGGTGACGGCCGGTGTGGTGACGGCCGGTGTGGTGACGGCCGGTGTGGTGACAGCCGGCGCCGCGACGGCCGGGGTGGTGACGGCCGGCGCCGTGACGGCCGGGGTGGTGACGGCTGGGGTGGTGACGGTCGGGGTTGGCGCGGGTTTCTGGGGTTGGTCGGCCGGTTTGGTGGGGGCCGGTCTGGCGGGGGCCGGGGCCGACGCCTGGGCCGGAACCATCGGCACGAAGATCGCATATCCCTGCGTACCGGGCGGCACCAGGACCGGTATCGCCCAGGCGGGTTGCCCCTCGGCCCCCGGCCAGGCCAGCGACGGGATCGCGTCGGTGGGCGGCATGACCAGCAGCTGAGGTGCCGGCGGCGGGGCCGCGGCGGCGGCCTTCGCCGCCTGGGGATCAGGCTGTTTCGGTGGCAGATCCGCCACTTCACCCTCCTCGGTGGTCAGTTCGGCCCGCGATGAGCCGATCGTGCGGCCTTTGTACGTTGGGACGGTCCCGTACCGCCGCGACGACCGGAGAGTAGCCTGCGGGAACAAGGACCGCCCGCACCGACGCTGGCATGGGTGTGATCAACGCCGATGTTCGTCTCTCGCTGCTGGACCGGTCACGCACCCGTAGCGGCGAGACGGACGGTGCGGCGCTCCGGGGCACCGTCACTCGCGCCATGCGGGCTGAGCAGCTCGGCTATCACCGCTTCTGGGTCGCGGAGCACCACGGCGTCCCCGGGATAGCCGGTGCCGCCCCGGCACCGCTGCTGACCGCCGTCGCCGGCGCCACGACGGTGATCCGGCTCGGCTCGGCCGGTGTCATGCTGCCGCACCACCAGCCGCTCGTCGTCGCCGAGCAGTTCGCCACGGTGTCCGCCTTCGCGCCGGGCCGCGTCGACCTCGGGCTGGGCCGGTCGCCGGGCTTCACCGCGCCGGTGCGCCGGGCCCTGCGGCAGGCCGACGGCGACTTCGCCGCCGACCTCGCCGAGCTGCGTGGCTTCCTCACCGGTACGGCGGAGATCACCCTGCACCCGCAGCCGGACGGCCCCATCCCGCTGTACGTGCTGGCCACCGGAACCGGCCTGCGGATCGCGGCACACCTGGGCCTGCCGGTGATCGCGGGCGGCCCGCTGCTCGGCGCCGACGGTGCCCAGGCGCTGGCCGACTACCGGCGTACCTTCGAACCCTCCGCCCAGCAACCCGAACCGTGGCTGGCCATCAGCCTGGACGTGCTGGTCGCCGACACCGACGCGGAAGCCACCGACCTGCTGCTTCCCGAGGCGTGGGCGATGGCCCGAAGCCGTACGACCGGGGTGTTCCCGCCGCTCGAACCGGTGGCTGCCGCCCGCGCCGCGGCCCGTACCCCGCGCCAGCAGCAGTACGTCGACCAGATCACCGCCGCGGCGATCACCGGCTCACCGGACCGGGTGCAACGCCGCCTCACCGAGATCCTCGACCGCACCGGAGCCGCCGAACTGGTCGCCACCGGCAGCACCTTCGACCGCGACGCTCTGCACGCCTCGGACGCCGCCCTGGCCGCGATGTTCCTGCGCCCCTGACGGCCGGGCGGGCTTCCCGTATTCTTCTCGGGCCATGAGCGACGACGCCCTGATCACCAGCCTCACCGCCGCCGTCGACGCGCGGCCCGACGACCTGACGCTGCGCTTGCATGTCGCCGGGGTGCTCATCGACCTCGGCCGGGCGGCCGACGCGGTGCCGCACGCCGGGCTGGTGCTCGCGCGGGATCCCGGCAACCAGGCCGCGCAGGAGCTCATGCGGCGCGCCCTCACCACGACCGCGCCGGGCGCGGGGACGCCCGCCGGGCAGCCGGGCCACGAGCCGGTCGCCCCGACCGCCGATCCGGGTGAGCGCCAGGACGACCTGCTGGGGGCGTACGAGCAGGAGCTGTCCGATGTCGTGCCGCCCCGCTACGTCACCGGGGAGAAACCGGCCGGTGCCTCGCCCGTACCCCATCCCGCGGGTGATCTGCCGGAACCGGTCCGCGGAGATGGCGACCGGCAGTTCGACGTCGAGTCGTCGAAGGTGCGGCTGGCCGACGTCGGCGGCATGGACGCCGTCAAGGAACGCCTGGAGCTCTCCTTCCTGGGCCCGCTGCGCGACCCGGAACTGCGCAAGTTGTACGGCAAGAGCCTGCGGGGCGGCCTGATGCTGTACGGCCCGCCCGGCTGCGGCAAGACGTTCCTGGCCCGGGCCGTCGCCGGTGAGATGGGCGCCCGGTTCATGTCGTTGTCCATCGTCGACGTCCTGGACATGTGGATCGGCAACTCCGAGCGCAACCTGCACGAGTTGTTCCAGACGGCGCGGCGCAACGCCCCGTGCGTGCTCTTCCTCGACGAGGTCGACGCCCTCGGCCAGAAGCGGTCCCAGACCCACTCCAGCGCGATGCGCACCGTGGGCAACCAGCTGCTCGCCGAGCTGGACGGCATCGACGCCGACAACGAGGGGGTGTTCGTGCTCGCCGCGACGAACACGCCCTGGCAGGTCGACCCGGCGCTGCGCCGTCCCGGCCGGCTCGACCGGATGGTGCTGGTGCTGCCGCCGGACGCGGCCGCCCGGGACGCGATCATCCAGCTCAGCCTGCGCGACCGCCCGATCGCCGGCATCGACCTGCCGCGGATCGTCGCGGCGACCGAGGACTTCTCCGGCGCCGATCTCACCCACCTGTGCGAGACCGCGGCCGAATACGCGATGGCCGACTCGATGCGCAGCGGCAAGGTCCGGATGATCGGCCAGCCCGACTTCGACCGGGCCCTGGGCGAGGTCCGGCCGTCCACCGGCCCGTGGTTCGCCACGGCCCGCAACGTCGCGATGTTCAGCAACGAAGGCGGCGCCTACGACGACCTCGTCGCGTACCTCAAGGCGCGGAAGATGCTGCGATAACCGCACCGACGCCGCTCGAGGAGATGGCGGCCCGGGCCCGGCACCTGCTGGCCGTGGGGCGCCCGGACGACGCCGCGCCGCTGGTCGAGCGGCACCTCGCCGAGCACCCGGACGACGTGGTCGCGCTCGTCCTGCTGAGCGTGTGCCGGCACGCCACCGGACGCCACGACGAGGCCATCGCGGTGGCTGCCCACGCTGTCGCACTGGCGCCGGAGCTCCCGTTCGCCCACCGGCAGCTCGCCGCCCTGCTGATGGAGACCGGGCGCGCCGGTGAGAGCCTCGCCGCGGCGCACACGGCCCGCGAGCTCGGTCCCGAGGACCACCGCAACGAGCTCGTGATGGTGTACGCGCTGCTCGCGGCCGGCGGCACCGGCAACATCGCGGCCGCCGACAAGGCCGCGGTACGGGCCCGGCGGCTCGCGCCGGAGGATCCGATGGTGCACGTGGCCGACGGTGATGTGCAGCGCCGCATGGCCCGGTTCGGCCCGGCCCGGACGGCGTACGAGCGGGCCTTGGCGCTGGCCCCCGATGACCCGGTCGCGTTGTCCTCGCTGGCGGAGCTGGACGCCGGCCGCGGGTACGCGCTGAGCGCCTCACCGCTGCTGGCCGCGTCTCTGGCTGCCGCGCCGACCGACGAGTCCGTCGTGCGTACGGCCACCCGCAGCGCCCGGGCGGCGCTCTGGCTGATCACCGACGTCGCCAGCCTGATCCTGGTGGTCACCTCGCTGGCCGCGTTCGCGCTGCGGACGCAGGTGGACGGCCCGGCCGGCGTCGGGGCGGCCGTGCTGACGGCCGGATGCGGTACAGCCGGCGCCGCGGCGTACGTGCGGTGGCGGCTGCGGGCGCTGTCCGGCCCGACCCGGGTGCTGATCCGCCAGAATCTGCGCCGGCCGACGTTCGCGGCGGCCATACTGCGGGTGGTGGTGACGGCGTTGGCCGCGGTGCTGTTCGCGGTCGACCCCGATCCCGAAGGGGCCGGTGGGGTCAAGGTGTTCGCCATGCCGGCGACCTCGCTGCCGTTCATCCTGCTGGTGCTTCGGGCCCGTAACTGGTTCGCCCGCGAGGTGTCGTGGCTGGTCCGCCGAGGCTGGTTCAGTGTGGCCGCGGGCCGCCGGGAAGCCGCGCCGCAGGACTGACGCCGGCTCGGTGGCCCTGCCGCGCTCCGGAGGGCGATCGTTCAGGCGGTCAGGAGCTCGCGACGCCGGCGTTCGGCCCGTTGCAGGTTGACCGAGAACTGGGTCGTGTCGAACCAGGTGGGGAAGGCCTTGGCCAGGCGGCTCGGCCCGAGGAACCGGGCGTGTCCGTTGGCGACCATGTCGCGGAAGGGCACTATTCCGACGAGCCAGCGGTGCATCTGGGCGGTGTCGGCTTCGAGGGCGAGATCGACGGGCAGGCCCTGGTCGTCCTTGCAGACCGTGATGCCGGGACGCTGGATGTCCAGCCAGCCCTGGGCGCCACCGGCCCCGGTGAGCACGACGTGCACCACGGTGCGGGTCTCGGGAAGCTTGGCGGGGATGGCGACCTGGTGCGTGCGCCAGATCAGCGTCAGGCCATCGCATTCCTCGTCGGTCGGATCGCCGAACATCCATTCAGCGGCCCAGGCGCCCATCGCCCACACGATGGGGGTCAGCGCCTGACCGGCCGCCGTCAGGGCATAGACGCCCGGCAGGCCGGCCCGGCTCGCCTCGTGCGTCAGCAAGCCCCGTCGCTGAAGCTCGCGCAGCCGCTGCGCGAGCAGGGTGCGGCTCATCCGGGGAAGCCCACGATGGATCTCGTTGAAGCCGCGGGCACCGACCATCACCTCGCGAATGATCAACGGGGTCCAGCGGTCTCCCAGCACCTCGGCGCCGGCCGCGATCGGGCAGTACTCCCGGCGATTCATCTGGCCATCGTGCTCGCTCACGGCGCCACCCGGTAGTACGGATCCTGTACCGCCGGGACCCTGCCGGCCGGTGGCCCGGCCGGGCCACCGGTCCGGTTCGTCGCCTTCGCCCGGCGATCGGAGCCCACCTGCGGCGGTACGACATCGTCACTGGTCGCCCTGGTCGCCGGACCCCCATCCTCGGTGACAGGCATTCAGCCAGGTCCGTCGTGGACCTGGGCCGAGGAGCGGAGACACGAAATGACTGCGACCGACATCCGGCCGATCGATCAGGGAAAACTCGAGGCGTTCGTCGGGCAGGCGGTCCTCGACATGGGCGCGGCCATCTCGGGGCTGCTGCTGCACCTCGGCGATCGGCTGGGCCTCTACAAGGCGATGGCCGGCGCCGGGCCGATCACGTCGGCCACGCTGGCCCACCGGACCGGCACCACCGAGCGGTACGTCCGGGAATGGCTGGGCAACCAGGCCGCCGGCGGCTATGTCGTCTTCCACCCGGGGGACGGCACCTACGAGCTGCCTCCGGAGCAGGCCATGGTGGTCGCGAACGAGGACAGTCCGGTCTTCCTCGGCGGCGCGTTCGAGACCATCGCCTCCTGTTACGCCGACCACGACGCGTTCGTGAACGCGTTCCGCACCGGGGCGGGAGTCGGCTGGCACGAGCACGACGACCGGCTGTTCTCCGGCGTGCTGCGGTTCTTCCGCCCCGGCTACGCCGCCCACCTGGTCGGGCAGTGGCTGCCGGCCCTGGACGGAGTGGTGGACAAGCTGCGCTCGGGGGCGAGGGTCGCCGACGTCGGGTGCGGGCTCGGCGCGTCGACCATCATCATGGCCCAGGCGTTCGAACGCTCGTCGTTCGTGGGCATCGACCTGCACCAGCCGTCGATCGATGCCGCCCGCGAGGCGGCGGTCCGGGCCGGCGTGAGCGGGCGGGTGCGGTTCGACCTTGCGCCGGCGAAGGACCTGCCGGGCCACGGGTACGACCTGGTGTGCCTGTTCGACACCCTGCACGACATGGGCGACCCGGTCGGGAGCGCACGTCGCATCCGGCAGGCCCTGGCCCCGGACGGCACCCTGCTGCTGGTCGAGCCGGCGGCCGGCGACGCGGTCGAGGACAACCTGAACCCGGTGGGGCGGGCCTACTACGGCCTGTCCACGGTCATCTGTACCCCGGGCTCGCTGGCTCAGGACGTCGGGCTGGGACTGGGAGCACAGGCCGGTGAACAGCGGTTGACGGCGGTGCTGCACGAGGCCGGCTTCACCCAGGTGCGCCGGGCGACCGAAACCCCGTTCAACATCATCCTGGAGGCCAGGATGTGACTATCGCTCCATGGAGCATCATGGCGACGTCGCAACGGACGGAGAACGGCAGTGAGCGCCGATGACAACACGTATGTACGCGATCAGAATGCCCGGGTCGACCCGATCTTCACTCTCGGGATGATGACCGTCGCGGGTCTGCGGGACATCCTCGCTGATCTGCCCGACGATGCCGTGGTGGTCGTCGCGAGGGACGGAGCCGGTGGGGACGAGTGCTCGCCGCTGGCCGACGTGGAGGAGGGCTGGTACTTCCCGGCAGCCGGTGATTCCGCTCCGCTCGGGCGCGACGGCGACGGCAATGTCCACGAGCCCGGCTCCGGCGACCTGTACGCCGTGCTGCTCCGTCCCACCCGCTGACCCTCACCGCGTGCGGAGGTAGACCGCCTCGACGCCGCGGGCGGGCCCGGGCACCAGGTTCGTCGCCATCGACACGAAGGCGACGCGGTGGCCGTGCGCATCGATCGCCGGGTCGTTGCTGTCGCTGTCGGACTGTCCGCCCGTTGCCGGCATGCTCACCCGGGTGTTGCGCCCGGTGCGCAGGTCCCGGACGAACACGTCGGCGAGCTCATTGGTGTCGCCCGCCACGATGGTGGGGTCCGGCGACACGAAGGCGGCGTAGCGTCCGGTCTCGCTCAGTGCGGCCTGGCCGCTGCCCATGCTCAGCTGGCCACCGGTACGCGAAACGCTCACCCGGCGGGTCGTGCCGTACCGGCGGTCCCGCAGGAACACGTCCGAAACGTCGTTGACGTCCCCGGGGACCAGGTTCGCTCCGGTCGACGCGAACAGGACGTACCGGCCACCGGCGCTGACCCCGCCGAGGTTGCTCTCCCCGTCGGCCGGTACGCCCTCGCTCGACCGGCTGACCATCGTGGTCGTACGGGTCCGCAGGTCACGCAGGTAGACCTCCCACAGTCCGGTCGCGTCGACGGCGAGGTTGCCGGAATCCGAGGTGAAAGCCACGTACCGGCCGTCGGCGCTGACAGCCGGCTGGTAGCTCTCGGCGTTGCCGCGGTGGCCCTGGCTGGACACGCTGACCTGCTCGATGCGCGCGGTGCCGCGACGCCAGACGAAGACGTCGGCCGTGTCGTTGGTGTCGCCGGGCAGAACGGGGTTGCGACTGCTGAAAGCGATCACGCGGCCGTCGCGGCTGATCGACGGGCTGTCCGCGTACGGTGCGTACGACGCTCCTTCGCCGGCCGGCGGGATGCGTACCGTGCTGCCGGCCCGCCGGTCGTGCAGGAAGAGGTTGCCCGTCGGGTTGGGATCGCCGGCGGTCACGTTCGTGGCCCAGGACACGAAGGCGATGTAGCGACCGTCGCCGCTGATGGTGGGCTGGTAGCTCGCTCCGTCGAGTTGCCGGCCGGTGTCGGACAGGCTGACCCGGCTGATGACGCCCTTGCGGAGGTCGCGGACGAACACGTCCCAGCTTCGGTTGGTGTCCCCGCGGACCAGGTCGGAGGCGGCGGAGGTGAACGCCACGTACCGGCCGTTCGCGGAGATGGCCGGTTCGTTGCTGAAGTTGCCGGGTGGTCCGCCGGTCAGAGACTCGCTGACCCGGATCGTCGTCGCCCGGGGGGAGGGCCGACGCGGGCGTGCCCCAGGCGCCGGCGCTGAGCGAAACGACTGCGGTGGCGGCGGCGAGGGCCCGAGAAACCATGGTCATATCCCTCTGTCCGAGGACGCGGCGACCTGCCCTTCAGACTGTCCACCCTCGTGCCGTCGACGGGCAATAGCCGAGGGTCCGCTACAGCACGACCTCGAATCCGCCGCCGAAAAAATCTATGTCCAGATCACTAGACAAGCTCGGTCGGCTTGGCTAACGTTGTGCGGGTTGACAGCAGAGATCGCCGGAAAACGCAGACGATCTGACCGAGCGTTACGCAGGGCCCGGATGTTCTCGTGGCTCGCTCGGCCCGGCGGTGAGCTCATGTCACCGCAGCAGTGAGCAAGGCAAGTGCACCGCAAGACCCCGGCGTAAGTCCAGGTCGGGGCACATCAGGCGGGGCCGAGGCTGGTTCAGGGTTCCGCTTGGGAAATCGTCCGTCGCACGTGTGCGAGGCCGTGAAGTCGCGTGGGGCTTCGACACCGGCGGACAGCTCGACAGTACGACAGCAGTGGATTTGGAAGCAGAGGAAAGGGAGGGCCGAGCACCGTTGGATCGCCCGCCACAGCCGGTCAGTTCAGTGCTGGGGTGGACACCGCAGTTTCCATCGAACGAGAGGTGGTCTCCGGTCACGCTTATGCGATCCTCGCACCCGAAACCGTCACTGGCGGTAGGTGCGGATACGACAAACCGACGTACCTGTCGGTAGATGGTGTTTCTGACCCGTAACCCTGGGCCCCGGCGCGAACTGCGCCGGGGCCCTCGTCATGCAGGTGGGTGTATGGCCGCGGCGGTGTCGGGGGATCCCGGAGCGGTGCGGGACGCGGACACGCGCACCGCCCACCGTTCGCCAAGAAGATCGACAGAAGATCATGTGCTACGGTTGCCCAGTTGCAGTTTTGATTTCCGTAGACGTTTCCCGGCGCCTGATGGGTTATCCAAACCCACTTGGGCGCTTTCGTTGTTTCGTGTCGTTTCGACGCGGGTGATCAACGCAGCGGCGTCGGAGTCCGCATAGTGCGGTCTCTACAGCCTGCGAAGGAGCAGACATGACTACAGGTACCGTGAAGTGGTTCAACGCCGACAAGGGCTTCGGCTTCATCACCCCGGACGACGGCGGCGCTGACGTCTTCGCCCACTTCTCCGCCATCGCGACGAGCGGCTACCGCAGCCTCGACGAGAACCAGAAGGTGGAGTTCGACATCACCCAGGGCCAGAAGGGCCCGCAGGCGGAGAACATCCGCCCGCTCTGACCTCTGCTCTGCGAACGGCGGCCCTGTGGTTCAGCGGGCCGCCGTTCGACGTTTCACCGCTGGGCCGCACGGCGTTTCCTCCTGAAGGTTGATGACAATGACGACGACGTACTCGGGCCCGGCGAGGCTGATCCTGGCTGACGGCGCATGCATTTCCGGTATGGCCTCCCTCAGCACCAACCAGCGCGGCGGACTCGACGGATGGGGCGGCACGTTCCGCCCGGACGAGATCACCACCGACCTTCGCGACGCGGTCGAGGGTCTGCAACTCGAACTGCCCTACGACCGGGTGGGGGCAGTAGCGGTCACCGGCATGCGCAAGCTGCTCGCCACGCAGTTGCTGATGTCGCTGTCCGGACGTGGACCGGCGCCGTTCTGACCCTGTGAGGGTCGTGCCGACGCGTCACGGCAAGGTCGTCGTCGCTGACGACTGCGGCAGCTCCGCGACGAGCCTGGCGCCGCTCGTGGAGTCGGCCGCGTGCAGGCTGCCGCCGTGGCGTACCGCGATGTCCCGGGCAATCGCCAGGCCCAGACCAGCGCCGCCGTGGCGGCGATCGCGGGCCTGGCCGACACGCGCGAACCGTTCGAAGACCAGTTCCCGATCGGCTTCCGGGATGCCCGGTCCGTCGTCGCGGACCTCCACCCGAACGATGCCGGGAGCGGATTCCGCGACCGTCACGGTGATGCGGTCGCGTGCGTGCCGGGACGCGTTGTCCAGAAGGTTCCTCAGCATTCTGCCCAGTTCCTCCTCGCGCCCGATCACCTGTGCGGGCCCCCCGGCCACCACGACGAACCGCTCGTCCGGCGGCACCCGGTAGCGGCGCTCCTCGACCAGTTCCTCCGCGATCGCGGCGACGTCGACCGGCTTGCCCCGAGCCGGTGCAGCCCGTTCCAGACGCGCGAGCAGCAGCAGGTCGTCGATGAGCCGCTGCAACCGCTCGGTGCCGGTTCGCAGCACCTCCGGGTCGACAGCACCGCCGTGCGTGGCGGCGACCTCGACGGTGTTGCGCAAGCCGGCCAGAGGGCTCCGCAGCTCGTGTGCCGCGTCGGCGACGAACCGGCGCTGCCGTTCGGCCGCGTCGGCGATCCGGTCGAGGGTTTCGTTCATGGTGACGGCCAGCCGGGCGATCTCGTCGCCGGTGCGCGGCTGGGGCACCCGGCTGCTCATGTCCGCGGCGGTGATGCGGGCCAGCTCGGCGCGCATCCGCTCGACCGGGCGCAGCGCGCGTCCGGCAGCCCACCAGGCAACCGCGGCGACGAACAGGATGGCGGCGGGCAGACCACGCCGGAGCCAACGGTCGACCGGAGCCACGGCTGCCTCCGCGTCGAGCGGAGAGATGAGCACGTAGACGATCGCGCCCGAAGGGCTGACGTTGTAAGCCACCAGGGTGACCTCGCGACCGTCGAGCTGTCTCTCGGCGCCGCTGCCGGCCGGTCGTAGGTGAACGTCGACGCGGCCGAAGAATTCCTCGTTCCACTGCGGCGGGACGGCCGGGAAGGTCAGGCCGCTTTCCCGTACGTAATGAGCCAGCTGATTCTTGATCAGCAGCACTTCGCCGTGGTCGTCGACCACCGCGAAGCTGATCTCCGTGCCGAAGTACGGGAACTCGTACCACGTGTCGTACGGGCACTGCGCGGCATCACTCTCACCAGCGCAGTCCACCGCCAGCGTGCCTCCGTCGGCGTTGATTCTGGCCGCGGGCGTTTCGTAGGTCGAGGCGATGGCGCGGGCCTGTGACTGCGCGGTCGCGACAGACCCCGCCACGCTGTTCTCGTAGATCACCTGGCGCAGCCAGAGCGCCCCGCCGCCGAGGCACAATGCGGCCGCCAGCGCCGCCGCGGCCGCCGCCCGGACCCGTACCGGTAGCTGGGGCCTAGGCACTCGCGTCGACCAGCCGGTAGCCGGCGCCGCGGATCGTCTCGATGCTCAGCAGCCCGAACGGCACGTCGATCCGGCGACGCAGGGCCCGGATGTAGACCTCGACGATGTTCAGGTCGCCGTCGTAGGCCGCATCCCATACCTCGTCCAGGATCTCCGCCTTGCTCACCACCGTGTTCGCCCGGCGGGCCAGGCAGGCCAGGACCGAGAACTGCTTAGCCGTCAACGTGATCGGCGTCGACCCCCGTGAACAGGCCCGCCGCGCCTGGTCGACGACCAGATCACCGACTTTCAGCAACGCCGGCCGGGGCTCACCACCGCGGCGCAGCAGGGCTCGCACCCGGGCCAGCAGGACGACGTACGAAAAGGGCTTCGTCAGATAGTCATCGGCCCCTGTGTCCAGGGCCTCGGCCTCGTCGTACTCGCCGTCCTTGGCGGTCAGGACCAGTATCGGCGTGCTCACTCGCAGCTGCCGCAGTCGGGCGCACACCTGATAACCGTTCAGATGCGGCAGCATCAAGTCCAGAATGACCGCTTGATAGCCCTCGCTCGAGGCGAGTTCGAGCCCGGCGTTTCCATCGTGAGCCACATCGACGGTGTAACCCTCCGCAATCAGGCCGCGGCGCAAGGACTCGGCCAGTTCGCGCTCGTCTTCTACAATCAGCAGCCGCACCGGGCCATCCTGCCAGCTCACGGCCCCACGAACCTGAAACTCGTTTCAGCTCGCCCGGGCAGGGTGCGGGTGAAGAGCAGGACCCCGCCGTCGGAGGTCACCCTCCGATAGCCGGGCACCGCGTCCAGGGGGCGGAGGAGGGCCACCCACTCGGGCTGGACCACGGCGTTCGGGTAGAACGGGAACAGGTAGACCTCGCAGCGGGCGGTGAGCTGCGGCGCCAGCCGCTGGTCGGCCGCCACGACCGCACCGTCGGGGATCCGCTTCAGCGCCGACCGGATCGCCGCTGCCGCCGGGTCCCGCCGCCAGGTGGCCGGATCGGCCAGGGCGTTGAGCGGCAGCACCGCCGACGCGGACATCGCGACGGCCAGGCAGGCGGCCGGCAGCCACCGGCGGCACCGGTCGAGCAGAGCCGACGGCGCGTCCAGCATCGCCGCGAAGACGATCGGCATCAGCACCGCGCTGTAGTGGTACTTCGTTCCCCAGTAGTGCGGGTTGTCCGCCCAGAACCGCCAGGTCAGCGTGGGCAGGGTCAGAAACAGCAGCGGTGAGCGTACGGCGAGAAAGCCGGTCGGAAGCAGCAGCAGGACCACCGTCAGCAGTTTGACCGGCACCCCGGTCAGCAGGGCACTGCCGGAGGTGTAGGTGTACGCGTCGGCCTGGTTGAACGCCGGGATGAGGACCCGGACGATGAGCAGGCCGGCGGCGACCGCACCGCCGACGGTCGCGAGGCCGAGACGCCACCGGCCGCACAGGACGAGGTAGGCGCCGATCGCCGCGACGGTCAGCGGCAGATCCTCCTTGACCAGCAGCAGGGGCGCCGCCCAGGCCACCGCCATGCCCCACCGCCGCCGCACCAGGCCCTCGAGGCTGAACGCCAGGAGCGGGACGGCGAAGCAGATCTCGTGGAAGTCGAAGCCGGCCGCCTGCTGGATGCCCCAGGACAGCCCGTAGGCGGCGCCGATCGCCAGGCCACCACGGGTCCCGAACCGCGCGACGGCCAGCCGGGTCACCGGCACCGCGGACAGTGCCAGCAGCGCGGCCTGCACGATCAACAGAGTGATCGGGCTCGGAAACACCCGGTAGATCGGCGCGAGCAGCATCAGGATCGGATGAAAATGGTCGCCGAGCAGGTGGACGCCGGGCCCTTTCAGCGGCGCCAGCGGAGCGCCCAGACCGGCGTAACCGCGCACCCCCTGTTCGAAAATGCCAAGGTCGAAGCCATTGGTGCGCACCCTGAGGTGCTTCGTGACCGCCACCATGGCGTACGCCGAGAAGAGCGCCACCGCCAGCGGACCGACTCGTTTCCACACGCGGCGATGATCGGTACCGCCACCTGAACCGACCCTGAAGCAGGCTGAAGATCACTTCAGCCGGCCTCCCGCCCTTGGTGGGCGGACGGAAACGGCCCCCCGGCCTTCGCCGGGGGGCCGTTTCGCCGCCGTCAGGAAACGATGCAGTTCCTGCCGTTGGCGCCGGAGCCGGTCTTGGTCGGCTCGGCGCCGGTGTTGTTGCCGGTGTACAGCCAGCAGGTGGGGATGCTGCCGATGTTGTTGCCCTTCAGCGTCGCGACGTCGCCGTAGTTGGTGTTGACGCCGGCGATCACCTTGCCGCTGGTCGCGGTGATGTTCTGGATGGTCACCTTGCGGGCGGCCTGGGTGGAGCAGTTACCGCAGGAGCGGTAGAGCTTGCCGAAGTTGGAGACCTTGAAGTTCTTGATGGTCACCGACCCGCCGGAGCCGCGGTTGTCCTGGAACACCTTGTCCGACGCGCTCGCCGCGCTGCCGCCGTCGATCACGACCGTCGCGTTGGTGCCGCGGAAGGTGGCGGCGTCCTCACCGACGTCCTGCCAGACGACGTTGGTGAGGTTGCAGCTGCCGGCGCAGTGGACGCCGTCGGCCGACGGGGCGCCCAGGATGACGTTCTTCAGGGTGGCCCCGGCGGCCAGGTCGAAGATCGGGTCCTGGCCCTCGTCCTGGCCACCGCTGCCGAGCGCGCCGGAGCCGATGTAGCGCTTCCCGCCACCGTCGAAGGTGCCGGTCACCTTGATCGAAGCGGTGACCTTCACATCCGTGGCGGCTGACGCCAGACCCACCGTCGCAACAGAGCCGGCCATGGCCGCGACCAGAACTGCGGCGCCGATGAGTACGCGTGGTCTTTTCATGTGGGGACCTTTCTCAGAGCCTCCTGCCTTCGATGAAGGCAGGACGGAACCGGCGACGTCATCGCAGCGTGCGGTCCCTGCGGATGACTCCGGCGGTATTGGGGGAGGACCTCTCCAACCTGACACGCGTATCGATGTAGGTCAATGAATATGGTTTGCAGCTTTGTTGCAGGATTGCCGTGATTGCCGACCCTTCACGCACGCGGCAATCTGTAGTGGTTCACCGGCGGCGAAAGGTTGCCCGATGAAGCAGACCGATGGCGGCGAGATTCCAGCGCCGCCGATTACTCATCCACTGCTTCGTCGGATTTCGGCTCGGTGGTGCCCGGTCGCGGCGCGATCTCGGGGGCATCCGCCTCGGCCAGCGAGTCCGCAGCGTCGCGGAGGGCAGCCGCCGCGGCGTCAGCGGCTGCCTGCTCGACCGGCAGGCTCTCGCCGGCTGCCCGCTTACCGGGACGGGCAGCCCGTGGATCGGGATTGGCCAGATGCGCTGCCGCCTCCGTCGCGGCCTCCGCGGCGACGTCGATCACCCGCCGGACTGCCTGCCGGGACCGGTCGGTGACCAGTGGCAGGGTTTGTTCGGCGGCTCCCACGACTCGCCGCGCGGCCCGTCGTGGGCCCTCGGTCAGTGACGGTGGGCGCCACGGCTCGGCGGCCGGGCGGACCGCCGCTTCGATCTCGACCCGCAGCCGGTCCACCGCGGTGAGCAGCGCGCCGTGTTGCTGCCAGGCCGCGGCGTCGGCGTGCGGGTCGATCAGCAGCAGCCGGCCCAGCAACTCGCGTCGCTGGTGCAGTTCGTCCAGGTGCGTCGCGACGCGGGCGCGGGCGGCCTCGACCGGCTCGCTGCCGGCGGCGACGGCGGCCACGCCGTCCAGAGCGCCGGCGGCGGCGTCGAGCACGTCGGCCAGGGCCAGGCGGGCGGCTGGGGGATAGACCTGCGCCTCCAGGTCCGGTGGCAGGTAGTACGTGCGGTCGAAGATCTCCCGGCACAGGGTCCGGATGACGATGGTGCAGTACTCGATCGCGGTCAGGGCCGTACGCAGGCGCGGTTGGGCCAGGCGGACCTGGCCGCCGCGCGGGTTGAGCACGGCGCTCTGTTCCGCCCGGAGCAGTGAGGTGTCGGCTGCCAGCACGGATGCGCTCAGGCCTCGCGCCGCGGTGAGCCAGTCCTGCGCGGCGTCACGCGACCAACCGTCGCGTAGGTGGGTGGCCAGTGATCGCAGGAAATCTGCCAGGCGGGTGGTCAGGCCGGCGACCGCCGAGCCGGCCGATTCCACGTGCACCGGAGGCGCGATCGTGAGGTTCACCGCGATGCCGATCGCCGCGCCGATGAGTGTCTCGTACACCCGGCCGGCCGCGGCCTGCGGCGCGGCGACGCCGCCGACCGCCAGCACGAGCATCGCGCTGATCGGTACCTCCAGGGTGTGTGGGCCCAGGCGCAGGACCTGCCCGAGGACCAGAGTCACGGCTACCACGGCGCCCAGGCTCCACCAGCTCAGCCCGACGACGGTGGCGAGCCCGACCGCGACCAGGACACCGGCGAGCACACTCAGGACGCGCTGCAGTCCTTCGGCGACCGTCTGGTACACGGTCAGTTGCACCACCAGGATGGCGGTCAGCGGCGCGAGAATCGGTGACGCCGTGGTGTTCAGCAGATCGGCCGCGACGTAGGACAACACCGCCGCCAGCGTGACTTTGGCGGTGCGGAGCCCGGGGATACGACCCCAGCGGGCGAGTGCCGTCGTCCAGGGGTGGCGCAGATAGGTGGTCAGCCGCATCGCTTCTCGTACCCGTCAGTTGTGTGAGGGCGGGGGCGAGTAGCTACGGAGATCGGGATCCGGGAAGTCGTCGATGTCGTCGTCGACGAACGACTCCGTGAGCGGATCGACGACGGTGGCCGGCCGTTCGCCGACCTCGATCGGGACGTCCTCGACCAGATCCTGGACGTCGACCCGGCCGCTCCTGATGGCCAGCAGGGTGACGATCTCGCGTTTGGTCTGCCGCAGCAGCGGGTTGGGCTGATCGGGACGATCCCGGAGAGCCTGCAGCACCTGGTCCAGCAGGGTCATCGCCTCGTCCAGCCAGGCCGGGGCATTCAGCATCCGCAGCGTGACCGCCAGGTTGTACTTGGTGGCGAGGGTCGAGTCGTGGTCCACCGCGAGTTCCTGCAGCTGGGCGTCCAGCACGGCGATGAACACCTCGCGCGCCTGGTGGAGCACGTGCGGCGAGTTGTGCGGGGACTGGTGCTGAGACCGCAGACTGAGCGCCAGGTTGTGCCGGGTGGTCAGGGTGCGAGGATGTCTCTCGCCCAGCAGGCGGACCCGATCTTCGTACAACGTGCGGAAACGGTGTTCCGCGCGGTGGTAGTGGCCCTCCTCGTAGGTGAGCCACCCGAGGTTGCCTCGGGTCGTCTGGGTGTCCGGGTGCAGGATGCCGAGCCTGGCCGTACGGACCTTGAGCACCTGGGTGAAGATGCGCCTGGACAGCGTGAACCGTCGCCGCAGCAGCAGGACCCAGGCCAGGTTGGCGGCCACGGCGACGGTGTGCGGATGCAGTTTCCCCAGTCGTCGGAGCTGGATCGCCAGCACCGACCGGAAACCGTCCTCGGCCCGCGCGAGATGCCCGCGGGCGTGGTCCAGCCAGGCGACGTTGTGCTCGGTGATCAGTGTGTCCGGGTGGGTGGCCCCGAGCATCGCCCTCCGCGCGCCGAGCACGTCGCCGAAACCGTCCTCGGCAGCCTGCAGCCAGTCGGAGCCACCGGCCGCCTGCCGGGCGTACGCCAGGCTGTGCCGGAACGACAGCACTTCGGCCGGGGTGAGGTCCAGGTGCCGGTCCGGATCGGCGAGCACCTCGTCCAGCATCTGCTGCGCCTCGGCGGCGTCGCCGGCCGCCTGCAGAACGGAGGCCAGCGCCTGCCGCGTGGCCAGCGTGTCGGCGTGGTAGTCACCGAGCACCCGCCGGCGAGCGGTGAACACCTGCTGGAACAGACGTCCGGACTCGGTGAGGTGGCCCCGCTCGTGCAGGATCGCTGCCAGGCAATGGCCGGCCTCCATCGCTTCCGGGTCGTCCGGGTGGCACGCCCGCCGCGTCCGCAGGGCGACCTCGTTGATGTCATGGAACGCGCGTTCCAGGTCGTTCTGGACGCCCGGTCTGGGCAGCGTGACGAGCGCGCGGGCCTGTAACGCGAGCCCGTGGTCGAGCAGCGCCGTCCGCCGGATCGGCTCGTCGCGTTCGGTGAGCCCGGACGCGCGTTCGACGGCCGTCACGGCCAGCTCTGCCGCCGAGTGGTGCATGCCCCGCTGCAGCAGGTGGCGGACGGTGCGGTGGGCCGCGCGCAGCGCCGCGGTGGTGCCGCCGGATGCCGGGTTGTCGAGCAGATGGTTGACGTGCGGAAGCAGCAGCCGCCACAGGGGCCAGGCGTCGGCGCCCGGCTCGACGTAGGCAGCCGTGCCGTTCTCCAGCGCCGCGGTGACGGCGTCGAGGAGTTCGGCACCACGTCCGGGGAGAGCCCGCACCCCGTCGACGTACTCCGCGGTACGGGCGATCAGCGGGTGCACCACCGCGACCGGCAGGTTGTCGCTGGTGAACACCTCGATGACCCCGGTCGTCCGCAGCAACCGGAGGCTGCGTTCGGTCAGGGGCTCGTTCGTGCCGAGCAGGGCGCCGAGCGGGAACGGCTGGCCGGGAGCGCCGGCAGCCAGCAGGCCCAGGAGACGCAGGGCGCAGCGCCGCTCCTCCGGCCCCATCGCGGCCAAGGTCAGGTTCAGGACAGGCAGCAGGGCGTATGCCGGGTCGCCGGGGTGCAGCCCGGGACGCAGCGCCGGCGCCCGCCCGAGC
This sequence comes from Actinoplanes sp. NPDC004185, assembly GCF_053603475.1. Classification (NCBI taxonomy): domain Bacteria; kingdom Bacillati; phylum Actinomycetota; class Actinomycetes; order Micromonosporales; family Micromonosporaceae; genus Actinoplanes; species Actinoplanes sp. NPDC004185. Next base: position 55,712 of record NZ_JBSGFR010000031.1, on the reverse strand, counting down.
TCGGTGACATAGCCGGCCAGGCTGTGCCGCACGAGCGGACTACCCAGGTACGAACCGGCGACGTGCAGGACGAGGGGAACGCCCTCGAGCAGCTCGGCCGTGGTGCGCGCGTGCGGCAGCTCCACCCGGCGCCGGGCCTCGTCCATCTCCGGTATGCGGTCCAGGAGCAGGTCGGCGCCGTCCCGGACCGGCAGGGCATCGACCTCGATCGGGACGGCACCACCCCGGGCCCGGGGCCGGGCGGGCCTGACGCGCGTCGTGACGATGACGCGCCACCCCGTCTGGACGAGGGCTGTGGCCTGACCGACGATCTCGGCGGCGAGCGCGGGATCGTCGGCATTGTCGATGACCAGCGCGCATCCCGGGCCGGTGCCCGCCCCCGGCCGGCCGTCGAGAAGTCCCCAGGCCGCCGTCGTCGAGGCCTCCTCCCGGACGCGCATGATGTCGATGTCATCGACCTGGAGCGCCTTGGCGACCGCGGCCATACCCTCCACGAAGGCACCGTGATGATGGGCCGCGACCCAGTGGACGGAACAGCTGCCGGCCAGCTCGCGGGCCGCCGCCAAGGCGACGGTGCTCTTGCCGCTTCCGGCCGGGCCCGTCAGCACGGCCACGCGCCCGTCGACGGCCTGCACTTCGCCGACGGTTTTCCGGCGCCCGCGCACCTTCTCCGGCCCCCGGCCGATCGGCGGATCGGACACGCCCACCGCCACCGGTGACTCCGTCAGGCGCAGGTCGGCGGCGGAGACGATCGGCACGTTGGCGTGCACGTGCCGGGGCGTGACAACCGACGTCATGGGAGTGTCCGGACGCGACGGCGGGGGACGCTCATTCCCGTACGTTACCGTCGGGTCACGCTGATCGGCATCCATCGATCACCGGTCGTATTCCCGCCGTCGGAAGGATGGGGGCACGACATTGACCACCCTGACCATGGTCCTCGGTCAGCTGCACGCGTCGCCGGCCCCGCCCGCCGACCCGTTCTGGCAACGCTTCATGACGTCGGCCGGCTTCGGGGGCCTCATGGCCCTGGCCGCGGCGCTGGTGGCCGCCCGCATAGCGGCGGCGCAGCTGCGGCACACGAAGTCGCAGCAGCAGCTCGAGCGCTGGTGGAGCACCCTGACCTGGGTCTACGACCGGGCGATCGTGGAGCAGGACAAACGGGCCGCGCTGCCGGATCACGTGACCTTCGCGATGCTGTCCCAGCTGGCCGAGCGCGTTCAGACGCCGCCCGGAGACGGACTGCAGCAGAGCACCATCCGATCGATCCTGTCGATGTTCGAGGCGGCCGGGGACGGCGCCCGTCCGGGCGCGGACGACGCCGTCCGGCAGGTGTCCGATCCGACCGCCGTGGCGTTGCTGGACGAGCTGCGTGACCGGTTGAGCAGTGACACCGAACTGGCCGCACTGCGGTACCTGCATGCCGCGAAGCTGGTCGTGGAGCGCGGAGCGGCCGCTCTCGGCGCGACGACGAACGACCGTGGCCACGGCGAACTGACCGCGACCTGGGACGGCCGGAGCGTCCTGATCAGGATCCGTCATGCCGCGAGTCAGATGCCCAACGCCGCGGTCTTCCTCGCGGTCGAGCAGCTGGAGACCGGCATCGCGGCCGACCGGCTCACCGTCGGTGGGCTGCTCGTGCTGAACAGCCCACCGGACCGGCCCGCGCTCGACGCGTTCCTGGCCAACAAGCACCGTCCGGGCCTGGAGGTCGTGGTCTGGCGCGAGGAAGCCGACGACCGGGCCGTGCAGGACGCGCTGCGGCGGCTCCGGCCGCCGTGAGACGGCGTCGCCCGTGCTCACTTGTGCTGACAGGTCCTCTCGTACGGCACCTCGGGCACGTAGCGCTCCCATTCGTCCCGGGTCAGGCCGCCGCGGACAGCACAGGTGCGCTCGATCGCCTGACGGCGGACGTCGTTGAGGTGCGCCAGGTCCCACACACCGGCGGAGCTGCGCAAGCCGGCCGCCAGGCGGTTTCCGTCGGCACTGAACGCCACCGTCGACGTCGAGCTGAGCTCACCGTCGAGCTGGGTCAGGCGGCGGGGGTTGCCGCGGTCGGTCAGGTCCCACAGCAGGGTGGTGCCGTCCGGACCGCTGGTGACGAGGGTACGGCCATCCGGGCTGAGCGTCATCGCGTCGGTCGACACGAAGTCACCGACGACCTGGGCGACCTGACGCGGACGCCGGCGATCGGTCGTGTCCCACAGCAGCACGACCCCGTACGAGCCGGACGCGGCGAACGTCCGTCCGTCGGCACTCAGCGCCAGTTCGTCCAGGGCGCCGGTGGAATCGCTGAGCAGCGCCGCCTTGCGCGGCGCGGCGGGCCTGGTCAGGTCCCACAGCTGGACGTTCATGCCGTTGCCGGCGGCCAGGGTCTTCCCGTCGGCGCTGAGGGCCAGCGTCTCCAACCCGGTCCGGACTCCCTCGAAGCGGGCCAGTCGTCGCGGTGCGCGGCGGTCGGTCGTGTCCCACAGTTCGACCGTTCCGTCGGCGAGGCCCACGGCGACGAGCCGGCCGTCCCGGCTGAGCCCCGCCGCGGCCACCGAATTCGTTCCCCCGTGCATCGAGACGACGGGGCGGCTGATCGAGAGGTCGGCGGTGTCCCACAGCCGTACGACGTCGGTGCTGCTGGTGATGACGGTGCGTCCGTCCGCGCTGAGGCCGACCGCGTCCAGCGAGTCGAGGTGGCCCTCCAGCCGGCCCAGCAGGCGGGGAGCGGCGGGCCGGGACAGGTTCCACACCTGCGCGGTGCCGTCGTAGCTGCCCGTGACGAAGGTCCGTCCGTCGGCGCTGAGGGCAACGCCGCTCACCTCGTCGTGGTGGCCGGTGACCTCGGCGATGCGTCGCGGGCCGGTGCCGTCGGTCAGATCCCACAGCTGCTCGGTGTAGTTGCGGCCCTCCATGGCCAGTGTCTGTCCGTCGGCGCTGACGGCGATCGAGTTCACCGACCCCGAGTAATTGGTGAGCTGGGCGATGCGCACGGGCCGGCCCGGACGGGTCAGGTCCCACCCCAGGACGGCGCGGTTCACGTAGCTGGCCACGAGGGTGTGCCCGTCGGCGCTGAGCGCGGTCGCGGTCACCCATCCGGTGCCGTCGGTGAGCTGGACCACGCGGCGGACCTCGGCGCGGTCGCTGAGATCCCACACCGAGACGGGACTGTCCTGCTGGCTGACGGCGAGCGTACGCCCGTCCGCGCTGAGCGTCAGGTCGACCGACGAGCGCGTGAGCTCGTCCAACGTGTCGAGACGCTGGGGATCGCCGCGTTCGCTGAGGTCCCACACCACGGTGCCGTTCCAGCTGGTCGTCACCAGGGTGTGCCCGTCGGCGCTGAGGGCCACGTCCCCGATCTGCGCGTCGTCCTCGGCGAGATGGGCCAGGCGGCGCGGCTGACGGCGATCGGTCAGGTCGTACACCAGCGTGGAGCCGTCCCAACTGCCGCTGACCAGGGTGCGCCCGTCGGCGCTGAGCGCGACCGCGGTGACGGCGTCGGTGTGCTCGGCGAGCCGGGCCAGCCGGCGGGGGTGACGGCGGTCGCTGAGGTCCCACAGCAGGACGGTCCCGTCCTGGCTGCCCGTGGCCAGGACCGTGGCGTCCCCGCTGAGCGCGACGCTGTCCACCGAGCCGGTGTGGCCGGTGAGCTGGGCCAGGCTCCGCGGGGTGGCGCGGTCGGGCAGGCCCCACAGCCGTACGGTCCGGTCGGCGCTCCCGGTCACCAGGAGACGCCGGTCGGCGCTGAACGCCGACGCCGTCAAGGATCCTGTGTGGCCGGCCAGGGTCCCCGCATAGCGGGTGCCGACCAACGTGTTGACCAGCCCGGCCTCGGCCCGGTCGCCCGGGTGGAGCTGCGCCGCCGCCAGACCGAGCTGCATCGCCGTACGCGGATCTTGCTGCCGGACCGCGTCGGCCTGGCTGATCAGACGCTGGCTGATGCCGATCCTCTGCTGGGTCCGGGCCGCATGCTCCTGCCGTCGCGCCTCGGCGCCGGCCTCCGCGGCCTTGCGCCGCTGCTCGGCGGCGAGGGACCGCTGGCGTTCGGCCTCGGCCGCGGCCCGGTCGGCCCGGGTCTGCTGCTGGCGTGCCTCGGCGGCGGCCTGCGCGGCACTGTCCTCCTGCTGGCGTGCTTCGGCCGCGGCCTTGCCTGCCTTGCCTTGTTGCCGGCGGGCGTCCGCGGTCGCCTCCTGAGCGCGGCGCTGCTCGTCCCCGGCGATCTGCTGCTGACGTCGCGCCTCAGCCGCGTAGGCCGTAGCGGAGTCGCGCTGCCGGTCGGCCAGCTGCTGCTGCCGCGACGCCTCGACCGCCGACGCGGCCGCGGTACGCGCGTTGCGTACCGCAAGGGCGCCGGTGCCCCCGGCCAGCAGGACGAGTACGCCCACGACCGCGAGCACGCTGCGGCGCAGCCGGATCATCCCGCGGTGGCGGGCGACGTCCTCGCTGTCCAGGTCCTCTTTGCTCACGCCGTGGATGGACGCGGCCAGTTCGGCGACAGCGTCGCGGAACCGGCCGTGGCGCAGGTCGAGTTCGCTCTCCGAGCGGGCCCAGCGCAGGTCCAGGTGACGCGGCTCCTCACGGAACACCCCGCGCAGAGCGGGCGGTACGGCCGTTGACCGCTCCCAGTCGAAGTCACCCCGGTCGGCGTCCCACACCCACTCACCGGACGTCACGACCGGCAGGAGCCGGTCCACCGGGTGTTCCGCCAGCCAGGCTTCGACCTCCTGGTTGACCCACCGGGAGTCCGCTGCCTCCGGGCAGGCCAGCAGGACGAAGTACCGCGATCCGGCGAGGGCCTGCTGGATGGACGACCACAGTGCCGGGCTGGTGCCGAGGCCGGTCTGGTCGCGGAACACCTCCAGCGCCCGTCGCCGGTGCCACGGCCGCGCCAGGCGTTGCAGACCACGCTGCAGCCCCGGCGCCAGTGCCCCGTCGGCCGCATGACTGTAGGAGATGAAAGCGTCGTAAGCCATTTCCGGGCCCTCCCCGTCGCAAGGTCGCGCCAGATTGTGCCGCACCACGACGGCGTACGTCGATGCCAGATCACGGCAGGCCGGAGCCCCTCAGCCGCTGCCGGACGGCCGCCGGTCACCGGCTGCCGGAGTCAGCGGGCGGCCGGCTCCGTGGTGTCCGTTGCGGAGGGCCCGCGTCGCCAGGCGCCGGCCCAGGTCCAGAGGGCGAAACCCGCAGCCATGGCGATCATGGTCTGCACCCCTCGGGGCGAGAAGATGTGGCTGTCGATGAAGGACCAGCCGGCGGCGAGCAGCACCACGGTGCCGGGAAGCACTCGGACGCCGTGCCTGCTGCCCAGCACGACCGTCGTGGTCAGCGTGGCGGCGAGGAAGGCGTACACGCCGACGGCGCCGAGCCCGTCTCCTGTCTCGTAGAGTGCCAGCACCAATCGTCGCAGCTCAGCGGGGTCTCCGGGCTGCCCGGCGACCGTGCCCGCGCCGATTCCCGCCACCGCGTCCAGACCGGTGTATCCGACGGCGTAGACCGCCGCGCAGATCCAGGCGATCATCCGGGCCACCCGGGGAGCGCCCGCGCGGGGCCGTTCCCGCAACAGCACCACGAATCCCAGCGCGAGCAGCGGAAAGACCGGCAACAGGACGATGTGCAGCCACACCCAGCGATGGGCCGTCGCGGCGGACAGCCCGCTCGGGTGGACGAGTCCGGCCAGTGCCAGCAGCACCGGCCCCAGCATCACGAGCACGAGCGTCACCGTCAGCCCGCCGCGGGTGCTCAACCCGACCGCCGGCAGTCCGTTCGCCGCGGGGCCGTACCCCTGCTGCCGGGAGCTCATCGGCGTCCGAACTGCGGCCGGCTGCGGGCACCCGCGAAGCGCAGCGTCGCGAAGACACCTACGCCCTGACCGGCGATCAGCGCGAGCAGCGCGACGGGAAGGCTCGTCGACATCGGGCTCCGGCCGACGGCCGGCTGGGGCCCGGCAGCGGTCGCCGGCGTCGGGGCACCGGCAGTTGCGGGGTCCGGCGCGGTCGGCAGGGCGGCGAAGTCCACAATCCCGCTGCTCTCCAGCAGCGTCATGTGCGTCACCACGAACTGGTTCGCCTGCTGCGCCGGCTTGCGGACGGTGTCGTTGCGCGTCGTCGCCCGCACCGTACCGATCGCCGGGAAGATCTTTTCGTGCGCCGCGCGGAGCCGGCCTTGTCAGCCGCCGAGAGGGTGCCCTCGCCCTCGTCGGGGATCAGCTCACTGGGAGGCACCGGAACATCGGGCTCGGCGTGCGCCGCCACGGGACTGAGCAGGAGCAGCCCGATGGAGCAGGCCACGGTGGCGCACAGCCGGCACCACCTGGTCGAACCGATTCCCTGCATACGAACCCTCCAGACATCCGCGTGTCGCCCGACGAGCCGGAGAAGGCCGGCGACACGTCTTCCCGAGGAGGGGTACGCGGCTTGAGCAGCGAAGGATGAAGCCGCAATGGTTTCGTAAGATCTTCCCGGCTGAACACTCTTCCCGGCTCCGGCGAAGTAAGGGTGTGATGCACCCTGTGGAACAACCGGGCACCACGGGCTTGGATGCCGGCGCTCACCTCATCGAGCGGGACTTCACGGCGATCTTCGACCGGCACTATCGCACCATCTACGCGTACGTGGCGCGGCGGCTCGGCCCCGATCTGGCCGAGGACGTGGCGTCGGAGACGTTCCTGACCGCGTTCGACCGCCGGCACACGTTCGACCCGGCCCGCGGCGACGCGCGGCCCTGGCTGTTCGGGATCGCCTCCAACCTGGTCGCCCGGCACACCCGGGCCGAACTGCGGCGCTACCGGGCGCTGGCCCGGGCCGGTGGGCAGGACGCCGGCGAGGCCGACAGCCACGCCGACGCGGTCGCGGGACGGCTCGACGCGGCGGCCGTGCGGGGCCGGCTCGCCGAGGCCCTGCGGCGGCTGCCGGAACCGGTACGAGCCGTCCTGCTGCTGGTCGCCTGGGCCGGGCTCACCCAGCAGGAGGCGGCCGAGGCGCTGGGCATACCCGCGGGCACGGCCAGGTCCCGGCTGCACCGGGCACGACAGGACATGCGGCAGGCGCTGGGCGCCGAGATCGAGGTGGACGGATGATGGACGAGATCAGCATTCTGCGGGAGACCTTCGGCCCGGACCCGGAGCCTTCCCCGGGCGCCGAGCAGCGCGCCCGGGACGCCCTGCGCAGCCGGATGGCGCCCCGGACCCAGACCTCGTGGCGACTCCGGGTCCCGCTGGTCGCCGGTGTCGCCACGGCGGCGGCGGTCGTCGCGGCGGTGGCGATCGGCAACGTCGGCGGGACCCGGGTGACACCGCCGTTGTCGCAGCGGCCGGCTCGCACCGAGGCAGTCGCGAGGGTGCCGTATCTGCGCCCGGTCAACGCGGCACAGGTGCTGGAGAATGCCGCGTGGACGGTCGAGCAGGAGAAGTGGACGGATCCGGCGCCGACCCAGTTCATGTACGTCGAGACCCAGGAGATGCGCAACCCGCCGGCATACGAGCACGAGGCACCGAACGGGGCGCTGCGACCCGGCCAGGCCACATACCGCAAGATCCAGATGTGGCACCGGATCGACGGCCAGGTGCAGGCGTCGATGCGGGACGGCAAGCTGCAGGTGATGCGCCAGGGCCAGGACGGCGCGTATTTCGCCTTCGTCCCGTGGTCGCAGATCGTCAAGCTGACGACTCCCGAGGCGATCGCCGCGTACCTCGAGCATCCGGAGGGCGGGGTGATGGCGGTGCCCGACGCGCTGGCCGGCCAGTACGTGCTGCCGCCCGAGGTCAAGGCGGCCATCTTCCGCTACCTCGCCCAGCAGCCGGGCATGACGATCAACCCGGACGCGGTGAACCTCGACGGGCATCCGGCGATCGGGCTGGGCCGGGTGATGGAGGGCTACCTGTCGCAGGAGCTGCTCTTCGACAAGCAGACGTACACGCTGATCGGCGAGCGTCTGGTCGCGGTCAAGGACGAGCGGGGCGCCGGCGACGGGCGCAAGGGCGACCTGTACCGCCAGGTGATCTATCGCAAGATGGCCATCGTGGACCGCCCGGGGGAGACCGGTTGACCCCGGCGCCCGGCCGTGCCGGCGGCCGGGCGCGGGGCTCAGCCGACGTCGGTGACGGTCAGCCGGCCGTCCGTCGTGCCGCAGATCAGGGTGTCCGTGACGGCCGTGCAGCCCTGGGGGCCGGCGGCCTCGACGATGCCGCGCAGCTGCAACCCGCCGGTCGCCAGGTCGATCCGGCCGGCCGCCACGCGGCGTCCGTCCGGGGCGACCGGACGCAGGTAGTACCCCGGGACGGAGCGGAGGGCATCCCGTACGGCGGTGCCCGTGCCGAGGGACAGCACGACGGTGCCCGTGGCGGTGTCGATCAGCGCATACCCGCCGAGGTCGCCGCGGCGGGCCAGCACCCGGTTCTGCCCGGTGACCGGTACGGCGTCGACGAAGCCGGCCGCACGCCAGCGGGCGGTGCCGGTGTCCGGATCAAGCCCGACGGTCGCGGTGCCGTCGGCGAAGCACAGCACGATGCCGCACGCGCGGGCCGCCGGCCCGGTCACGATCTCGTCGGTCGCCGACTGCGCGTACCGCCAGCGCTCCCGCAGCGTGTCCAGGTCGTACGCGGTCACCACCGCCCGGTCCGCCTCCATCCGGTTGACGAACAGCAGGCCGGACTCGGCCACGACGCCGTTACGGACGGGTGCGCCGCTGCCGTTCTCCACGCGACCCTCGGACAGCAGGGCACCGTCGCTCAGGCGCAGCACCCGGATCCGGCCGTCCGGGGTGGCGGCCACGATCCGCTGCCGCTCGGGACCGACGACCGCCCAGGACTCGTCACCCTCGATCGCCCGCGACCAGATCCGGCTGCCGTCGGCCATCCGTACCAGGATCAGCGTCCGGTCCGGCTGCCTGAGCAGGGCGGTCCCGGGCGTCGCGGACACGATGTCGCCGGGCCGCCGCCACATCTCCGCCCCCGTACGCGGATCGAGCGCGACCGTCCCCTGCAGCAGGATCGGGACCAGCACCGCACCGGGCACCCGCGCCGTCATCCGGCCGCGCGGCATCGGCAGCCCCTTCGACCAGCGGACCGCCCCGCTGTCCAGCTCGTACGCCGTGACCTGCGAGCCCACGTTGATGGACTGCACGAACACGGTGTCGCGGGCCGCGTCGGCGAGGCTGGTCGCACTGAAAGCGACGCTCCACCGGGGCCGGATCACGGCAGATCCGGACACGGCCGAGCCGGTGAGCGTCACCCCACAGAGCGCCGCCACGGCGGCCGCGGCCCAGCGCATGACGGCACGGCGCTCGGGACGGCGTGGTGCGGATCCCGGCGCCGACGCGGCGGAGCCGGGATCACCCAGCTCGATGATGGTCATACGGAGTTCATCGAATCACACAGAGCGGCGTTGCTCGTGCGCGTCGGTGGCGTCACTTTCCAGCGGGGCGGAGGTGGGGTCGTCGCTGCGGTCGACCACGGGCATGTGCTGCTCGATGACGTCGGCCTCGGCCGCCTCCATCGGTACGGCGTCAAGGTCGAGGTTCGCCGCGCTCATGGTCGGTGATGCGTCGGTCGAGCTGGGCGCCGCGGTGCTGGTGGCAGCTTTCGGGCGTCGGTTCCGCGGCCGGCGCGGCTTGTCACTGGTGACCGCCGGCGCTGGTCGTTCGACGGGGGTCTCGTCGGCCGGCGGCACGGCTACGCCGGCATCCGGCTCAGTCAGACCTGGTGGCTTCTGCTCGGCTGACGGCCCGCCGGAGCGGGCGCTCACGGTACGGACCGTGGCGGCGATCCGTTCGTACTGCTCCCGCCCGGCCCGCGCACCCAGCACGTACCCCGTGGCCAGGCCGGCGGCCAGTTTCATGATTCTCATGGGAAGGTTTCTCCATCTACTCGGTGGGTCGGGCTGTCGGCCCGTTGCTGTGCGGGTGCGGCCCGCTGCGGCGCGGTGCCGCCCTGCGGTTCGGTGGCTTGCATGAGTTTCGCGATGGCCGACCGGTCGGTCTCCGACGGCAGACCCCAGCCGGGCTCATAGCCGTACACCTGGTCCAGGCCGGTGGCTGCGGTGCGGCCGTCGAGAATCTCCACGGAGCCGGTGTCGATCAGCCCGGGATGTTCGACACCACACGCTTCGGCAACTTTGAGCAGGTCACGGCGCAGGGTCTTGAGGTAGTTGGCGGCGCGCACGCTCTTGAGCGCGGGGTCCAGCCCGCGGGTGAGCCAGGGGTTCTGAGTGGCGACACCGGTGGGGCACGTGTCGGTGTGGCACTTCTGCGCCTGGATGCAGCCGATGGCCAGCATGGCCTCCCGGGCCACGTTGACCATGTCGCAGCCGAGCGCGAACGCGACCACGGCATTGTCGGGCAGCCCGAGCTTCCCGGCGCCGATGAAGACCACCTGCTCGTGCAGGCCGCGCTGGGCGAACATGGCGTACACCCGGGCGAAGCCGATCTGGAACGGCAGTGACACCGTGTCGGTGAAGATCAGCGGCGCCGCCCCGGTGCCACCCTCGCCGCCGTCGATCGTCACGAAGTCGACGCCGCGCCCGGTCGTGGCCATCAGGGAGGTGAGCTCGTCCCAGAAGCCGAGGTCGCCGACCGCCGACTTGATGCCGACCGGCAGGCCGGTCTCCGCGGCCAGCAGTTCCACCCAGTCGAGCAGGCTGTCGGTGTCGGAGAACTCGGCGTGCCGCGACGGGCTCACACAGTCGACGCCCTGAGCGATGCCGCGGGTGGCGGCGATCTTCGCCGACACCTTCGCGGCCGGCAGCAGGCCGCCGAGGCTCGGCTTGGCACCCTGGCTGAGCTTGATCTCGAGGGCGCGCACCGGGGCGCCGGCCACCAGGTCCTTGAGCCGCTGCAGGTCGAAGCGGCCGTGCTCGTCGCGGCAGCCGAAGTACGCGGTGCCGATCTGGAAGACGAGGTCGCCGCCCTGCCGGTGGTGCGGCGACAGCCCACCCTCGCCGGTGTTCTGCAGGCAGCCGGCCAGAGCGGCACCTTTGTTCAGCGCTTCGATCGCGTTGCCGGACAGCGAGCCGTAGCTCATGCCGGAGATGTTCACCACCGAGCTCGGCCGGAACGCCCGCGCTCTGCCGCGTGCGGCCCCGAGGACCTTGGCACACGGTACGGAAGCCTCATATCCGGCGGCCGGCGCGGACCGGGGCACCGCCCGCCCGAACGTGCGGTGCTTGATGATCGGATATCCACGCGTGTACTCGATGTCGTTGTCGGTACCGAAGCCGAAGTAGTTGTTCTCCTTCTTCGCCGACGCGTAGACCCAGCGCCGCTGGTCGCGGGTGAACGGCCGCTCCTCGTTGTTGCCGGCCACCACGTACTGCCGCAGCTCGGGACCGATGGCTTCGATGAGGTACCGGCCGTGGCCGATGATCGGGAAGTTGCGCAGCAGGGCGTGGTCACGCTGCAGGAGGTCGCGGACGGCGACCGCCGCCAACGCTGACACTGCGGCCGCCGCGGCGCCGATGCCCACCTTCATGCCGGATCATGTTGCCCCCAGCCGGGCTGCTAAACAGCCCGGGGCCAACCACGTTGAGCGGCCCGGCGGGTGGTGAGGACGTCGCGGGTCCCGGCGTGGTCCATGGTCATCGATTGGTCATGCTCTCGGCCTGCTCCGAGTACCGGCCGCCCTGGATGTCGACCTGCGCGGTGGCGGCGTCGATCTCGGCGAGGTCGTCGCTGGTGAGGTCCACGTCGGCGGCGCCGAGGTTCTCCTCCAGACGTTCGAGGCGGCGGGTGCCGGGGATCGGGACGATCCACGGCTGCTGGGCGAGCAGCCAGGCCAGGGCGATCTGCGCGAGGGTGGCGTTCTTGCGGGCGGCGATGGTGCCGAGCAGCTCGACCAGGGCCTGGTTGGCCTTGCGGGCGTCGGCGTCGAAGCGGGGGATGGTGGTGCGGATGTCGCCGGGCGTGAAGGCGGTGTCGGTGGTGACGGTGCCGGTGAGGAAGCCCTTGCCGAGCGGGCTGTAGGGGACCAGGCCGATGCCGAGCTCGGCGCAGAGCGGGATGATCTCGGCCTCGGGCCGCTTCCACCACAGCGAGTACTCGTTCTGCAGGGCGGTCACCGGCTGCACGGCGTGCGCGCGGCGCACCGTCGCGGCGGCCGCCTCGGACATGCCGAAGTGCCGGACCTTGCCGGCCGCGATGAGCTCCTTGACGGCGCCGGCGACGTCCTCGATGGGCACGTCGGGGTTGACGCGGTGCTGGTAGAACAGGTCGATGTGGTCGGTGCGGAGTCGCTTGAGGGAGGCGTCGGCAACCTGCTTGATGTGCTCGGGGCGGCTGGACAGACCCGTCTGCTTGCCGTCGGCGTCGAACGCGAACCCGAACTTGGTGGCGATGACGACGTGGTCGCGGACGGGCTGCAACGCCTCGCCGACGAGCTCTTCGTTGACGAACGGGCCGTAGACCTCGGCGGTGTCGAAGAACGTGACGCCGCGCTCGACCGCGGCCCGCAGCAGGGCGATGTTGGCCTCGCGGTCGGGGCCGGGGCCGTAGCTCTGGCTCATGCCCATCGCGCCGAAGCCGATGGCCGAAACCTCGAGGCCGGTACCGAGTGTGCGGTTCTGCATGAGTGGCTCCTTCAGGTGTCGTCGAGCAACGGTAGAGCCAACCGGAGCAGGCCTGACAGGTTCTGGTATTACCTGTCTGCGGCGGCGTGGCCGCGTCATCGCTCGTCGGTGCAGCAGCCGTCGTCGCAGTCCCCGGCCTTGCCGGCAGCGGTCGAGGGCAGCGGGCCGGATGCGCAGCAGGCGTCACCACGCCAGGCCTCACGGCCTTCCTTGACGGCGACGGCGGCGATGATCAGCGCGGCGATCGGATCGGCCCAGCTCCAGCCGAACAGGCTGTTGAGCAGGAGCCCGGCGAGCAGGACCGCGGACAGGTAGGTGCAGAGCAGGGTCTGCCGGGAATCGGCGACCGCGGTGCGGGAGCCGAGCTCCCGCCCGGCGCGGCGCTGGGCGTAGGACAGACCGGGCATGACCGCGAGGGAGACCGCGGCCAGGGCGATGCCGACGGGGGAGTGCCCGGCCTCGGCCCCGCCGAGCAGGGTTCGCACCGACTCGACCGTGACGTAGGCGGCGAGGCCGAAGAACGAGAACGCGATGATCCGTAGTGCGGTCTTCTCCCGGGCTTCGGGGTCGTGGCCGGCGAACTGCCAGGCGACCGCGGCGGCGGAGGAGACCTCGATGACCGAGTCGAGGCCGAAGCCGATCAGCGCGGCGGAGTCCGCGGCCCGGCCGGCGCTGATCGCGATGACGGCCTCGATCACGTTGTAGGTGATGGTGGCGGCGACCAGCAGCCGGATGCGGCGGGCCAGCACGCCCCGGCGCCGCGAGTCCGGAAACACCGGGGTGAGCGGCAGGCTCATCAGCAGCAGTCCTTGCCGGTGGTGTCGGGGCAGGCGGCCGGGTCGACGGCCAGGACCAGGCCGAGCAGGTCGCCCAGGGCGTGCCGGATACGGGGGTCGGCGAGTTCGTAGCGGGTGCGCCGGCCCTCGGGAACGGCGACGACCAGGCCGCAGCCCCGCAGGCAGGCGAGATGGTTGGACAGGTTCTGCCGGGTGGTCCCGAGCAGGTCGGCCAGCTCCGCCGGGTAGCCGGGACCGTCGCGCAGCGCGAGCAGCAGCCGGGCCCGGGTCGGATCCGACAGGGCGTGGCCGAAGCGGGCGAGCACTTCGCCGTGGGTCACCGTCTCCATGCCGCCGACCATACAGCCACCGCTGTATTCAGCAGAAGATGTACCAAGCGATGTCGTACGATCTCGGCGTGCTGCTGACCGACCATGTCATCACGGTTCCGCTCGACCACGATCACCCTGACGGGCGAACCATCGAGGTGTACGCGCGGGAGATCGTGGCCGCGGACGGGCACGATCTGCCGTATCTGGTCTACCTGCAGGGCGGACCGGGCCACGAAGCGCCAAGACCGTCGTCCCGGCCGATGTCGCCGTCCTGGCTCGAGCGGGCACTGCGGAGTTTCCGGGTCGTCATGCTCGACCAGCGGGGCACCGGACGGTCGACGCCCTATGGTGCTCCCGGTCCGGACGCGGCAGCGGACGCCGAACGGCTGACCCACTTCCGGGCGGATGCGATCGTGCGGGACGCTGAATGCCTGCGGGAGCATCTGGGTGCCCGGCGATGGAGTCTGCTCGGCCAGTCCTTCGGCGGATTCTGCTCGCTGCACTATCTGTGCCACGCGCCGGACAGCCTTCGCGAGGTGTTCTTCACCGGCGGCCTGCCGCCGGTCGGGCGTCCGGTCGACGAGATCTACTCGGCCACCTTCGACACGATGCGCATGCTGAACCGTCGCTACCATCGCCGGTTCCCGCAGGACGCCGCCCGGCTCCGAGAGCTGCTCGACCGCTGCGACGCGGGCGAGGTACGGGCTCCCGACGGTGCCCCGATCTCCCGGCGCCTGATCCGCACGATCGGCCACCACCTGGGCATGGACGGCGGCGCGGACAAGGTCCATCAGGTGCTCGAGCTGGACTTCGCTTCCTCCGCGTTCCGGCATGATGTCGCCGCGATGCTGCCGTTCGACTCCCGCAACCCGCTGTACGCGGTCCTGCACGAGTCGAGTTATGCCGACGGCGGTGCCACCCGGTGGTCCGCCGAACGAGTCCAACCCGACGACTTCGCCGGCGAGTCCCTGCTGCTCACCGCCGAGCACCTCTACTCGTGGCATTTCGACGACACGCCCGGCCTGCGGCCGTACCGCGACGTCGCCGCGATCGTCGCGGAGCATGAGTGGCCCCGTCTCTACGACGCCGAGCTGCTGGCGCAGGTCGACGTACCGTGCGCTGCCGTGATCTACGGGGACGACCCGTACGTGCTCCGGCAGTACTCCGAGGAGACGGCCGACCTCCTGCCCGGCATGCATCGGTGGCTCACTGACGAGTACCTGCACAACGGGCTGCGCACCGACGGCAGTCGCGTGCTCGACCGACTGCTCACGCTGACCCGGGACAGTCCCCGAGGTCGATGACGACCTTGCCGTGCACGTGCCGTCCGGCCTGAAGCTCGATCGCGGCGCGGATCTGCTCGACCGGGAAGGTCGCGGCCACGGGTACGCGGAGCCGGCCGGTCGCGACGAGTTGAGCGATCTCCTCGATGGCGCCCGGGGCGGCGTGGGCGCCGTTGGCCGCCGTGATGCCGTTGACCTGAGCGGCGATGGTGGTGATGCGCTGGTCCGGCACGCCCAGTGCTCGTGCCGCCTGTGCTGTCTGCGTACCGTGCAGGTCGATGGCCGCCGTGACGCCGCCGGGAGCGAGGGCACGGACCCGGTCGATCAGGCCGTCGCCGTAGGTGACCGGCTCGGCCCCGAGGGCCCGCAGGGCCTCGGCCGACGCCGCCGATCCGGTTCCGATCACCCGGGCGCCCGCGAGGCGAGCCAGCTGTACGGCGAACACGCCGACCCCGCCTCCCGCGCCGCCGATGAGCACTGTGTCGCCGAGGCCCGGGGTGATGACGGCGAGCGCGGCGGCCGCCGTGCAGCCGGCAATGGCGAGGGTGGCCGCGGTGCGGTCGTCGACGCCGTCGGGCGTGTGGTGCGCGTCGCCGCCCACCGCGATGGTCCCGGCCGCGTCGATCATGACGTGGTCGGCGACCGCGCGGGAGAGGGCGCCGCCGAACACCCGGTCGCCGGTCGCGAATCCGGTCACGCCGGCACCGACCTGGTCGACGACTCCGGCGTAGTCGGTGCCGAATCCGCACGGCAGGCTCAGGCCGAACCGGGTGGCGGTCGGGGCGTCGGAGGTCATGAACCAGTCCATCGGGTTCAGGCCGGCCGCGGTGACCCGTACGCGGATCTGCCCCGCACCGGCGTGCGGCGCCGGGACCTCGCGGATGGTCAGGTTCTCGGGGCCACCGAATGCTTCGTAACACAACCGGAGCGTGATCCGTTTTGGCTGGAGCAGAGAGCCGTAGACCACGGTCGGACGCGAGCCGCAATCGCGACCAGTTGCTGGCCGTGGCCACCCGATCCTTCGCCACGGCCGGCACCGAGCCGTCGATGCGCGCCATCGCCCAGGAGGCCGGGGTCGGCATCGCCACGCTCTACCGGCACTTCCCGACGCGCGAGGCACTGGTCGACGCGGTCTACCGGGACCAGGTAGCGCGGCTCACCGACGGCGCCCGCGAGCTGCTCGCCGAGCTGCCACCGCCCGCGGCGCTACGACGCTGGGCCGAGCTGTTCGGGGACTGGATCGCCACCAAGAACGGCATGCTCGACACGCTGCTCGCCATGATCGAGTCGGGCGAGATCGCCCACGCCCGGACCCAGACCGAACTGTTCGCGGCCATCGACGCGATCCTCGAGGCCGGCCGGGAGACGGGCGAACTCCGCGCCGACGTCACGGCCGAGGACGTCGCGGCCGGCCTCATCGGCATCTTCACCGTGGCCCACCCGCACCAGCACGAAGCGAGAGCGGCCCGCCTGCTGACCATCCTGATGGACGGCCTCCGGCATACCCCCTGAACCGCGCGGTCCGAGACTTCTGTTCGTCCTCGGCCACTGGGCGCAGCCGGACAGAAGGCTCGCTCACGGTGCCTCCGGCCATTCAGCGACCGTGCCGTACGTCGTTGGGCGGGTGCTCTCGCACATAGTCATCAAGCCGCCCGCCGCGCAGTGCGGCGAACAGTTCGCGGCAGCGTGCCGAGTCGGGCACCATCACCGAGCCGATTCCCGGTACGTCCCGGTTCTCCGCGATCGGCAGCGTCATGAACGTGAGGTCCTGGGCGTGCAGGTGGCGAAGCGTGAACGCGAGGCGTTGCACCGGCATCCGCCGGTCCACGATGAGCATGCCCGCCGCGGTACGCACCAGCCGGTCCAGCTTCCGCGGGTCGGTGAGCAGGTCCTGGCCGGCCGTCTTCTCGGCCAGCGCCCGCAGGTACTGCTGGTGTCGCCGGGACCGGTCGAGGTCGTCGCTGGGCAGGCCGCGGCGCTGTCGTACGTAGTACTCGGCGAGTTTGCCGTCGAGGTGCACCTTGCCGGCGGGGAAGGCGACGCAGTGCCGGGCCCGGCCCTGTGGGTCGGTGCACGGTGCCGACGGGTACGGGCTGTTCTCGGGCAGGAAGCGGTAGGAGTCGACGCTCTTCTTGTCGATGGTGACGTCGACGCCACCGACCAGATCAGTGATCTTGCGTATGCCGGCGAAGTCCACGATGACCGGCCAGTCGATGGTCATACCGCCGAATATGTTGAGGGTCTGGACGAGCCGGGGCGCGCCACCCCAGGCGAAGGCCGCGTTGACCTTGTTCCGGGACCCGCGCTCGCCGTCGGCGGTGGCGATCGGCAGGTACGTGTCGCGCGGGATGGAGATCACGTACGCCTTGCCGGCCTTCGCGGGGATGTGGACGAGGATGACGACGTCGCTGCGCCCGTCACCGGGTTCGCCTTTCGTGCGGCTGTCCGAACCGATGAGCAGCAGGTTCAGCGGTCCCCGGACCTTGGGTGGCTCGGTCGGGGCGCCCGCCGAGGGAGCCGGTGCGGGAGGCAGCAGGTCGGCGCGGCCGACCGCGTCCTCGTAGCGGCTGGAGATCGTCCGCATCCCGATCACGCCGGCCACCGATCCGGCGACGAGCACGGCAAGTACGGCGGCGAGCACCAGGCCCCAGCGACGTCGCGGAGAAAGTCGTCCGGCCATGGCTCACACCCCCACGAATCGGTAGCCGCCATCGATGAGAACAGGCAGGACGCTGCGCAGCGCCCGTACGGTCTGCGACCGGTCGCCGCCGCCGTCGTGGGTGAGCACGATCGACCGGTTGCCGACCTGGTCCAGGATTTTCGCCCGGATTCGGCCCGCACCGGGATTGTCCCAGTCACGCGGGTCGACGTCCCACGCGATCGAGGTCTGCCCGAGGGTCGCGCACACCTCGAAGACCGTGCGCGACCAACTTCCGTACGGGGCCCGGAAGAGCGTGGGTATCCGGCCCACCGTCGTGGCCACGGTGTCCACGGCCCGTCCGACCTCGGTCCGGACGCGTCCGGCGGTCAACCGGCTGACGTCCGCGTGCGACCAGGTGTGCGTACCGATCGTGTGCCCGTCGTCGACGATGGACCGCACCAGGCCGGGGTGAGCGGAGGCCTGCTGCCCGATCACGAAGAAGGTGGCCTTGACGTGGTGCTTGCGCAGGAGCCGGAGGACCTGCGGTGTGTACGCCGGATCCGGGCCGTCGTCGAAGGTGAGCGCCACGACGCGCGAGCCCTTGTCCGCCGACCTGACCGGTACGACGTACCGGGGTTTTTTCTGAACCGGAGTGCGAGGCAGTCCCGTCGCGGAGGGTGCTGGTGGTTCCGGCGATGGCCGAACCGCGACCGGAGGGAGCGCGGGCGGTTCCGGCTGGGGCTCGGCGCACGCGCTGAGCAGGGACAGGCCGCCCAGGGCGAGAAACAACCGCCTGCTGGTCATCCGTTGTTGCGTCATCGACATCACCTCCGCCCGCGCGGTCGCCGCAGTGGAAGCGGCGGTTCGATCGCGGAGTATCAAAGTGTGCTGACGAGATGTCAGGAACTGATGAGGGGACGAACATCCGGTTCGCACCGGTTGCCCGGCGCCCTCGACGAGATCGGGCGTTCGCTCGCGGCATTCTCCGGACGCGCGTACGCGACGATCTGACCGCCGTGACGCTGCACTCGATGGTGCAGTACGGCATCGAGACAGCAGCGCAGGACGATTCTGCGATCTTCCTGCGAGAGTTCAGCTGACGCGGTACGGGTCGTCCGGTGGCACCCAGGCGTCGGGGCTGTCGAGGCCGCACCCGTCCACCGAGCGGGTCAGCGCCGCGACGAGTGCTCGCACCGCGGTTCGCTGTTCGGTGCGGCGGGAGACCAGCGACCACGTCCAGTACGGCGCCGGCCGCGTGATGGGGCGGGCGACCAGGTCGGCCGGCACCGGGGTGGTCTGGCCCTTGGGGCAGTTCACCACCGGCCGGCGCAGGCGGCGGACGTGGTCGAAGAACGCCGGACCGGTGACGCCGCCGTCCGAGATGGCCACCGCCCGGGCGCCGGTCTCCTCGGCCAGCGCCTCGGCCCAGCGGTTCCACGACGACCAGCTGACCTCGTCGGCGTCGATGAGCACCACGGTGTCGCGGGCCCGGACCGGTTCGGCCGAGGTGCCGGTGCTCACCGCGTACAGGCGGTCGGCGCCGAGGAGGCGGGCGTCGAGGTCGTCGTCGCGCACCGTCGTGCTGGGCACCCAGCAGATCGCGAGGTCGATGCTGCCGTCGACGACCCGGGCCGCCTGCGCGTGGGACGGCAGGACCCAGGCGTCGACCAGCAGCTGGGCGGTGCCGGCGGCGCGTTGTTCCAGGTCGGGTGGACGCCAGTTGACGTAGCCGAGGCGCACCGGCTCGGACGATGACAATCCTGACGCCGTACGCCTGAGGTCGTCGGCCTGCTCGAGCAGCGCCCGGGTCCGGGGGAGCAGCACCGTGCCCGCCGCGGTCAGCGCGACCGAGCGCCGGTCGCGGTCGAAGAGCCGCGTGCCCAGGTCGCGCTCCAGCGCCTTGATCTGCTGCGACAGCGACGGCCCGGCGATCCGCAACCGGTCCGCGGCCCGGGCGAAGCTGAGCTCCTCGGCGACCGCGACGAAGTAGCGAAGCTGACGAAGCTCCATCCGCGCAGCATAAACGCCTGATAGGCGGAGCCTCCCAGCCGGGAGGAAGTCAGTCGTGGCAACCGGCGGATCCCGACCGATGCTTCAGCCAGATCCGGTTCACCGGAGCCGGATCAGGTTCACCTCAGCCTGAAGGAGCATCATGACCAAGGTTGCTGTCGTCACCGGAGCCTCGCAGGGCATCGGCGCCGCCACCGTCTCCGCCTACCGCAAGCTCGGCTACCACGTGGTCGCCAACTCACGCGGGATCACGCCGTCCGGTGATCCGGGGGTGCTCACCGTGCCGGGCGACATCGCCGATCCGGCGGTCGGCGCCCGGGTCGTCGAGGCCGGCCTGGCCGAGTTCGGCCGCATCGACACGCTGGTCAACAACGCCGGCATCTTCATCGCCAAGCCGTTCGCCGACTACACGGCCGACGACTTCGACCAGGTCACCGGGATCAACCTGCGGGGCTTCGTCGCCGTCACCCAGGCAGCCGTCGCGGCGATGCTGGACCAGGGCGGTGGGCACGTGGTCACGGTCACCACCAGCCTGACCGACCACGCCAACAGCAGCCTGCCGGCCGCACTCGCCTCGCTCACCAAGGGCGGCCTCAACTCCGCGACCAAGGCGCTGGCCATCGAGTACGCGACCCGCGGCATCCGCTTCAACGCGGTCTCGCCCGGCGTCATCGCGACCCCCATGCACCCGGCCGAGACCCACGAGTTCCTGGCCGGCCTGCACCCCGTCGGCCGGCTCGGCGAGATCAGCGACGTCACCGACGCCATCGTCTTCCTCGAGAACGCCCCGTTCGTCACCGGCGAGATCCTGCACGTCGACGGCGGCCAGAGTGCGGGGCACTGACATGACGATCCTGTCGAACCTGCTCGACGCCTGGCAGCAGGCGATCGACGGCCACCACCCCGAGCGGGTGGCCGACCTCTTCGCCGAGGACGCCGTCTTCCAGGGCCTGCACCCGTACAGCATCGGGCGGGCCGGGGTGAAGGAGTACTACGCCGCGCAGCCGGCCGGGATGACCGTGGCCTACCGGATCCGGCAGACCCGCGAGCTCGCCGACGACGTCGTGCTGGGCTGGGTCGCGGCCGACTTCACGTTCGTCGACCGGCCGCCGATCGCGGTCGATCTCACCGTCGTGGCGCGCCGGGTCGACGGCGCCTGGCGGTTCGCCCACTACCACGTCTCACCACGGATTCCCGCCAAGGAGGGCACCCCGTCATGACCCGCATCGGCATCATCCTCGGCAGCACCCGCCCCAACCGCAACGGCGAGCAGGTCGCCCGCTGGGTGCTCGACGTCGCCAAGCAGCGCACCGACGCCGAGTTCGAACTGGTCGACCTGCGCGACTTCCCGCTGCCGCACCTCGACGAGCCGGTCCCGCCGTCGATGGGCCAGTACCGCAACGACCACACCAAGGAGTGGGCCGCGAAGATCGCCTCGTTCGACGGCTTCGTCTTCGTCACGCCGGAGTACAACCACAGCACCTCGGGCGTGCTGAAGAACGCCATCGACTACCTGTACGCCGAGTGGAACAACAAAGCCGCCGGCTTTGTCTCCTACGGCTCGGTCGGCGGCGCCCGGGCCGCGGAACAGCTGCGGCTCATCGCCGGCGAGCTGCAGATCGCCGACGTACGCCAGCAGGTCGCCCTCTCCCTGTCCACCGAGTTCGAGAACTACACAGTCTTCAAGCCCCGGCCCAACCAGGAGCCCCAGCTCACCACCTTGCTGGATCAGGTGGTGGCCTGGAGCACTGCCCTCGAGCCGCTGCGCAAGTAAGGCAGAGCCGGTCCTTGTCACAGTGCCGCGACGCGCGGCACTGTGACGGGCCGGCGGTCACGGCGCCGATCGGAGCTGCGGCCGGTGTCTACTGTGTTGAAGGTCTGCGGCAGAGCGATCCGGACAAAGGGAGCATCGCGGCCAACGGGGAGGACGCCTTGACCATTGCGCCGGATGACCGCCGGCCGCGCCGTGCGCTGGTGGCGCCGGCGTGGGCGGCCGGAAATCTCGTGATCGGCTACCTCATGATCCTGCCGCTCGGGATCGCCGACACCCTCACCTATTACGTGCGGGCGGTCCGCGGCGATGAGGTCGTCGCGCCGTACGGGTCGGACGGGGCGACCTTCGCAGTGGCCGAGATTGTGGTGCTGGCCGGGATTCTGCTGACGATCTCGTTCTTCTTCAACCGCAGGCAATGGCGGCGGTTCCGGGCGGCCCAGGGGCTGCCGCTGCGGCGCAAGGCCGCGTTCCTCACTGCGATGGTGCTGGGCGCCGCGGCCCTGTACGGTCTGCCGTTCCTCCTGTTCATGACCGCTACGGACCGGACCGCCCCACCACTTTTCCCCGGCTCCTGGTCCTGACGCAGAAATCAAGCTGGGGAGTGTCGGATCGGCCGGAGGCCGTTCGTGGGGTAGGCAGATACGGACGTCGGGTCCGGACGATCTGAGGGAGCGAACATGCCTGAATACCTCATCTACTTCAATCAGCAGTGGGTGGGTGACCACACCGAGGAGTGGTTCCGCGCGCGCGGTCCACTCGCCCGGGCGGTTGTCGATGAGACCAAGGCGGCCGGGGCGTTCGTCTTCGCCGGGGGCCTGGAGGAAGAGGACGGCCCGGTCTTCAGCGCCGACGCCACCAGCGGTGAGGTGGTCTTCGCCGACGGGCCTTATGTCGAGAGCAAGGAGTTCCTGGGCGGCCTGACCATCGTGGATGTGCCGGATGAGGCGACCGCCCGGATGTGGGCCGGCAAGATCGCGGAGGCCTGTGGCTGGCCGCAAGAGGTTCGCCGGTTCAAGCCGCCGCGCGTCTTGCAGGGATGAGTTCGTCACTCGCCGGCTGAGGTTCACGCCGAGAGGTGGTCGGCGGCGGCGAGGGCGGCCAGCTTCGGTTATCGGGGTGTGGCGTGTCGGGGGCTGGGGCCGGTGAGCGGGCGGGGGTGGGTTCCGGCGGCAGCGACCGGGCCGGTGTCGGTGCCGCAGAGGGCGTGCCGGACGAGTTGGTTGTTGCTGGCGATGGCCTTGTCGGCGAAGACCGGGTCGGTGAACGTGTTCGTGGATGAGGCGACCATGGCGCTGCGCCGGCCGTCGGGGGTGACGCCGTTGGTGTCGGAGTAGCCGATCACGTCGCCGCCGTGGTGCCAGTAGAACCCGCCGCAGGGCAGATCCGTGCGGAAGATGCCGAGGCCGTAGGCGGCGCCGGGCCAGATGGCCTCGTAAGCCTTACCCATCGGCACGGTGGTCGTCATGGCGGTCAGTTGCCTCGGGTCGAGGAGTTTGCCGGTCATGAGGGCGCGCAGGAACGTGTTGATGTCGTGCGGCGTGGAGATCAGCGAGCCGGCGGAGCCACCCCAGGTCATGTTGTGCTGGGTGGTGTCGGTGTAGACGCCGTCGGTGCCGTACAGCTGGTAGCCGTTGGGTGCCGGGGCCGGCATCGCCGGGTCGGTGCCCGGCTCGCTGGTCCCGGTCAGCCGCAGCGGTGTGATGATCCGCTTGCGGATCTGGGCGGCCCACGGTTCGCCGGTGACGGCCTCGATGATCAGACCGGCCAGGATGAAGTTGGTGTTGGAGTATTCCCAGCGCGCGCCGGCGGCGAAGTTGGGGGCATGGTTCATGGCCAGAGCGACGAGCTGTTTTGCGGTGTAGGTGTCGAAGCGGTGCTGGGCGAAGGCCTCCGGGGTCATCAGCGAGCCGAAGAAGGCGTCGTCCTCGGTGTAGTCGTACAGGCCCGAGGTGTGTTGCAGAAGGTGGCGCACGGTGATGCTGTCGCCGTTGTTGCCTCGGCCTTGAACCAGTCCCGGCAGCCACCGGTCGACCGTGTCGGTCAGCGACAGCCGGCCCTCGGCGGTCAGTTGCAGGACAACGGTCGAGACGAATGTCTTGGTGGTGCTGCCGATCCGGAAGTGGGAGTTCCAGTCCACCGGGGTGGTCGTGCCGAGCCGGGCGACGCCGGCCCGGGCCCGGGTGACGGTGGTGTCGGCGATGGTCTCGGCGAGAACGCCGCTGGTGCCGATGGCCTGGATCAGGTCGACATCGCGCTGCACCACATCCGCCGGTCCGGCATCGGTGACGGTGCGTGCGGGGGAGGCGGTGGCCGGTGGGGCGTGGGTGGCCAACGCCGTTACGACGGCCAGGCCTGCTCCGAGCAGGCGGGGAAGGTACCAGGATCCAGCGCTGTTCATGGTCGTCCCCCGTGATGGATACCGGAGGGCGGTCGCTCTCCGTATACCGAACGCTACGGAACAGCCCAGGTCACCGTGGTTCAACTCGGCATGTGACTGAAGTTCATGCCGTAGACGCCGCCGATCGGGGGGCCGCGGCCGGGCCGCGCTTGGCCCGTTGAATCTGCTCGTAGACGTGGGTTCGCAGCTGGGTGAACCGCGGCAGGGCCCGCGTGGTGAGCTGATCCCGCTCCGCCGGGAGGTCGATCACGAGGTCCTCCTGCACCCGGGTCGGTGAGTTCGACAGGACGAGGACGCGCCGGCCCAGATACACCGACTCGTCGATGTCGTGCGTCACGAAGACCGTCGAGATCCCGCGGGTCGCGTGCAGTTCGCGGACGAGATCCTCCAGGTCGGCCCGGGTCTGGGCATCCACCGCCGCGAAGGGCTCGTCCATGATCAGCACTTCGGGCTGGTACGCGATGGCCCGGGCGATCGCCACGCGTTGCTGCATTCCGCCGGAGAGCTGCCACGGATGGCTCCGCGTCGCCTCCGGCAGCCCGACCGCCTCGAGGGCGTCGGTGACTATCCGGTCGCGTGCGGCCCGGGCGAGCTTCTTGTGGCGCAACGGAAGTTCGACGTTGCCCCGGACCGTCAGCCACGGGTAGAGGCTGCGGCCGTACTCCTGAAAGACCACGGCCATGGCCGGGCTCGGACCCGTCACCGGCGATCCGTCCATCTCCACGAGGCCGCTCGTCGGCCGGAGCAATCCGGCCAGGCATTTCAGGAGCGTGGTCTTTCCGCACCCGGAGGGCCCGACGATGCACACCAGCTCGCCGTGCCCCATCGTGAAACTGAGATCCCCGATCGCCTCGACGTCGCCCGTGGCGGTGGCATAGACCTTCCGCAGGTGCTCGACCCTCAGCAGGGGGCTCCGGTCAGGCACGGGTGATCTCCTTCATTCCGTGGTACCAGCGCAGGAGGTGGCGCTCGGCGAGACCGAAGAGCACGGCGAGGGCGAGGCCGATGAGACCGAGCAGGAGGATGCCGCTCCACATCTCGGCGATGAGGTAGTTCCGCTGGAAGTAGGCGATCCGGTAACCGAGACCGGAGGACGACGCGAACATCTCCGAGATGACCATGAGGATCAGGGCCACCGAGAGCGCTTGCCGGACGCCGGTCATGATGCGCGGACCGGCCGCCGGGAGCACCAGCAACCACAGACGTTCCCAGCGGGCGATCCGGAACGAGTCCGCGGTTTCCACCATCACGCTGTCGATCGCCCGGACGCCCTCGACGGTGTTCAACAGGATCGGCCAGACCGCACCGGACACGATGACGACCACCTTCATCGTGTCGGTGATGCCGAGCAGGAGCATCGCCACCGGAATGAGCACCGGCGGCGGAATCGCCCGGAAGAACTCCAGCAGTGGCTCGAGGGTTTCGCGCAGCCGGCGGAACCGGCCGATCGTGATGCCGGCGGCGACGCCCAGAACGATCGATGCCACGATGCCGAGGGCGAGCCGGTACAGGCTCGGCAGGACGTCGTCGACGAACGCCGGGCCGATCCAGACCTGCCGGAACGCGTCGAGGATCGGGCGTGGGCCGACGAAGAACCGGTTCGTCGAGGTGGTGGACCAGATTCCCCAGAGCACCACGGTCAGGAAGGGAAGCCCGAGGGCGAACAGGAGGTTCGCGGCGGTCCTGGCCCCGGGGCCGCGGGGACGTATGGTCATCGGATCTCCTCCGAGCGCACCGACTGGTGCCAGGTCAGCGATCGGCGTTCGACGAAGCGGAACACGACGTTCACCAGGAGACCCAGCATCCCGGTGACCACGACCAGGCCGTACAGGCCGACAGCGTCTCCCGCGGAGCGGGAGAGCTCGATCGAGCGCCCGATGCCGGGATTGCCGATCACCATCTCCGCGGTGACGGCCAGGATGAGGGCCACCGCCGCGGCGAGGCGCAGGCCGGTCATCAGGTACGGCAGAGCGGTCGGCAGGATCAGGTAGCGCAGCCGCTCGCGACGGGTGAGGCCGAAACTCCGGGCGGTGTCCCGCGCCACGGTGTCGACGTCGGCGACACCGTGGATCACCTGCACGAAAACCTGCCAGAACGCGGCGTAGACGATGATGACGAGGGCGGCGCGCATCTGCAGGCCGAACATCAGGACGGCCAGGGGGATCAGCGCGACCGACGGTACGGGCCGCAGGAACTCGACCATCGTGTGCGTCGCGCGACGCAGGAACGGCACCATCCCGACCGCCGTGCCCAGGACGACCGCGGCGAGCGTCGCCACCGCCAGACCGACCGCCCACGACGTCATGGTGAGTCTGAGCCGCCGCCAGAACGCCAGGTCACGGAGCTCCTCGAACAGCCAGGCGACCACGTCGGTGGGGTACGGCAGGTACTGCGGATCCACCAGTCCCAGCGCCGGGATCAGGTGCCAGACGACGGCGAACCCGAGCAGGCCGAGGGCGCCCAGCAGAACCTTGCGCACGGCCGGCTACTGCTGCTGGATGAGGCGGTCGAAGTCGGGCTGCCGTTCGAGTACGCCGTACTTGCGGGCCAGGGTCGCCAGTTGCTCCAGGCCGGCCCGGTCGAGCTGCCAGCCGAAGGCCGGCAGCCGTACCGAATCCGCGACCACGTCCGGCAGCTTGAGGTTGTCCTTGACGGCCTGGCGAAGGCTCGCCTCGTTGGCCGGGTCACCGGCCCAGGTGAGCGTTTCCTTCATGGCCGTGGAGAACTTCGCGACCAGCGCGGCGTCGGAATCTCGCAGCTTGCTCGACGTGATCGTGGTGAGGGTCGCGAGGCCGGGGATCGTCGCCTGGTACGGCGCGACCACAAGCTTGTCGCCGCGCTTGCGGAGCTGGGTGATGAACGGTTCGGTCACCCACGCGGCGTCGATGGTGCCGGCCTCGAGCTGGGCCGGGGCGTCCGGGAAAGCAACCTCGACGAATTTGACCTTGGCCGGGTCGCCGCCGTCCTCCTCGACGGCGGCCATGATCGTGACATCGCCGGCCGCGCCGAGGCTGTTGACGGAAACCTTGCGTCCCGCGAGCTGAGCCGGTCGGGTGATGCCGGATTTCGCCGACGCCATCACCGCATTGATGTCATCACCGTCGGCATAGGACGATGCGTAGTTGCCGACGATCACGACACCGAGGTTCTGCAGATCGGCCCGGAACGGTCCGAACGGCTGACCGATGGCGAAATCGATGTCCCCGTTGATCAGCGCCGGAATGGCCTGCGCGCCACCCTGGGCGGGCAGGACCTCCACGTCGAGTCCTTGTTTGCGGAAGGTGCCGGCCTTGATGCCGGCCCACAGCGCGGCGGTCTCACTGATGGGCAGGGCCGCCACGCGGACCTTGCGCAGTCCGGCGCCGGCGTCGGAAGGCGGAGTGGTGGCATCGGAATCCGTGCACCCGGTCAGGGCGATCACGATGCCGGCGAGGGCAGCGAGGGCGGTGATCTTCTTCATGACGGGCCCTTCCGTGGGCGACGTTGGCACACCCGGAGAAGTCGACGTGGCCGGCGCGGCGCTGGCGCCGGGGGGCTCGCGCTGATCAGCGTCAGGCAGAAGGCATCGATTGTCAAGAATGTATTTCGGTCCTCGGCATGGTGATTACGGGAGCGCCGAATTTGTTGCGGGAAACCCTTGACGCGGCGACACTTTTGTCACAAAACTGTGCCATTGGTGGGTGTGGCGAAAGGAGCGACGACGTGGCGATCGTGATCGCGGGCGCCGGGATCGGTGGCCTCACCGCCGCGCTCAGCCTGCACCGGGCCGGATTCCGCGACATCGCCGTCTATGAGCGCGCGGCCGCGCTGGGCCCGCTCGGCGTCGGGATCAACCTGCTTCCGCACGCCGTCCGTGAGCTCACCGAGCTGGGCCTGGGCGAACGCGTGGAAAGGCTGGGCGTCGCGCCCGGCACGCTGGCCTACTACAACCGGCACGGCCAGCCCATCTGGAGCGAGCCGCGCGGCCTGGCCGCCGGATATCGCTGGCCGCAGCTTTCCGTGCACCGCGGCCGGTTCCAGATGGAACTTCTCGCGGTGGTGCGGGAACGGCTGGGGGGCGACGCGGTGCGCACCGGGCACCGGCTCGTCAGCGTCAGCAACGGCGTCGCGCGTTTCGAGACGGCAGCCGGAGAGGTGGGCGTCGAGGGCGATCTGATCGTCGGGGCGGACGGCATCCACTCGGCGCTGCGCCGGCACCATCAGCCCGGCGAGGGAGCGCCGGTCTGGAACGGGCTCACCCTGTGGCGCGGGACGGCACGGGCGCCCGGATTCCTGGACGGGCGAACCATGATCATGGCAGGGGACGGGGACCAGAAGTTCGTCGCGTACCCGATCGGTCCTGATCTGATCAATGTCGTCGCGGAGCGACGTGGTCCCGGTTTCGCCGGCACGGACGCTGACTGGAATCAGCCGGTCGATCCCGCACCGGTCATCTCGCTCTTCCAGGGGTGGCGTTTCCCCTGGCTCGATGTGCCGGCACTGCTGGGCGCCACCGACGAGATCCTCGAATACCCCATGGTGGACCGGGATCCGATAGACAGGTGGACCCACGACAACACGACGCTCCTGGGGGACGCGGCGCATCCGATGTATCCGAACGGCTCCAACGGAGCATCGCAGGCGATCCTGGACGCCCGGACACTCGCCTTCCACCTCGCCACCGCGCCGACGGTCCGGCAGGCGCTCGACGCCTACGAGGCCGACCGGCGTCCGGCGACCACCGCGCTGGTGCTGAGCAACCGGCGACAAGGCCCGGAGCACGTGATGGTGCTCGCCCACGAGCGCGCGCCGGCCGGCTTCGGCCACATCCACGACGTCATCCCGCCGGACGAGCTCACCGAGATCGCCACCGGGTACAAGAAAGCGGCGGGCTTTCTCCCCTCGGCCCTCAACGAACGCGCCTCCCTGACGCCGACAGTGTTCTCGGGCATTCTGCCGTGACCTCCCAGGAAGCAATCGAGCTGGACGCGGCCCGGCTGGCGTCGGTGATCTCGCCGCTGCGCCGGACGCTGCTCGCCGCCGCCCGGGCCGCGGAGCACCTGCCGGAGATCCCGGACGCGCAGATCGAGATCATCCGGGCGCTGCCCCGGGGCGCGGTGGCCGCTCCCGGCGAACTCGCCGAACGACTCCGGCTGAGCCGCTCGACGGTCAGCAATCTCCTCACCGCCATGGAGGCCAACGGTCTCGTCGAGCGCCGCCCCCGTCCCGGCAGCAACCGTCACGTCGACGTCGTCGCCACCGCGAAGGCTCTCGACCTGTTCGACCGCTTCGACCTGGCCAGCGGAAACCTGGTCGCCCGCGCGGTGGCCACCCTGCCGGAAGGAGACCGGGCAGCCCTGGCCGCCGCCGTGCCCGCGTTGGAACGCCTGCGCGACGCCCTCACGCAGACCGGGGACGTGCCGTGAGGGCGCCGGCGGTTCCCGGTCTGGAGCCCGCGTTCGAGGTCGAGGCCCAGCTCGGCGCGCTGGAGGACCACGGGGTGACCCGCGCCGGGCACCGGCGGGTCGTGCCGATCACCGGCGGCCGGGTCACCGGCCTCTTCGCGGCCGACATCCTGCCCGGCGGCGCCGACTGGCAGCTGGTCCGCCCCGACGGGACGATCGAGATCGACACCCGCTATTCGGCGCGCACCGCCGACGGCGGCCACGTCTACATCCGTACGTTCGGCGTCCGCAGCGGGCGTCCGGAGATCCTCGAAGCGTTGCTGCGGGGCGACGCGGTCGACCCGTCCGACTACTACTTCCGCCTGTGCGTGCGACTGGAGACCTCGGTACCGGAGCTGGGCGCCCTGGAGCAGAGCGTCTTCGTCGCGTCCGCGATCCGCGAGGCCGACCGGGTGCGGTACGCCGCCTACCGCGTCTCGTAGCGCACGGCCAGGGACAGCTGGTGTACGCGGCGGCCGGTGCCCTGGCGACCACCACCGAGCGGGGGACATGGGTGGCACCGGCCAGCCGGGTCACCTGGACGCCACCGGGTTTCCGGCACGCTCACCGCATCTACGGCGAGACCGACGTGCGTCTCGTCGCGATCCCGGTCGAGCTGTGCGGGGAGCTGGTGGCCCAGCCCAGCGTGTTCACTGTCAGTGCCGTGCTCCGTGAGGTCCTGCTGGCCCTGACCGACCGGCCGGAGACCCGCCCGGGCGCGTACGACCGGTTGCGCGCCGTGGCCATCGATGAACTCGTCGACATCCCCGAGCAGTCCCTGCACCTGCCCCAACCGGACGACGACCGGCTGCGCGCCGTCACCGACCGCCTGCACGCCGACCCCGGCCACAATGCCATTTTGGCCAAGCTGGGCCGAGCCGTGGGCGCGAGCGAGCGCACCCTCAGCCGCCTGTTCCACGCCCAGCTCGGCATGAGCTTCCACCGGTGGCGCACCATCCTGCGGATCCACCACGGACTGATCCATCTCACCGGCGGCCGCTCGGTCACCGAGACCGCCATCGCCTGCGGATGGTCGAACCCGACCAGCTTCATCGAGGCGTTCACCGAGGTCGTCGGCCAGACCCCGGGCCGATATCAGGCAGACCTGCGCCGCGGGATCAGGTGAACCGGATCCGGTGGTCCTGCAGCGACAGGTCCTCGACCAGCGTGCCGAAGTCGGTGAAGTCGCCGGGCCCGGCCTGCCCGTCGTCGTCGTGATTGCGGTCGTTGAGCTCCCGCGCGGCCGCCTGGTTGCGGAGCACATACTCACGGACCTCGTCCTCGTAGCGGGCGACGCCCGCGGCCAGGTCGGCGCCCGCGGCGGCGATCTCGCCGGCCAGCACGTACGCGCCGGCCATCGCCATCGACGCCCCCTGGCCGGTGGTGAGCGAGACCGCGTAGCCGGCGTCGCCGACCAGGGCGACCCGTCCCTTCGTCCAGTGCTCCATGATCACCTGGATGCGGGCGTCGAAGTGGAAGCCCGACGCGTCGTCGCGCATGTGCTCCACGATCTGCGGGACCACCCAGCCCAGCCCGGCGACCCGCTCGGCCAGCAACTGCTTCTGGGCGTCCTCGTCGCGGTGGTCGTACTCGACCGGTTCCTCGCTCTCGAACCCGAGGTAGGCGCGGGCCGTTCCGCTGTCGTCCAGGCCGATGATGCCGGCGCCGGCGTCACCGCTGCCCATCAGGAACGTCTGCCAGCGGTCCAGGCCGAGGAAGTTCGGAACGGTCATGACCGCCACGTAGCCACCCATGTATCGCAGGAAGGGCTGCTCCGGGCCGAACACCAGCCGGCGGGTGCCCGAGTGCGCGCCGTCAGCGCCGATCACGACGTCGTACCGTGCCGGCGCGTCGTCGACCATCGACATGCCACGCACCCGCGTGGTCCGCTTGCGCAACTCCTCCAGCACGCCCATGCGCCGCGCCACCTCCAGGGCCGGACCGCGTACATCCAGCCTTCAACCATGGAGCCACTATCAGCGCACAGCAGGCCGGGTACCACCGGTGATCGACGACCGGATACCGGAAACCCGCCAAGGTCGCCGGAGCTGAGCCCTCCGGCTACAGGTAAGTTGACGCAATGCCTCGGTGGGAGCACGGCAGTGAGGAGCGGATGAAAGAGGCCGCGATGGAACTGTTCGAAGAACAAGGGTTCGAGAACACCACCGCCGTGCAGATCGCGAAACGCGCCCGTGTCACCACCCGGACCTTCTTCCGCTACTTCCCGGACAAGGAAGAGGTTCTCTTCGCCGACGCGGACGCGCTCAACGAGGCCCTCGTCCGGGAGCTCCTCGAGATTCCCGACATCTCGCGACCGCTCGAGGCGGTGACCGGGACCTTGGCCGGCTACGACTGGGCGAAGCTCGGATCGCGGGAGCTGCTGCGTCGGCGGAGCCGGATGATCGCGTCGGATCCCCGGCTGCTGGAACGCGACCTGATCAAGCAACACCAGATGGCGGACGGGTTCCGCCGGGCGCTCGGCGAGCGCGGAGTGGATCCCGACATCGCCGAGCTCGCCGCCGGTGCGGGAAGCCAGATCTTCCGTACGGCGTATCGGAAGTGGCTGGAAAACGACCACGACACCGACCTGGCGACCGTCACCGCGTCCGTGATGTCTCTTCTGGTGACCATCGTGCCCGGGGCCGGGTCGCCGCGAGGGCGGCGCAAGGCTCCGGCCGTACCACTCGTCTGATCATCGCGGCCGGCGCCCCGGCCCACCGGCGCCGGACGAGGACGCCGGTGGGGATCCGCTCCGGTCAGGCGACGACGCGGGTGTGCTGGACGGCGGCGGGCCCGGCGACGTATCGGCCGATTGCCGCGCGCCACTTGGCGAACTGCTCGGTGCTGCGGTACTGCTCGTGCGCGGCGAGGTCGGTCCATTCCACGAGAAGGACGAAGTTCGTCGGGGTCTCGACCCCCTGGGTGAGGCGGGCCGAGAGCATTCCTTCGGTCGGCCCGTAGACCTCGATGGCCGCGGCGTGTGCTTCCGCGAGGTCCTTCTCGCTGCCCGGCTTCGCGGTCAGCTCGGCGATTTCGAGAATCATGGTCATCGCTCCAATGCGGGAGGTTCCGGCGTCCGATGTCCTGAACCCTACCCGATGATGTCGCGGCGCGACATCACTTGTGATGCGCAGCGCTGATGGACGACTGTCGATGTCTGGGGTACTTTGGCTGGTACGCCAACAAAGAAGTCCCACGTTAAAGCCTTCCAGAATGTACGAGAGGGATGTCCATGAGTTCGAAAGCAAGGAAGGCCGGGCTCGCACTCCTTGCCGCCACCCTGGCCTTCGCCGGCACGGTGTACGGAGTGACGAGGCCCGCCTCGGCCGACGTCGTGGCCCAGCTGAACGGCTCGCAACTGGTCGCCGACATGGGTGCCGGCTGGAACCTGGGCAACGCGCTCGAGGCCAACAACAACGGCATCCCCAGCGAGACGGCATGGGGGAACCCGGTCGTGACGCAGGCCCTCATCGACCGGGTACGGGCCTCGGGTTTCAAGACGATCCGGATCCCGGTCTCCTATCTCGGACACATCGGGACCGGCCCCGGCTACACGGTCAACGCCGCCTGGCTGAACCGCATCAAGGAGGTCGTCGACTACGCCCACAGCCGGGGCCTCTACGTGCTGATCAACATGCACGGCGACGGGTACAAGTCCGTCACCGGGTCCTGGCTGATCTGCGATGCGGCCGACCAGACCACGATCAAGGACAAGTACCAGAAGGTCTGGCAGCAGATCGCGACCAAGTTCCAGAGCTACAACGACCACCTGATCTTCGAGTCCATGAACGAGAACTTCGACGGGCAGTACGGCAACCCGACCCAGCCGTGCTACTCGAACATCAACGCCTACAACCAGATCTTCGTGGACACCGTGCGCCGTACCGGCGGGACCAACGCGTCGCGGTGGCTGCTGGTGCCCGGCTGGAACACCAACATCGACCACACCGTGGGCAGCGGCTTCGTCCTTCCCACCGACCAGAACCGGTCGTCGTCCGTCCCGGCCGGTGAGCAGCGCATCATGATCTCGGTGCACTACTACGACCCGTGGGACTTCGCAGGCCAGGAGGACGGCACCATCACGCAGTGGGGCGTGGGCGCGACGAACCCCGCCAAGAAGTCGACCTGGGGACAGGAAGACTTCTTGGACGGACAGATGAAGAAGGTGTACGACAAGTTCGTCACCCGCGGATATCCGGTGTTCGTCGGTGAGTACGGCTCGATCGACAAGACGACGTACGACTCGACGAACAACCGCTACCGGGCGGACTACGCCCGCGCCGTGGTGGCGACCGCCAAGAAGTACGGCGCGGCCACCGCCTACTGGGACAACGGCTGGAACGGCCAGCACGGCTTCGGCCTGTTCGACCGCAGCTCCGCCACGGTGACCCAGCAGGGCATCATCGACGCCATCATGAGCGCCGTCGGCGGCAGCCAGCCCACCACCCCGCCGACGACCCCGCCCACCTCCACCCCGCCCACCACGCCGCCCGCCACCCCGCCGACCACCAGCCCGGGTGGCACCGGCGCGTGCCGGGTCAGCAGCACGGTCAACGCGTGGAACACCGGTCTGACCACGAGCATCACCGTCACCAACACCGGGACCACCGCCATCAACGGCTGGACCCTGGCCTTCACCCTGGCCGCCGGGCAGAGCATCGTCTCCGGCTGGAGCGCGAGCTACTCCCCGGCCACCGGCCGGGTGACCGCGACCAACGCCGGCTACAACGGCACCCTGGCCCCGGGGGCCTCGGCCTCCATCGGCTTCCAGGCCGGCCACACCGGCAACGCCGCCGCCCCGACCGGCTTCACCCTCAACGGCACCACCTGCAGCTGACCCGCCACCACGGGCCGGCGCCGCTCCGGCGGCCCGGCCCGTCGTGCCGCGTGAGGCCGAACGAGGACCGGCCCCGTCGCGCGCTCCTCGCCTTTCGGCGAACTGCACAACGGCTTTCGCTCGCGGCAGCCCGGCGCCTTCGGCGTCGGGCTGCCGCATATTGTGGCTCAGTTTCTCGTGGTGGCCGTGGCGTGCGGCGCCACTGCTCCACGGCGGTCTCCCGATTTCTTCCGCCGGCCGACCGGTTCGGAGTATTCGCCGGCACGGCACTACGGCAAACGGTACTAATGCGTATAGGTAAAGCGACACCGTACGAAACTCGTTTGGTATCGTCGCGCATCGCCCTGGCGGCATGAAGCCTGTCCGGTGTTCGGCCCGGACGGGAACTTCGCAGCACCAACCGGGTGGAGACCCGTTCACGTGCCCGCCGCCGAAGAAAGGAACGGCCCCGATGCTCCTGCGCAATCTTTTACCCCTGGTCAAGGACGTGGAGAGGGTAATAGACGCCTCTGCGGGCAAGCAGGACCTGCGCCGTCATCTGATGGTTCCGGATGATCTGCCGTTCTCGGCCGCCACCACCGAGTGGCGCGGCGGCGGAGCGGGCACTCTCGTGGTCTGCATGCTCGGCCCGGAAGCGGGCAGCCACACGCCGCCCGCCGAGCTCGCGCGGAAGCTGAGCGCGATGCCGGTCGGCGTCACCGTGCTGATTCTGGCCGGATGGCCGGCTGAGACCGTCCCCGTGCCCGTGGTGCTGCAGACGCTGGCCGACGGGCATTGCCAGCTGACCGATGCAGTGTCATTGAGCTCGACCGAGCGGTACGGCATGCATGTCGCCCTGCTCGCCGAGCGAGTGGAGACGGTCCAGCCGCGCACGGCCCGTCTGTCCAGTGTTCCCCCCGGTGAGCCGGCGCCCTTGCCGGACGCTCGGCTGCCGGCGCAGTTGTGGGTGGTCAATCAGCCGGTGCTGGGCGAGCTGGCCGTCGCACCGTTGCGCGAGCAGGTGCGGACGCTCGAGGAGCGGATCACCCAGCTGTCGGAGGAGCTGACCGCCGCGCGCGAGGAAACCGACGAGGCGCGGACCGCGGTTCAGGCCCGGACCAGGCAATTGGCCAAGTCCCGCAAGGCCCGCGCGGCGCTGGAGGCGTCGGCGTCGTTCCGGCTGGGGAAGTCGCTCGTCGACGGCGTGCAGCACCCGGGCAAGGGCATGGTGGCTGTGCCGAGGACCATGGCGGACATCTGGCGGGCTCGCAGGGCCCGGGCCGGCAAGGCTCCCGACCCGTTACCGGCGCCGGCGCCGGTGGCCGTCCGGGACACTCACCGGGTGGTGTCCATCCCGGTGCCGGGCACGCCGGGACGCGCGATGACGATGACGGCCCCGGTCGAGTTGCTGGTGCCGCGCAAGCTCGCGCAGAGCGGGCTGGCCGCTTACGAGTCGTCCTCGATCCCGTGCTTCCTGGCCGCCATCGAGACCACCGCGACCGCGACTTCGACCCCGCTCAGGGCCGCGGGTCCGGGGGCAGTGTTCGACATCGGTGCGAACGTCGGGCTGTACGCCGCCCTGGCCGCGGCCGTTTCCGACCGGGACGTGGTGGCGTTCGAGCCGTTTCCGACGCTCGCGGAGGTGGCCGAGCGGGTCGCCGCCGACAACGATCTGAAGATCCGGGTCGAGCGCGTCGCCCTGAGCGACCACTCCGGCACGGCCACTTTCTATCTGTCGGACTCCTCGGACTCCTCCAACTCGCTGGCGGCCGGCTTCCGCAAGTCCTCGCGGCAGATCGAGGTCGCGGTCGAGACGCTGGACGAGTACGTGACGAGGACCGGGACCATCCCGGCCGTCCTCAAGGTGGATACCGAGACCACCGAGCCGGATGTTCTCCTCGGAGCCGCAGAGACGTTGCGCAAGTATCGGCCATGGGTGCTCTGCGAGGTGCTGCGCGGGCGCGGCGAGGACCGTCTGATGGAGGCGCTGGCCCCGCACGGCTACCACTGGTACCACATCGTCGACGAGGTCCCGTACCGCGAGGCGCGGACCGTCGAGGGTGACTCCACGTACCAGGATCTGATGTGGCTCTTCGCGCCGGAGCTGCCGGACGAGTCGTTCTGGGCGGCGGTGCGGGCGCAACGCGCGGCTGTCGAGGCGGCCGGGTAGCTGCGGCCGGCGTCGTCGCGTTGAGGACGTCCGCGGGCCGGGTTCCGCGTGTGCCAGTCTGGTGCGATGCGAGACGACAAGCGGTGGCCGCGGCTGCGGGTGGGGGACTGGACCGATACCCGGGACACGCTGCACATGTGGCTGCAGATCGTGGGAAAGATCCGGATGGCGCACGCGCCGGCGGTCAACCACTGGTGGCACGTCACGCTGTACCCGAGCGCCCGCGGGCTGACCACGTCGCTGGTGCCGTACCGGGACGGCGGTTTCGAGATCGAGTTCGACTTCCTCGACCACCGGCTGCACCTGCGCACCACCGACGGCCGATACCGGGCCGTCGCCCTGGAGCCGAAATCCGTCGCCGTGTTCTACCGCGAGACCATGGGGGCGCTGGCCGAGCTGGACGTGGCGACGACCATCCACGCCGTGCCCAATGAGGTCGAGCGGGCCATCCCCTTCGCCGAGGACGAGGTGCACGACGCGTACGACCGGGAGGCCGCGCAGCTGTTCTGGCGGCAGTTGCTGCAGGCCGAGCGTGTCCTGGGACGGTTCCGGTCCGGGTTCGTCGGCAAGGCGAGCCCGGTGCACTTCTTCTGGGGCGCGATGGACCTCGCGTACACGCGTTTCTCCGGCCGGATCGCCCCGCCGCACCCGGGCGGAGCGCCGAACTGCCCGCCGTCGGTGATGCGGGAGGGCTACTCGCACGAGCTGGCCAGCTTCGGCTTCTGGCCCGGCGGCGGCGAGGAGGGCGCCTTCTACTCGTACGCCTACGTCGAGCCGGCCGGTTACGCCGAGCGGCCGGTCCGCCCGGAGGCCGCGTACTACGACCGCGGCTTGCAGGAGCTGCTGCTGCCGTACGAGGCTGTGGCCGGTGCGCAGGACCCGGACGCGGTGCTCACCGACTTCCTGCGCTCCTCCTACGCGGCCGCCGCCGACCTCGGCGGCTGGGACCGCCGGGCGCTCGACGGGCCCGGCTCGACGTCATGAGCGGGCGCTCGCGGCCAGCACGGAGCGGATCAGCAGCAAGTAGATCGCCGCCAGGATCACCTCGCCGATCAGCAGCGACCAGCCGGCCCAGATCAAGCCGCGTCCGACCAGCAGGTACGCGCCGAGCAGGGCGGCGGCGGAGGCCGCGGCCGACAGGGCGCAGAGCAGTCGCAACCGCCCGAGCACCATCAGGACAGTGCTGCCCACGTACCCCACGGATGTCAACGCCTGGGTGACCGCCAGCACGACCAGCAGCGGGTACGCCGCGGCGTACTGCCGGCCGAAGAGGCTCAACGCGAAGTGGCCGCCGAGCAGCAGGCCGAGCAGCATGGGAAGCTCCACCGCGAGGGTGAGCCGGACCACCCGGCCCAGCGAGGTGCGCATCCGGGTGCGGTCGCGCTCGGCCTCGGCGAAGAAACTACGGCTCGTGGCCTGGGGCACGAACGCCAGCGTGCCGGCCAGCAGCGCGGCGACGTAGTAGTAGGCGGCTGCCGCCGGACCGGCCTGCTCGGCGACGAGGATGGGCATGAGCAGGGCCGGGAGCATGAGGATGACGGTCGCCAGGTAGTTCCACGCGGAGTACCGCCACATGGCGGCGAGGCGGTCCCGGCGCAGCCGCAGCCGGCTCGGCAGGCCGAGCACCCGCCGGAGGGCGAACAGATACACCACCAGGGCGGCGACCATCGCCCCCTGGTAGGCGGTGAAGATGCCCAGGGCCCCCAGGCCGAGGCAGGCCAGGGGCAACAGCAGCCGGAGCACGACGACCACCGTGTTGCGGCCCAGCACGAATCCGCTGCGGCGAGCGGCCACGAACACGTTGTCGCCGACCATGTTGACCGCGTAGCCGCTGGTCAGCAGGACGAACAGGGTCGCGTTGAGCGGGTGTCGCAGCAGGCCGGCGAGCTCAGGGGCGACGGCCGGCGCCAGCGCGACAAAAGCGAGCGCGCCGGCCGTCGCGGCCACCAGCACCGTCGTCAGCGCGGTGTCGACCGTGGCCGCATCGTCCTCCCAGACGCGCAGGTAGCGGATGACGGCGTTGTGCATGCCCAGGAGCGCACAGCTGCCGATCAGCACGGACGCCGAGATCAGGGCGCCCGCCCGGCCCACCTCCGCCGCGGGGAACAGGTGGGCGACCACCTGCCAGAACAGGAAGCCGCCGGCGGCCAGTTCCACGGTCGCGAGCAGCAGGAAGGCGGAATTGCGGAACAGGCTGTCGGCGGTCGCCACCCGCAGGCGGGCCAGGGGACCGGTGGCCGGTTTCGTGAGCGTCGAGTCGGTCATCGGCCGGGCACCGTGGCCGGGGCCGCCGGGCGGGTGGTCCGGTTCGCGGCACCGGCGTCCTGGTACGCGGCGTACATCGCTCGGGCGTACGCGGTCAGCGTGAGCTGGTCGGCCAGCCGCGTCGCGGCCGCGGCCAGCCGGGCCCGCAGCGCTGGATCGGCCAGCAAGGTCAGGACGGCCGCGGCCAGGGCGGGTGCGTCACCCGGCGGCACCAGCAGGCCGGTCTCGCCGGGCCGGACGAGGTCGGGGAGCCCGCCGGAGTCGGCCGCGACGACGGCGCAGCCGGCGGCCAGCGCCTCCAGGGCGGTCAGCCCGAACGATTCCGGCCAGATCGACGGCACCACCGCGATGTCGGCGGCCGCCAGGGCGGCGGCCATCGTGGCCGGTGGCGACCAGCCGCTCCAGCTCACCGCCGGCCCGACGCCGAGTTGGCCGGCCAGCCGCCGCAGGCGGTCGTCCATGGAGCCGGTGCCGAGCACCGTCAGCCGGGCTCCGGGGTACGCGGCGAGGATCGCCGGCATCGCGGCGAGCAGCACCTGGACACCCTTGACGTCCTCCAACCGCCCGGCCGTCACCAGCCGCGGGCCAGTCCCCGGCGGGCCGGCCGGCCGCGCGCGGACCGCTGCCCGAAAGCCTTCGTCCAGGCCGTTGCGGATGATCCTGGCCGGCCCGAGCGATCGTGCCACCAGCTCGGCCATGTAGGAGCTGGGCGCGGTGAAGACGTCGACGTGCCGGCGCAGGAGCCGCCGGGACAGGCCCCCCGAGACCACACCGCCCCAGACGTACGCGGCGGCTCCGCGGGCGTTCAGCCGGCCGTCCACCCGGTCGGCTCCACGGAAGGAGGCCGCCGGCAGGCAGTGCCGGACGGTGCCGCCGATGAAGTACTCCGGGCCGTGCACCGTCATCACCGTGGGCGTGCCGCGCAGCAGCGGTAACGCGCCGGCGGACAGCAGCCCGATCGTGTGCAGGTGTACGACCTCCGGGGCGAACCGGCCCAGCAGCTCGCGCAGCGCCGCCCGGGCGCCCTGGTTGAAGTAGAAATTGCGGACCCGGGCCGGACCGCGTGCCGTCAGTACCGGCCACGTGCTGTCGGCGAACCACTCGCCGGGCCCGGGGCGGTCGCCGGCCAGCACGTGGACGTCGTGGCCGCCGGCGCGTTGTGAGCGCACCAGGTCCGCGGTGAGCCTCTCGGCCCCGCCGCAGGTGCTTCCGTTGTTGATGACGTGCAGGATCCGCATCGCCCATTCACCTCATGTCGGCCCGTAGACGAGATGCCCGTCCCGGGCGTAGAGCAGCGGCCGCCCGGCGGCCACGCACTGCAGCGGAAAGCTGATGGTCAGGATCCGGTCGTCCGCCACCAGGACGGTCTGCGCCCGGCCGTCTCCGTCGGCGTCGACGCGCAGATAGGCACCGGCCGGCACGATGCCGGGGGCCACGCCCTCGCGGGGATCGAACCGTGTGCTCGCCCGCAGCAGCGCGGTGTCCGCACTGTCGGCGGCGACGACTGCACCGGCCGGTACGGAGGCGTCCAGCCAGCTGGCCGTCGTCACGTCCTCGGCCGAGGCGTACCAGGCCCGGTAGTAGGCACCCGCGTTGTTCAGGTTCAGCTGGGGTGGGTAGCCGCCGAGGAACTGCGGCAGGAGCCCCGAGGTGCTGACGAAGCAGGCCGTGACGACCGCCGCGGCGCCGGCTGCGGGCAGCCGCCGGCGGAACCCGCCCAGGGCCGTGGTCAGCAGGATGACCACCATCGGGGCCAGCAGGATCAGGAACTGCTGGAACAGCCGTAGCAGTCCGTAGTTCAGCGAGAGCTCGGGGAGAACGACCGTGGCCGCGAGCAGGCCCAGTGCCGCCAGGCCGAGTGCGGTGAGGACGCGCGCCGGGCCGAGCGAGCGCCGGGTGGCCCACCACAGCAGCACCAGACCGAGAATCGCGCCGAGCTGGAACAGCGCCACGGCGGCGACCCTGGAAGCTGCCGTGACCGTGGCCGGCGGGATCCCTGCGGCCCTGAGGCCCCGGCCGGCCGGGGTTTCCGGCAGGGTGTCCGGCGGCACCAGCCGGACGGGGCAGGTGGTGGCCGGCCTGCCGGGATCCGCCGGGGCACCCCGGGCGGCCAGATAGTCGCGGAGTACCTGCTCATCGGTGCGGGCCGGAGTATGACCGAAGAAGCTGTACCGGACCGCGTCGGCCGACTGGCTGTTGCTGCGCTGGACCGCCGCCATCGAGTCCTGCACCGTCCGGACCAGGCCGCCGCCGCTGCCCGTGCCCACGCTCCAGGCCACCGAGAAGACCACGAGCAACAGGACCAGGCGTGGGCCGAGCAGCGGCGGCGGAACCGGGTGCGCTCCCCGCCAACCGGGCAGGCCGGCGACGATCCGCGCCGGCCATCGGACCGGTCGCGGTCCGGACCGTTCCGGGTGGCCGGCGCGCCGGCGGACGGCGACGGCCAGTGCGGGCATCCGCAGCACCAGCCATCCCAGGAACAGCAGGCCGATGGTGACGTACGTGGTCGAGTAGTGGGAGACCGTCAGGCCGGCTGCCATGACGGCGAACGTCACCAGCCGATGGCGCCGGGACCCTCGATCGTCCAGCAGCGCGAGCATGGCGACGACGAAGAAGATCAGCGCCAGTTCCTGGCGGTTGAGCATCGGCATGTCGTTGACGAAGGCCGGGAAGGCCACGAACAGCCCGGCCGCCGCAACCGCCGCGCCGGTGGGGAGCAGGCGCCGGGCGAGGAGGAACACGCCGACGCCGACGCCGGCGAAGAGCACCTGGTAGCAGACCCGGAAGACGTCCAACGGCGCGACGCCGAGCAGGTGGTGCAGGAACGCGGGCAACGTGGTGATGCTCAGGCACGCGGTGTAGTCCGGTGCCATACCGCCGGGCTCCCATCGGCCGGCGGTCAGTGTGGCCTGCAGCGCGTGCATCTCGATCTTGATGTCGTGGCCGGTCACCCCCGTCCCGCGTAGCGAAGTGGCCAGCAGCACCGCCAGCCCGAGCAGGAACACGGTCGTGGCTGCGGCCTGGTCCCGGGCTCGCGCGCCGCGGGCGCCAGGCGCGCTGTCGCCGGGCAGCGAGGCGCCGAACAGGGCCATCGCACCCGCGGTCAGGGCCAGCGCGGTGAGGGTGCCGCTGCCGCCCGCGTTCAGCCGGGCGGCGCCGGCCACGGCCAGGACGACTGCCAGCGCCGCGAGCGCGACCGAGGCAAGATCCGCGGGCCTGAGCGGGAGTCGCGGCCGTCCCCGTACGGGCTCGTCGACTTCGGTGGGACCGGCACGAGGGGCGGCGCGCACCGCTGCCACGCTCAGCAACGCGCCCATGGCCAGGTCGAAGCCGATCAGGCACCCGACGGGCGACAACGCACCGGCGATGGGCACCACCGCCACGGCGAGGCTGACCGCCAGCAGGAAGCACAGGCCGAAGGCGACCACGTGCAGCACCGCGTCCCAGCCGGCCGGCCGGCGCAGGCCGATCACCCGCATGACCCACGCGCCCGGCACCAGAACCACCACGGGCAGCACCAGGGCGGCGCGTACCGGTGCCGGCGTTCCGGCCAAGACCAGTACGTTCACCATGACCAGCAGTGCGACGGTGACCCGGCCCGCGGGGACCCCCCGCCGCGTCCCGGCCGGGGACGCCCCGGCCGCGGCTGCGGTCGCCGACCCGGCCGTCACCGGCCGAGCACCTCCGCGTACAGACCCTCGACGGACGCGGTCACGGCCGGCCACGCGTGGGCCTGGGCCCGGACCGTCGCCGCGGCGGCGAGCCGGGTTCGCAGGGGTACGTCATCGAGCACGCGGCCCAGGGCTGCGGCGAGCGCGCCGGGCGCGGTGACATCGACGGTCAGCACCGCGTCGCCGCCCACTTCGACGATCTCCGGAAGCGCTGCCGCCACGACCGGGATCCCCGCGGCCATCGCTTCCAGCAGTACCAGCGGCATGCCCTCGTGAGTGGAGGGCAGCACCAGTGCGGTCGCCCGCGCGTACGCGGTCCGGATCGCGGCCCGGTCGCGGCGCCCCTCGAACGCGACGGTACCGCCCAGAGCGAGCCGGTCGGTCAGG
Organism: Actinoplanes sp. NPDC004185; assembly: GCF_053603475.1. Classification (NCBI taxonomy): domain Bacteria; kingdom Bacillati; phylum Actinomycetota; class Actinomycetes; order Micromonosporales; family Micromonosporaceae; genus Actinoplanes; species Actinoplanes sp. NPDC004185. The sequence continues at coordinate 13,221 of NZ_JBSGFR010000031.1, read as the reverse complement.
TCCTGCAGCCGCCGGCGTTCCGGGCCGTCGCCGATGATCCGGACCCGCACGTCGCGCCCCTCCGCGCGGAGGGCGGCCGCCGCGTGCAGCAGGGCGCCGATGTTCTTCTGCACGGCCAGGCGCCCGACGAACAGCAGTTCGTCCGTGCGCCGCCGGTGCGCCGCGGGGACTCCGGTGGTGTCCACGCCGTTGGCGATGACCGCCACCCGGGCCGGGGTCACCCCGAACGTGTGCACCACCTCGTCCCGCATCGCGGCGGTCAGGCAGATGACCCGGTCGGCGCGGCGGAGGACCGGTCCGAGCACCAGCCGGAAGTACGCCGGCAGCAACAGCCGGCCCAGCCGGCCGGAGGGGCGCAGCACGAGGTGCTGGTGGGCCACGTAACGGGTACGTCGCAAGGTGGCCGCCAACGCGACGATCTCGGGGACGAACGCCTGACCGGTGTGGACGTGGATGACATCCGGTCGCGGGGTGTGCGTGAGCAGGCGTACCACCAGGCCCGGCATCACCGGTGTGTTCGCCAGCCAGGCGGCAGGCAGCCGCACCACCCGCAGCGACCCCGCACGGCCGGAACGGTCCTGGGTCCGAGGCTGTCCCGCGGCTCCGACATCCGAGGTGTACACCGTGACGCGGTGGCGCTGAGCCTGCCGCGTGGCGAGCTGCTCGACGACCGCCTCCTGCCCGCCGAGATGGGGTGGGTACAGCGCCACCACCTGAACGATCTCCATCAGCGCCCGTGGTTCCGCTGCCGCGGGCGGTGCTGGACCAGCGTGCCGTGCACCGCGGCCGCGACCTCGTCCCAGTCGCGCAGGTGACCGGCCCGTTCGGCGGCCGACCGGGGGTCCAGGTGGGGGGCCGCGTCGAGCGCCGCGGCGAGCCCACGGGCGAGGTCGGCGGCGTCGACGTTGGCCAGGTAGCCGTTGTGCCCGGAGGCGATCAGGTGCCGGGCGGCATTGTCCGGATGGTTCACGGTGACCACCGGGACGCCGCACGCGTTGGCTTCGACCACGACACACCCGAATCCCTCGCGTACCGACGGCAGGGCCAGCACCGACGTGCTTTTCATGACGCTGTAGATCTCGTCGTCCGGCACGAAGCCGGAGAACTCCACCGCGCCGGCCAGGCTCAGCTCGTCGCGCAGCGCGATCAGCCGGGGCAGTTCCGGGCCCGCGCCGACGATCCGGCAGCGGATGCCGGGACGTTGCCGCCGCAGCAACGCCACGGCCCGCAACAACAGGTCGACGTTCTTGTTGGCCAGCAGCCGGCCCGCGAACAGCACGTCGACGCGGGGCTCCGCCGCCGGCTGGGCATCCACGTCGGACAAGGAGACCCCGGGCACGATCGTGTGCACGGGCACCCGTACGCCCAGTTCCCGGACCAGGCGATCGGAGGTCTGGGCCGAGACCGAGACGATCTCGTCGGGCAGGCGGGCGGCCCAGCGCTCGATGAGCGTGCCGAACGGTGCGAGCCGGCCGAGGTACTGCCGCCAGCCGGCCGCTCCCCAGACCTCGTGCCAGGTCGCGACCAGGCGGCGGCGCCGCACCGAACACACCACCCGCGCCGTGAACAGCGGGAAGTACGGCATGTGGTCGACGTCGAGGACGTCGAAGCGGGCACCCAGCAGCCGGATGGTGGCCACACCGAACACCAGGGCCTGCCGGATCGAGCGCCGCTCGCCCTGGTACAGGGAATGCTGCTTGCCGACCGCGTGCAGGTGCACGCCGTCGAGCACGAGGGTGCGGGGCCCCGGCCACCACTTCATCGTGTACACATGGACCTCGACCCCGGCGGCAGCGAGCCGGCGGGTGATCTCGTACAGCCGCCGCTCCTTGCCGCCGGTGTTGAACGGCCAGACGGAGTCGCTGAGGAACGCCACCCGGGCCGGGCGGCTCCCGGCGGAGGTGTACGGCGTCGGCTCCGCCGTGGTGACCGTGTCGCGCGCCCCGGCCGTCACCGGAACCTCGCGGGTGGCCGGTCGGCGCTGCGGTCGGCGGCGGCGAGGTACAGCACTCGTTTCATCGCGCGCTGGTTCCGGCTGACCGAGTCCAGCACCACGCCGGCGTTGAGCAGGCCGAAGCTCAGCACCGCGCAGATGATCACGACCTGCTTGCCGGTGCCGAAAGCGCCGGCCGCGTCCCAGGGCCGCAGCAGGGACGCGGTTGCGGCACCCACGACGAGGGCGGCGAGCAGCGCCCCGAAGAAGCGTGCGGGCCGGTACTCCTTGCACAGCAGCACGATGCAGGCGAGGATCCGCAGCCCGTCGGGGACCGTACGCAGCTTGCTCGCCGAGTGCGGGGGACGGGCCCGGTACGTGGTGGGGACCTCACCGAAGGGCACGCACAGGTCGAGCGCGTGCACCGTCATCTCGGTCTCGATCTCGAAGCCCCGGGAGGCGGCCGGGAACGACCGTACGTACCGGCGGGACAGGGCGCGGTAGCCGGAGAGCATGTCCTCGGGCCCGCTGCCGAAGATCCATCGCACAGCGGAGGTGAACAGGTGGTTGCCGAAGCGGTGGCCGTAGCGGTACGTCTCGGCGACCTCCGCCGCATCGACGCGCCGTCCCACCACCATGTCCAGCTTGCGCTCCCACAGGGCGGCGACGAGTGCCGGCGCGGCGGCGGCGTCGTAGGTGCCGTCGCCGTCGGCCATGAGATAGACGTCGGCGTCGATGTCGGCGAACATCTGCCGCAGGACGTTGCCCTTGCCCGGGCGTGGCACGTGGGCCACGACGGCACCCGCCCGCCGCGCCTGGGCGTCGGTGCGGTCGGTGGAGGCGTTGTCGTAGACGTACACGGTTGCGTCCGGTAGCGCGCGCCGGAAGTCCGCGACCACGTCGGCGATGGTGGTCTCCTCGTTCCGGCACGGCAGCAGCACCGCGACCCGTGGCCGGCCGGGCAGCGCCGGCGCCGGGTGCATCCGGCCGTTCGCGTGTCCGTCGATCGGCTCGGCGCGGGCGGCACCACCGTTGTACGAAGCAGCCATGAGTATCTTCCCTATCGGCCCGGGGAGCAGCGGAGACCACTCCGGCGCCGGGCGGGACGTGACAAATGGCCGGCGACGACGGCGGCCAGATGATCGTCAAGAAAGTGGATGATCAGATTGTTTCGTTTCTCCCGGAGCCGGCGTGAATAGCGCACGCGTTCGGCTCCGGCACCCTGATGCCGGTCCATGGAAGCATCACAGAGTGGCGGACGTCAATGACTTGCGCTCTTTCATCGTTGTCATCCGGCAAGCGAGCATGGGGCACCGGAAATTGTGAACGCCGTATCGCGATCATGGCCTTCTGCTGATAAGGACACCGGTCGCCGAGCGCTCGGAGTCCGGCATCGCGCTGTCGCAGGCGCGGAAATTTAACAACCCATGAACAGATCATGGCGGATAATCGCGGCGGATCAACCGGACCTGCCGTCGGGGAGCAGATGCGAATTGTATTCACGAGGATGAATCCGTTATGCCCGGAAGCCACGGCAAGTCGGCGGGTCGCCTAGTGGCGGGTGAACCGCTCGGCCAGGGCCGGGTATGTCGGCTTGGCCGAGCCGTCGTGGCGCAGCAGGCCGAAGTGCTGTTCGTCGTCGCTGCGGTCGGTGCCTGTGTCACGCGCCGAATACCAGAACAGCGGACCGACGAACGGGTGCGAATACCACAGATCCACGGCCGTATCCACATAGGTCGCCAGTCGCTGCTCGGATGTCGAGTGCGGTCCCGCGGTCGGATATCCGTACTCCGTGGCCCAGATCAGCTTCGCGGCGTCGCCGTGCGCCCGCATGACCTCGTACACGCGCTCGACGAATCCGCCGAGGTGGTCGCTCGTGGCCGGGGCGAGCGGCCGGGTGTACGGGTGCACCGAAACGGTGTCGAACAGCGGCCCGCCACCCGCGCGGTACACGTCGGCGAGAAAGCGCACCGGATCGGCGGGGCCGGTGCCGCCGGGCACCACCGAGCCCAGGACCACGTTGACCCGCACATTGAGTCGCCGGGCGGCATTGCGCACGCCCACCGCGCATGGTTGCAGCAACTGGCGCACGTACGCCGGACCGCTGGGGCGCGTCCAGCCGGGATGCGGCAGGTTCACCTCGTTGCCGATCTCGAAGTCCCGCACGCCCCGGGGGATGTACCGCTCGGCGGTGCGCCGGCAGTACTCGCGCAGCCACCGCAGGTCCCGCGGTGGCGAGTAGGCGCCGGCCCCGTGGTTGGCCCACGCCGGCACGGTGTGCAGGATGGCCAGGTGGCGCAGGCCTTCGGCGTGCGCGTCGGCGACGACCGCGTCGTACCGGCTGAAGTCCCAGCGGCCGGGCGACTCCTCCACGGCACGCCAGTCGATGTCGCTGCGCACCCAGGTCGCGTTCATCGCCCGCAGCGCCGCATAGTCGGCGCGACGACGGGGGTTCGCCGGTTCGCCGCTGCCGAGCGCCACGCCGCCGACGTGCCGGGTCTGCGCCGGCACGTCCGGGATGACGGGCTGCACGGTCGCCCCGCCGGTGTTGTCGGTGACGGCCTCCCCGCCGTACGCCACCGCTGCGGCGATGAGGGCGGCGGCCAGCACGGCGACCACCCGCCGCGGCGTGGTCCGCACGGCTCAGCGCCGGCCGGGGCCGGCGACCGCGGCCAGCAGGTCGATCATCCGGCGGGCCTGGGTCGGCCAGGTGAATTCCGCGGCCACCCGCCGTCGGCCGTTCTCGCCGAGGGCGCGGGCCCGATCGGCGTCGGTCAGCACCCCGTGCAGGACCCGGGCCAGATCGTCCGGATCGCCGGCCCGGGCCAGCGCCCCGGTCCTGCCCTCCTCGACGAGGGAGGGCAGGGCTCCGATCGCGGTGGCCACGACCGGCACGCCCTGGGCCCAGGCCTCCAGCAGCACCGTCGGAAAGGCGTCGTTGGCGGTGGTGGGGCAGGCGACCAGGGCCCGGACCCCGCGCAGCACCCGGTCGCGTTCGGCCGGGGGCAGTCGGCCCGTGAACGTCACCGCGGCGGTGAGGCCGAGCTCGAGCACCCGCCGCTCGTACCGGGGCCGGTCGTCGCCCTCGCCGATCACCGTCAGCCGGGGCGCGCTGCCGCCGTATCGGCGGCGGTACCGTTCCAGCGCGTCAAGGAGCAGGTCGAGTCCTTTCCAGGAGTGGGTGCGCTGCAGGCCGGCGACGAAGGCCAGGCCGTCGCCGGCCGCCTCCGGCGGGGCCGCGGCCACCGCGGGGACCGCGTTGGGCACCACGTGCAGCTTGTCCGCCCACCGGCGTAACCCGTCGCGGACGTAGGGGGAGACCGCGACGACGGCGTCGGCTCGCCCCAGCGTCAGCCGCTGGACCGCCCGGTAGGCCAGGGTCGTCGCGCGCATCGCCAGGCCATCGGGTTTGTCCAGGGTGGCGGCGTGGTACGTCACGACGAGCGGAACGCGGCCCACCGCCAGAGCGGCGGCGTCCACCATGAACACGACCGGGGTGTGGGCGTTGACCACGTCCGGGCGCTCGGCGCGCAGGATCCGCCGCAGCAGCCAGGGCCAGGCCGGGTGCACAGGTGTGTTGGACACCGTCCGCCAGATCGGCAACCGGTAGACGACGAGCCCGTCGAGGTGCTCACGCCGCACCGCCGGAACGTCGTCGCCGCAGACCACGACGACTTCCGCGCCGGCCGCCCGGAGACCTTGGGCGAGGTGCCAGGCGTAGGTCTCCATGCCTCCGGTGCGGGGTGCGAAGTACGGGGCAGCGAGAAGAATTTTCACGGCGACAATCCCCCTTCCGCATGCGACCGACTACGGTGCGTGGCATAGAAGGGTATCGCTATGGGGGGCAACCATGTTGCGCAGGTTCAAGACGTTTCTGGTCGCGGTCGCCGCGGTGACGGTTGGCGTGATCGTGCCGGCGGCTCCGGCGCCCGCCGTGCCCGCGCCCGCGGCCGCGCCGCAGGATCTGCATCCGCTGTACATGCAGGTGGTGGCCCATCCCGACGACGAACTCTTCTTCATGAACCCGGACATCGACCGCTCGATCAACACCGCTCTGCCGGCGATCACTGTGTACCTGACCGCCGGCGAACTGACCGGGAACGGCTCGACCCCGGCCGAACGGGCCCGGAACCGGCAGCGCGGCCTGCAGAACGCGTACGCCGAGATGGCCGGGGTCGCCGACGCCGACGATGCCACCCAGTCGGAATGGGAAGGTACCCCGTTCCCGGTCGCGGGCCGGGTGGTGGAGATGTACTTCCTGCGCGCCCGCCCGGACGTGCACCTGTTGTTCCTCGACCTGCCCGACGGGCAGTTGCGCAACCTCGACACCGGCGGTTCGTTCGGCTCGGTGGTGCCGGCCGGAGGCCTGACCGTTTCCTCGTCGCGATACGGCCGCACCGACGTGCTGGCAGTGCTGCGCTCGCTGATGGACATCTACCGGCCGACCGTGCTGCGCTCGCTCGACCCGGAGCCGGACCGCCGCGCCGGGTACACCGAGGACCACGCCGACCACGTCACGGCCGCCCGTTTCGCGCGGGAGGCGGCCGCCGGGTACGCGGGCCCCCTGCAGGAGGTCAACTATCGCGGTTACAACATCGGCGATGTCCCATCGAACCTGTCTGCCGAGCAGACCGCCCGCAAGGGCCGGATCCTCGAGAAGTACTACCGCTACGACCGCGCGTTCGGCGACTCGCACGGCGGTGACCGTTGGCTGTCCCGCATGTACCACCGGTGGCCTCGCGGTGCCGGCTGGGTGGCCCGCGACGGCCGCGAAACCGTGCGGGCGTTCGTGGTCAGCAACGGCGTGCCGAAGGTCTACTCCCAGCTGGCCGCCGGGATCTGGGGCCCCGGGCTTCCGCTGGCGAACCCCGGTGGCCGGCTGACCCCCGGCCTCGCCGTCGGGCGTACGCGGGACGGACGGTTGACGGTGGTCGGCCGCCGTTCCACCGACCATCACCTGGTCACCTCCGTGCAGGCTCCCGACGGCTCGTTCGCCGGGGGCTGGGCCGATCTGGGCAATCCCAACGCCGGCCTGGGCGACGAGGACCAGGTCGGCACGCCGGCGCTGGCGGTCAACGCCGACGGCCGGCTGCAGGTGTTCGTCAAGAACGGCGGCGGTGGGATCAGCACGCAGGCACAGGGCTCCGAAGGCGGGTGGAGCGGGCGCTGGGACGACCTGGGCGGCCACGACCTGCAGGACGGCGTCGCCGCCGTGACCGGTCCGCAGGGACGGATCGAGATCTTCGCCGGCAGTCGCACTGAGATCCAGCACTGGTCACAGCCCGAGCCGAACGCGGCGGTGGAGCGCCAGGAGTCTCTTCGGAGCGGGGCGCCGGCGAGCCCGCCGCAGGTGAGCGTGGACGCGCAAGGACGGCTCTCGGTCAGCTACCGCGAGGAGGGCACCGGGCGGGTGCTGCTGCTGACCCGGTCGGCTGCCGGCACCTGGCCGGAGGAGCCGGCCGACCTCGGTGGTGTCGGCCTGGGCCAGCCCACCACCGTGCTCCCGGCGTCCGGGGGAGAGCTGATCTTCGCGCGGAATGCGGCCAACGGGGTGAGCGTCACCCGGCGGCCCGCCGGCGGCGAGACCTTCGGCCCGTGGTCCGACCTGGGTGGCACGTTGCTCGGTGAGCCGGCGGCGGCGATCGACGCTTCCGGACTGCCCACGTTGTTCACGATCGAACCGTCGGGGGTGTCGGTATGGCGGCAGGCCGGAACCGGCTCGCAACAGCAGTTCGTCCACCAGAGCCTGGGCATGTAGCCGCCCGGGGTATCGGCTTGCTATTCGTGGCCGTCCCGGCGTAACGGCGCGGCCGTCGACCTGGTGATGATGATGCTGTTCGGCTGGGTGGCGCTGTTGACCAGGATGCCGTCACACTCCGGGTCGTCGGCGGCCATCCGCAGCAGAACCTCGCCGGGCAGACCCGCATTGAACCGGGAGCCCAGAGTGCGCAGGGCGACGTCGGGGTCCGCGTACGCGAGCACCCGCGACCGACCGTCGCCGTACGTGGTTCTGCCCGCGCCCAGCGAGCCGTCATCCGCCGGGCTGTCCGGTGTATCCGGCGCCGGTTCTCCGACGGCCACGATGCCGACGGTCGAGATCCGGAACAGCTCAAGGAAACGGAGCTGATCGCGACCATGGTCGAGATGGCCCCGGGCGGCCGGCCCGGCCGCCGGGAGCAGGTGCGGCTGGTGGCCGACGGCCTGCGCGAGCGGTTCCGCCCGCCCGTGCGCCGCCCCTTCGCGCTGGTGCTGGCCGTGCTGACGCTGCTGATCGGGGGCGCCCTGGGTGCGGGCGTCGGATCCTGGGCCGGCACCTTCGGATACCCGGCGCTGTCGGCGGCTCAGCGGATCCTGCCGGCGGGCGAGATCCATGCCGATCGCACCAGCCGCTACGTGTTCGCGGGGGAGACCCTGCCGGACGGCGCGGCGGTGCGACGGGCGGTCGAGGACAGCCATCGGCAGCTGGTCGCCGAGGGCTGGCAGGCCACCCCGGTGTACTTCGGCGGCCTGGTCACCGGTTACAGCTACACGGCGACCAAGGACGGCGTACGGTTCGACGTCCACTCGGCGTCCGATCCCGCCCAGGGCGAGGTCTACATCGGCGTCGGCGGCTGGCCGCTGCGGCCCGCCGCCTACCTGCCGCTGACCATCGCCGGCATCCTGCTGGGCCTGACGGCCGGCTGGCTGATCGGCGTCGCCCTGGCCCATCGGATCCGGGTCTCCCGGCGTCCGGCGACCAGCGGGGCCCTCGCGGTGACCGGCCTGGTGCTGGCGATCCCGTCCGCGGCCGGCTTCGTCGTCTCGCTGATCAGCTACCTGACCGCCGCCGAGCCGACGCCCATCAGCGGCGCGATGATGCACGAGGAGGGCTTCTCCTTCGGGCCGACCGCCGAAACGCTGCTCGCGCTGCAGGTCCTGGATTGGCCGCTGGTCTCGGTCCAGAGCCTGCAGCTGCTGTGGATCTGGGGCTTCGCGGTGGTCGCGGTGGCTGCCGTGCTCGCCCGCCGGGGCGTCGAACGGGAAAAGCTGATGCCCACGGCCGGGTGATGCTCCGAAGCGCGGCAGCCGGGCGGGTGATGGCCGTGAGACCGTGCCAGCATGATCACAGTCCCGGCGGGCAGCACGCTCCTGCTGCGGTGCCCCGGCGAAGAGCCGTTGGCGTTGATCGTGCCGGCCGAGGTGAGCGCGGCTTTCGTCGCCGAGCTGCCGCCGATCCCGGTGCTCAGCCCCGACGGCCCGGGCGTCCGCCGCTTCGGCGTCCTCGAGCTGGTCAGCAACGCCGGCGTCACCTGGGTCGAGGCGGAGCTGCGCGACGGCGTTCTCACGCATTCCGGTGAGGCACCCACCGGCGTGGTCCAGCGCCGCGGTGCCGCGCGGCGCCCCGGCGCGTACGCCGCCACCGGCACCGCCCAGCTCGACTCCGAGCCGGGCCGGCGGCTGGTGGCGGTGTCGGGCCAGGTCGAGGACGTGTCCACCAGCGGCCTGCTGCTGCGCGCGACGCCCGCCGACAGCGTTCACCTGCCGCCCGGCATCGTGCGGAGCCTGCTGCACATCAGCATGCCCTGGGGCGACATGGCGGTCACGGTAGCGACGATCGACCAGCGGGCCGACCAGCTGCGCGGCACGTACGAATGGATGTCCGCGGCCGATGAGGAGGCCCTGCGGGCTTTCTGCTCGGCGCGCTGAGGACCGGGCGGGGCTACTCGTCGCCCGGCACGACCAGGCCGGATTCATAGGCGAAGACGACAGCCTGGGCGCGGTCGCGCAGGCCCAGCTTCGTCAGCAGGTTGCTCACGTGGGTCTTGACGGTGTGCCCGCTGACCACCAGTTCCGCCGCTATCTCGGAGTTCGACCGGCCCCGCGCGAGCAACCGCAGCGTCGCCGTCTCCCGACTGGTCAACTCGCCCAGGCGCTGCTGCAGACCGGGCCGGATGCGTCCCCGGCCCATGAATTCCGCGATCAGCCGCTGGGTGACAGCCGGGGCCAGCAACGACTGTCCTTCGGCGACCAGGCGGACCGCGCGGATGAGGTCGTCGCGTCGTACGTCCTTGAGCAGGAAGCCGCTCGCGCCCGCGCGCAGAGCGTCGTAGACGTACTCGTCGACGTCGTGCATGGTCAGGACCAGCACCTTCGCCTCGGTCCGGCGGCACACCTCCGCTGTCGCCTGCACGCCGTCCACGCCCGGCATCCGGATGTCCATGAGCACCAGATCCGGCCGCAACTCGACCGCTTTCGCGATGGCCTCGGCGCCGTCGGTCGCCTCGCCGACGACGGTGATGTCCTCGCCGGCCTCGAGGATCATCGCGAAGCCGCAGCGGAACAGTTCCTGGTCGTCGGCGACGAGCACCCGGAGCATCCCGGTCAGCCGATCGGCAGGATCGCGGTGACGGTGAAACCGGGACTCCCCGGCTGGATGGTCAGCCGGCCACCGCAGGCCGCGACCCGCTCGCGCATGCCGATCATGCCGTACCCTTCCCGCACGTCGTCCGCGCCCCGGCCGTCGTCCGCGACGTCGATCCGCAGAGAGTCGTCGTTCCAGTGGAGACAGACACTGACGTTCCTCGCGCGGGCGTGCCGGATCGTGTTGGTCAACGACTCCTGGACCACCCGGTACGCGGCCGTATCGAGGTCGGCGGAGAGGTCGCGCGCTGTGCCGCGTACCTCGGTGGAGGCGTCCAGGCCGGCCCGGCGGGCGTTGTCCACCAGGCCGTGCAGGGCGCCGATCCCGGGCTGCGACCCGAGGGGCGCATCGATGAGGCTGCCTGATTCGCGCAGCGTCCCGAGCATCAGGCGAAGCTGCCCGACCGCGTCACGGCCCGCGGCGGCGATCGACTCGAAGACCGCCTCGGCCTTCTCCGGATGGTGCCGCAGGACCAGGGGACCGGTCTCGGCCTGGATCAGGATCAGCCCGACGGAGTGCGTCACGATGTCGTGCATGTCGCGGGCGATCCGGGTGCGCTCTCGGGCGACCGCGGCGGCGCGCTCTTCCCGGATACGACCTTCGCGCTCCCGCACGGCGTCCCTTCTCGCCCGCCGGGCCCGTGCGCCGACCCCGAGGGCGTAGGCGGCGACGATGACCGTGACCAGGTAACGGTAGGTCTCGAGATCCTCCTGCGGGACGATCAGCGACACCGCCACGCCCACGGCCAGGCCCGCTGTGCCCACGGCGCGCCGGGTCCGCGAGAGGTCCGCCGCTGCGAAGGTGTAGGTGCACACGAGCACGCCGTACGGCAGCAGGAGCACGGATCGCGGCAGAGACTGGGCCGTGATCGCCAGGATTGTGGTTGCGCTGCCGACGAGCGCCCCGGTCGACAGGATGGCGCGGCGCCGCCACAGCACGGGGACCGACATCAGCACGGCGAGTGACACGAACCACCACGGCCGCACGTGGGGAACCAGCGAAGGGGTCACCGTCAGCGCGACGACGGCCGCCGCGACCGCGACGTCGGTCCGCCGAACCCTGAGGATGTCCGCCCGCATCACCGCTCCCGATTCCGGCCGAGACCGCGGCCAGCCTATTCGATCGCCACCTGCCGTTACTACGCCCGCCGGACCGATGACGGTCTCACTCGCAGGGGTGAGATCCGTCAGTCCGTACGCGCGCCATGCGGACCGCTCCCGTCGGCGATGTGCTTCCGGCCCGGTTCCCGGACAGTGGGGCACCTGGACACGGGAGGCACCACGATGAACTCATCAATGCAGCGTCTTGCCGTGGCGGTCGCCGCCACGGTGGCGTCGGCGACGCTGTTCATGGTCGGTACCGGGCTCACCCCGATACCCTGGCTCACCTGGCTCGCACCGTTTCCGGTGCTCCTCGCCGCCCCTCGCCTCAGCGCCCGGGTGGCGTTCCTGGCGGCGTCGGCCGCGTGGCTGGGCGGCGAGACGCCGATGTGGAGCTACTTCCTGAAGACAGTACAGATCCCACCGCCGATGGCCGTCTCGATCGTCGTCGGGTCCGCGCTGCTGTTCGGCCTGGTCGTGCTGCTCGCGCGCGGGCTCATCCGGCGAGGTCACCCGCTGGTGGCGGTCGCCGCGACGCCGGCCGCCTGGGTCGTCGTCGAGTACGCGATGTCGGTGCTGTCCCCGAACGGGGCCTGGTGGAGCCTCGCCTACACCCAGGCCGACATCCTCGCCGTCCTGCAGGCCGCCTCCGTCACCGGACCATGGGGAATCACCTTCCTGCTCCTCGCGGTGCCCACGGCCGCCGCGGCCTTCCTCGCACCACAGGCGGTAGGCCGGGCCGGCGTGGCAGTCACCGCCGCGTTGCTACTGGCCCTGACGGCGGGGTACGGCGCGTGGCAGCTGCACTCGCCGGACAGCGGCGGATCACAGCAGGTGGCGCTGCTCGCGACCGACCGCCTTTCCGGCATCACTCCGGTCGGGACGCCGGAGGGACGCAACCTGCTTGCCGAGTACGGGGCCCACATCACCGAAGCCGCCGCCCGCGGCGCTCGCGTCGTCGTCATGCCGGAGAAGGTGTTCGCCGCTGACGACACGACGTTCCCCCTTCTGGCGACCCCTCTGGCGCGGCTCGCCGCCGACCACGACGTGGAGGTCATCGTCGGGTTGGTCCTCGAACAGCACGGTGCACTCCGTAACGCGGCCGTCGACCTCCCCGCGGACGGCGGCCGACCGGTCGTGTACTTCAAGCACCATCTCATCCCAGGGCTGGAAAGCGACTTCGCACCCGGTGACCAGCTGGCGTTCGCGGCGGATTCCGGTACGCGCTGGGGGATCGCCATCTGCTTCGATCTGGACCTGCCCGGCCTGGTCCGCGACTACCGTCGACGGGGCGCCACCACTCTCTTCGTGCCCGCCTGGGATTTCCACCGCGACGGATGGCTGCACGGCCGGATGGCGGTCACCCGAGGTGTCGAAAGCGGGCTCACCGTGGCCCGTGCGGCACGGAACGGCGACCTGGTCGTGAGCGACGCGCACGGCCGGATCCTGGCCGAGGCGCACAGTACGGACGCGCCCTTCGTATCTGTCGTCACCGCGTTCCCCGACAGCTCGGCAACAACGATGTACGCGAAGTTCGGTGACTGGTTCGCGTGGACCTGCATGCTGCTGCTCCTGGCCGGACTCATTGTCGTGAAACGCCCAGCCAAGATGACGGAGTGCTGCTCGGCCGGCGCCTGGTCGGCACCGATGCGCCTCTGGTCGCCGGCTCCATGACCGACGACCGGGTCTAGCTGTTGCGACCCGACACGTTGTTTCAGGCGGTGAGGCGGCTGATCGGTGGGTGTCCCCCGAGTGCTGAGTGGCTGCGGGCAGTGTTGTAGTACTCC